>JBBRUC010000037.1:0-35558 GCA_038248205.1 Thermoanaerobaculia bacterium
CCGGCTCCTGCTGGTGGCCACGCCGATCGGCAACCTTGGCGATCTTTCGGCCCGCGCCCGCGAGGCGTTCGAGCGGGCGGACCTGATCGCTTGCGAGGACACCCGGGTGACCGGGCGGCTTCTGGCCCACCTCGGAATTCGCAAGCCGCTGGTCTCCCTCCACGAGCACAACGAGCGGCAGCGGCTGCCGCGCCTCCTCGCCGAGCTGGAACGGGGCGCAACCGTCGCGGTTGCGAGCGACGCGGGTACGCCTCTGCTTTCGGACCCCGGCTTTCTGCTCGTCCGCGAAGCGGCGGCCCGAGGGGCGACGATCGAGCCGATCCCCGGCGCCTCGGCCATCCTCGCGGCGCTGGTCGCTTCGGGGCTCCCCCCGTACCCGTTCACGTTCGCGGGTTTTCCGCCGTTCAAGTCCGGAAAACGACGCACCTTCTATCGCGAGATGGGCGGCCTAGGGCACACCTTCATCCTCTTCGAGTCGCCGCATCGAATTCTCGCGAGCCTCGAAGACGCCGTCTCCGAGCTGGGCGAGCGCCCCGCCGCGATCGGCCGGGAACTCACCAAGCTCCACGAGGAGATCGTCCGCGGACCTCTCTCCCACCTGCTGGCCGTCTTCACCGCCCGGCCGAGTCTGAAGGGCGAGTTCGTGCTGGTGGTCGGCGGGGCCGCCTGATCCCATTAGGGCAGCGGGTTCTCGCTCTCTTCGAGGGGCGGTGGATCGTCTGGGGCGATCGTCGCCTTCTCGATCCGCCCCTGATTCTCGTCGAGCATCTTGGCCAAAGGAATCTCTTCCCAGTAACAAAATCTCGTCTCGCAACTTCCGGGTCCTGCGACCGCCCTTCGACTACGCTCAGGGCTCGGAACGGACCTACCCGCTGGCTGAGCGAAGTCGAAGCCAGCTTCGCGCATCGTTACTGTGGCCTAGACCGCGGGGCACCGCATCCGCCGCTTCCCAACAGCGTCAAACCTGACCTCAGAGCCAAGGCCACGCCTTGACGCGAGTATCATATGCGATATCTTTCGGTTGTGGCCAACCTGGTTCTCGAGTATGCGACCAACGAAGGGCACACGCCTTTTCGCGCCTGGCTCGAGACCCTAGACGTTGCGACTAAAGCCCGGGTGCAGGCGAGGTTGTACCGCTTCGAACGCGGGAACCTGGGCGACCACAAGTCGGTGGGCGGCGGAGTCTGGGAGGCACGGCTGCAATTCGGGCCGGGCTACAGAATCTACTTTTCCAAGGATGGCACCACGATCATTCTTCTTCTTACGGGTGGAGACAAGGCCACGCAAAGGAAGGACATCGACCGGGCTCGTAGGTACTGGGCCAGGTACTGCGAGGAGACGAAAGATGGCGAGGCGCAGTAGAGATTGGAACGAAGGGCTGGCACAGGATCTCCAGGAACTGAGCTTCGCTCGGGAGTTCTTGCTTGCCGCGTTGGACGAAGGCATCCCGCTCCGCGACGCACTGGGGAAGGTGATCCGCGCTCTCGGTGTCAAAGAGTTCGCGCTCGAAATAGGCATGGCCAGCTCGAATGTGCAGAGAGCGATTCACCCGCGCCACAACCCGACGCAAGAAACGCTGGACCGCCTCCTTCAGCCGTTCGGGCTAAAGCTAGGCCTGGCGCCGATTGAGCGATCGCCAGATTCCAAGGCGGCTTGAACCGTCATTCCTCTGGTTGATCCGAGGCCTCGAGTGGGTTGGCCAAGGGCATCTCTGTAGCCTCCGAAGGCTCCACCAAAGGATTCGTTGTTTCCGTGAGTACCTCGGCCGGCTCTTTCGCTTCAACCGGCAGTTTCATTCTCCCCGCGAACCAGGCGACCAGCGGTAAGAGTAGCAACGCGCCTAGCGCCGCGGCGGTCGAGCGGTGGAGCGGTCGGCGGTCGGTTGCGATCTCGATCCGGTGCCGTCCCGCGGGGACGGGAAGGCCGATCCGGTGGAGGTTCGCGATTCTTCGTTCCGCGGGGCGGCCGTCGATCGTCGCCTGGTAGATCGGCAGGTCGGCGCGTTGGACGACCAGGAAGCCCGGTCCGTTCGAATCGATCTCGGCGGAAAAGCGCTCCGACTCGTCACGTAGGATGCGAACGGTGCCGCCGCCGCGCCGTTCGGAGCCTTTCTCTCCTTCGATCACCACTTCGCTTCGGGGATCGAAGTCGGGCTTGAGCAGCTCGGCATAGCCAGCGTTCATGTGCGGTGCCGCAACCAGGCGGGTCGCGAGATAAGCGTCCGGAGCGGGATTCAGGATCTCGTAGACCAGCAGCTCGCGGCCGTAGCTCGGCAGCTTGGCGAGCAGACGAACGCGCGGCTGGGCGTCTTCGGCGAGCGGCTGGTTGATCAGCAATCGATCCACCCCCCATGCCGCGAGCAGGCGCGCCCGGTCGAAGTCTTTGGCCGCTTTGATCCCCCCTTGCGACATGCGGGTGAGGAACGAATCCAGCCCCTCGGGCGATACGTTCAGCTCGAAACGACGGTCGTGCATCGGCCCGGTGAACGGATAGAACTCGGCAAACGCGCGGCGCTCCAGGTAGAGGGTGAGAGGTTTGGGAAAGTCGCCGTCGTCGATTTGCGCCTTGCGAAACAGCCCCAAGAACGAGCCGTGGACCACCCGCGATCCGGGGGGCACGTAGGCGAGCGCCGCGGGCGTTTGGAAATACGGACCGACTTCGTCCGTGGCATAGAGCGGCTGGAGAAAGAAGACCTGAAGTGCCACATGAATCCCGAGCAGCAGCGAGCCGCCGAGGGCGGCATGGCGGCGCGACAGCCGGATGGCGAGGCCGAACATGGCGATCCCCAGCCAAGAAAACAGGCACAGGCCGGCCCATCGGAGGCGCTCGTTCTCGGCCGCGGCCGCCGGCCGATTCGACAACAACGCTTTGGCGGCCGAAAGCGCCGGCTCAGGGAACATCGACAGGAAGATCCAACCGGCGAACAACACGACGAACAGTACGCCGAGCGCCAGGGGCAGGCCTCGCGGCCTCGGCGGTGCCGTCGCTTCCTCCGCTCCATCAACCGACTCCCCGCCCCCGCCGGGTTCCCTCGAAGGGGTGAAGAACCGCTCGAAGCCGAGGCCGGCGAGCATCGCGAGCCCGATCGCCACGGGGGGCCAGAACTTGACCGGGTAGCGGAACGAGCCATGGCTGAACTCGAAGATCCAATCGACGCCCGGATTGAACCGGCCGAGCGCAAAGAACAGTCCCATCGCCACCGCACCGGCCGACCAGATCGCGGCGCGCGATCGCGGCCGGCCCGAGGAGGCGGCAAGCGCGAGGACGAGCAGGCCGGGATAGAGCGAGAAGTAGTAGGGAGGCACGTCGGTGTAGAACCGATGCCCCCAGAAGCCGCCGGCCCCCAATCGGTCCGGCCGGCCGAAAAAGAAGGGCACGAGCCATTCGACGGTCTGGCGCGGATCCCAGCTCGCGGTGGTCGCCACTTTCGCCGCATACCCGTAGTGGCCGCGGAACGAGAGCGGCAGAATGCGCAAGAACTCGACGATCTGCGGCAGCGCGATCACCGAGCCCAGCGCCACGGCCCCGACGAAAAGCGCCCAAACTGGCAGGTTTGGCCGGGGCTTCCTCATCAGAAAGGCCGTGCCGCCCAGGGCAAGAGCGAGTGCCGCGAGGAACGGGTCGCCGCCGAGCAGGAGCAGAGTCCAAAGCAAGGCCAGGGCGACCGGCATCGCGGCGCGGGCCGCCCGCCGCTCCGAGTTGCCGAGGCGAAGGGAGGCGGCGATGAAAGCCGGGGCGAGCGTTGCTCCGGCGATCAGGTTGTAGAAATTCAGGTGCGAAAAGTAGAACCCCGAGAAGGTGTAGGCGAGCGCCGCGGCCCAAGACCCTTCGCGCGCGAGCCCGAACGCCCGAGCCATCCAATAGAAGGCGAGCGGCGCGAGCAGCAGATGAATCCAGAAGTGGGCGTTCTCCGCCCAGAGCGGCGAGGCGACTAAGGCCAGGACGTTGTCGGGATAAAAAGGCGCCGCATTCGGATTGCCGGCCAGCGGCTGACCGCCCGCCCGATAGATGTCGACCAGCGGTAGATAGCCCGCCCGCAACCCCAGCGCCTCGGCCCACTTCATGTTCAGGTGGGAGTTCAGGACGTCGCGTAGGAAGAGGGTCCGCTCGCCGCGCACGATCGGCAGCGCGATCGCGGCGAGGACCAGCATCGGCGGGAGGACGTAGAGAAGGAGGAAGCGTCGCAAGGGCGGATCTCGTTTCGTGAAGGAAGTGCTTCGGCGGGAGAATAGCTCAGCTCGGCGCCCGCATTCGCCCGCCGCTGGTTCGATTCCCGCTTCGGGCCATAGAATGCGGGTTCCCTCGGAGACTCAGGCCTACGATGATCTTGCCCCTGATCAAATCGCTCCGCCCGTCCCAGTGGGCGAAGAATGCGTTCGTCCTCGCGCCGTTGGTGTTCGCCCGCCGCCTGGGCGATCCGGTCGCATTCCAGCACGGCTTGCTCGCCCTGGCGGCGTTCTGTCTAGCGTCGAGCGCGGTCTATCTCGGTAACGACCTGCGCGATCGGGAGGAAGATCGCAAGCATCCGCTCAAGAAGGATCGGCCGCTCGCCTCCGGCGCGCTCAGCGCCCCGGCCGCGATCGTCGCCCTGATCGCTCTGCTCGCCGGGGCGGCGGCGCTCGGCTGGAAGCTCGGCCCCGAGTTCTCGTGGATTCTCGGCAGCTACGTCTTGCTCAACGTCCTCTATACCGGTTGGTTCAAACGGATGGTGATCCTCGACGTGATGTCGATCGCACTCGGTTTCGTCCTGCGGGTGGAGGCGGGCGCCCGGGCGGTGCCGGTGGTGGTCTCGTCCTGGTTGCTTCTGTGCACGATCTTCGTCGCGCTGTTCCTGGCGTTTTCCAAGCGACGGCACGAGATCACCCTGCTTCAGGAGAACGCCTCCGAGCAACGCAAGGTGCTCGACCAGTACAGCCCGGCGTTCCTCGATCAGATGATCAACGTGGTCACCGCCTCGACGGTCGTTTCCTACGCGCTCTACGCCGTTTCGCCCGAGACGGTGGAGCGCTATCACTCGGAACACCTGGTCTATACCGTGCCGCTGGTGCTGTTCGGGATCTTCCGCTACCTCTATCTGATGTACCAGCTCGCCGACCGGCGCAGCCCGACCGACGCGATCTTGCGCGACCCGCCGTTCCTGATCAACATCGCGCTCTGGAGCTTGGCGGTCCTCTGGGTCGTGTATGGGGGGTGAGGGCGATGGGCCGCTGCGCATCCTGGAGGTCGCAGTCCGGTTTTTTCCGTACGTCGGCGGGGTCGAAAACACCGTCCTCCACCTGAGCCGAGAGCTGGTTAGGAAGGGGCACCGGGTGCGCGTGGTGTGCGCCGACGAGCCGGCCGGCGGACCGGCCGAGGTGGAAGGCATCGGGGTCGTGCGGCTCCCCTACCGCGGCAAGATCGGCAACACCAATCTCTCGTGGGGCCTGTTGGAGGCGCTTCGCCGCGAGGAGGCGGACGTCATCCACGCTCATATGCCGACCGCCTGGTTCGCCGACGCGGCGGGCAAAGTCGCCGAAGAAAAGAAGATTCCGCTCGTTCTCTCCTACAACAACGACCTCGTCGGCCCCGGGCTCAAAGGGGTGATCGCCGCGGCGTACAACCGGTTTTTTCTCCTCAGGCTCCTCCGGCGGACGACGCGGATCGTCACTTCGAACCCCGGGTACGGCACGTTTTCGCCCCACCTGCGGCCGTTCGCCGACAAGATCGAGCACATCCCTTGGGGGGTGGACGCCGAAAAGTTCTCGCCCGTGCCGTTGCCGGACGGCCCCGAGCGGATCGTCGGCTTTCTCGCCTTGCTCGACCGCCACCACCGCTACAAGGGGCTCGACGAGTTGCTCCGGGCGCTGGCGATCCTCCGATCCTCAGGCACTTCGACCGAGCGGCCGATCCGTCTTCGCGTGGGCGGCGCGGGCGAGGAGATGCCCCGCTATCGGGCGCTCGCGGCGGAATTGGGAATCGAAGCCCAAGTCGATTTTCTCGGTTTCGTACCGCACGCGGAGCTGGTCGATTTCTTCCGCTCCTGCCACCTGTTCGCGCTTCCCTCGACCGACGGCAGCCAGGAGGGCTTCGGCCTCGTGCTGCTCGAAGCGATGGCCTGCGGCCGGCCGGTGCTCACCACCCCGGTGGTTGGCATGGCCCGCGACATCGTAAGCGCCGGGGCCGGGATTCTGGTGCCGCCCAGGGACACCTCGGCGCTTGCCGAAGCGCTAGGAAACGTAATTCGGGACGAGGCTCGATTGCGCGAAATCGGCGGCAAGGCCCGGGCGCTGGTCGAAGAGCGTTTCACCTGGGACGCCATCGCCGATCGGTACGAGAGGACGTTCCGCCGGCCATAGAGCTCGATCGGGCGTTCTGGCAAGGGGAGAGGGCGAGGGAGGGTGGTATCATCGGCCTGCTTTCGAACGCCCACTTTTTCGAGGTTTCTCCGTGCCGTCAGCCGCTGAGCCGATCGAAGTTTCCGTCGTCATGCCCTGCCTGAACGAGGCAGGCTCGGTGGGGATCTGTGTCGAAAAAGCGCTTCGCGCGCTCGCCGCCATGAACGTGGCGGGCGAGGTCGTGGTGGTCGACAACGGCTCGACCGACGGCTCGCCGGAGATCGCCGAGCAGGCCGGGGCGCGGGTGGTGCACGAGTCGCGGCGAGGGTACGGCTCGGCCTACCTGCGCGGTTTCGCCGAGGCGCGCGGGCGCTACCTGGTGATGGGCGACTCGGACGACAGCTACGACTTTTTGGACATCGCGCGTTTCATCGCGCCGCTCCGGGCGGGCAAAGACCTGGTGATGGGTACGCGTCTCGGCGGCAAGATCCTCCCCGGCGCCATGCCCTGGACCCATCGCTGGATCGGCAACCCGATCCTTTCGGGGATGTTGAAGATCCTGTTCCGCACCCGCATCTCGGACTCCCACTGCGGCATGCGCTCGTTCACCCGGGAGGCCTACGAGCGGATGCACCTGCGCACGACCGGCATGGAATTCGCCTCGGAGCTGGTGGTGAACGCTCTGCGGGAGGAGCTGGCGATCGAGGAGATCCCGATCACCTACCACCCGCGGATCGGCGAATCCAAATTGAACGGCGTGCGCGACGCCTGGCGCCATGTCCGGTTCATGTTGATGTTTTCGCCGTCGTACCTGTTCCAACTGCCGGGGCTCTTGTTGATCCTTCTCGGGGGAGCGCTGGTCGCTTGGCTCGCCGGCGGTCCGCGCGAGCTGTTTGGCCGCACCTGGGATTTCCACGTTCTCCTGTTCGGCGCGCTGGCGTTGATCCTGGGCACCAACCTGGTGCTGTTCGACGTCATCGCCAAGACGTTTTCGATGGGCGCTGGCTTCGCGCGCCCCGGCCAATGGCTGGCGAAGCTGCCGCATTGGTTTTCGCTCGAAAAAGGGCTGATCGTGGGCAGCCTGTTGTTTCTGGTCGGCCTCGGCACCGAGATCAGGATCGTCGCCGCTTGGTGGGCCACGGGGGGCGGGCCGCTGATGGCGGTGCGCGGCATCGCGCTCGGCATGACCGCCATGGTGATCGGCGCGCAGGCGATTTTCGCCTCGTTCCTGGTCAGCCTGATGCTCATCCAACGCCGGTAGCGCGAGGTCGAAATCGAACTCGCACCCCCTTCCCCGCGATCCTCCGCGATCCGCTGGCTCCGCCTGTTGCCTTGGCTCGCGGCGGTGCTGGTTCTCGCGCTGCTGCTCTGGCGCATTCCGCTCGCCGAGGTCCTCGCTGCGGTCGGCCGCGGCCCCGTCGCCTGGCTCGCTCTCTACGCCCTGTTCGAGGCGATCGCCGTGCTTCCGGCAGACGCCTGGGCGACCCAGGTGACGCTTTCGGTGGGCGGGGTGAAGCGCCCGTACGGCGAGCTGTTCCTGGTCCGCGGATCGACCTATCTGCTCAACGTGTTGAGCTACGCGGTGGGCCAAGGGGGGCTCGGCGTCTACCTCGCGCGGACGGGAATCGGTGCCGCCCGCAGCGCGGGGCTGGTGCTGTTCCTGCTCGCGACCAACGCCATCGCGCTCGCCCTGGCCGCGGCGATCGCCCATCCTTTCTCTCAACGAACCGATCCGCGCGCCGCGATCGCGATCGGCGTCGTGCTCTACGGCGTCAAAACCTACCTTTCCGCCCTTCTGGCGCGCGGTCTGTTCGCCCGCACCCGCTTCGGCCGGTGGATGGCCACCTACATTGAAAAGGAACCGGTCGCCACCCTCGCGCGCGCCGGCCTCTGGGGGCACCTCAAGGCGACCGCGGCGCGGATGCCGCACATGGCCATTCTGCTGCTCGTGCTCTGGGGGTCGTTTCGGGTCTGGGGCATTGAGGTGCCGCTCGGCGTCGGCCTCGCCGCCCTTCCCGCCGTGGTGTTGATCGCGGCGCTGCCGATCACCCCCTCCGGGCTCGGCACGGCCCAGGCGCTCCAGGTTCTGCTGTTCGCGCCGTTCGTGGTCGGAGCGACGCCGGCCGCCCGTTCGGCCACCCTGCTCGGCTTCAGCCTCGTCCACCATGCCCTTGGGCTCGCGGGCCAGGTCGCCGTGGGCGCGGTCTGCTTCGCGCTGCTCAAGCGTCGCGGTATCCCGGCGCTGGCAACCCCGTCGGGGGTGGGCGACAGGACGGGGGAGGCCGCACCGGAGGCTGGAGAATGAGCGGCTCGGCCGGTCGTCGCCTTTCGATCCTTCTGCTCTACGACTGCATCTACCCCGGCTCGGTCGGAGGGGTCGAGCACCGAAACTACGAGCTGGCTCGCGCGCTCGCCGCGCGGGGCCACCGGGTGACGCTTAGCGGTTTCGCCGCCGAGGACGACACGCCCGCGCCGGGGGTGGAGATCCTGCCGCTCGGCCCTCGCGGCCGGCTCTATGGCGCCGAGGGAAAGCGGAGCACGAGCGAGGCGCTACGCTTCGCGGCGAAGGTGGCGCGGTTGGATCTGGCGCCCTACGACCTGATCGAAACCGCCAACATTCCCTACGTTCACCTGTTCCCTCTCGCCCTCCGCTGCCGCCTGGCAGGTAAACCTCTCGTGGTCACCTGGTACGAGTATTGGGGACCCTATTGGCGCGAGTACCTCGGGCCGATCCGCTGGCTTCCCTATGCCGCGATCGAGCGTCTCGCCGTGCCGTTGGGGACGAGGGCGATCGCCGACAGCCGCCTCGCCGCGGATCGCGTGCAGGCCCGGAGGGGTGGCAAAGTCCCTGTGGTCCCCGTGGGCATTCCGATCGAGGCGATTCGCGAGGCAGCGAATTCCGCCAGGCCGGCCGAAGACCCGGCCCCGCCACTGATCTACGCCGGTCGCCTACTGCGCGAAAAGCGGGTCGACCTGCTGCTCGAAGCGGTGGCGCTTCTGCCTTCGACCGCCGACCCTTCGGAGCCGCTGCTCGCGATCCTCGGCGGCGGACCGGAGCGCGAACGGTTGGAGGAGCAGGTGGGGACGCTCGGAATCGCCGAACGCGTCCGCTTCCTCGGCCACCTGCCGACCAACGCGGACGTCTGGCGCGCGCTGGGCCGGGCGAAAGTGGCGGTTCAGCCCTCCTCCCGCGAGGGCTTCGGCCTCTTTCCCCTCGAAGCGATGGCCGCCGGGCTGCCGGTCGTCTATTGCGAATCACCGGAAAGCGCACTGCCCGAGCTGGTGCGCCCCGGTCTCGAAGGGATCTGCACGGCACCCGAACCCCAAGCGCTCGCCGCGGCGCTCGTCCGGCTTCTGGAGGACGAGCCCGAGCGGGAGCGGCTCGCCCAAGGCGCCCGGGAGCGCAGCGAGGCCTACGGCTGGGAGGCAATCGCCGGGCGGCTGGAGAACCTGTTTCTTGAATTGGCGTAATCTTCCTGGGCTGGCTTCGACTTCGCTCGGCCCGAGTCGGCTTCGCTCAGCCACCGGGGTCGTTTCCTGAGCGGGCTTCGGCTTCGCTCAGCCACCGGGCTCGTTCCCTGAGCGTAGTCGAAGGGAACAGGCGGGGGTTGACATCTACTACCCAGGTAGTACTATCCCGGTAGTTGGTGCCGACAAGGAGGACTCAGTTATGGAATCACCCCAAAAACTTGGAGACCTACAGCTCGCGATCCTGCGCGTGTTGTGGGCACACGGCGCAGCGACCGTCACCGATGTCCACGAAGCGCTCGAAGCCGAGCGCGGACTCGCCCCGACGACGATCGCCACGATGTTGACCAAACTGGAAAAGAAGGGCATCGTCGATCACCGGAGCGAAGGGCGCCGGTTCATCTACACCCCGAAGGTGAGCGAAGGCGAAGTCCGCCGCTCGATGGTCGCGGGTCTCACCTCGCAACTGTTCCGGGGGGACGTCGGCGCGCTGGTCAACCATCTGCTGTCCGAACATCCGATCTCGGCCGGTGAGCTGTCCGAGCTTCAGGATCTGATCGCCGCCCGAGCGGACGAGGAGGAATCCCGATGAACGCGTTCTCCGCCTCGGTCCTGGGCGCCCCTGCCGCCACGGGAATCCTCTCCTGGCTCGCGACCTTCCTGCTCCACAGCACGATCTTGCTCGGCCTCGCCTGGGTGCTGTCGCGCCGGCTCTCCGGCCGCCACCCGCTGGCCGAGCAGGCGATTTGGCGCGCCGCGTTGTTCGGCTCGATCCTCACCGCGACGCTCCAGATCGCAACCGGCTGGCAGCCGATCGGCGGCGCGCTCTCGTTAGCGACCGAGTCGAACGGCGCGGAAGTCGGTGCCGAAGTCTCAGCCGCCGCCGCTCTAGAGACCCCGCGCTTGACGACGATCCGCTCCCGCGCCGCGGCAGGTTTCGAAGAGGCGTCGCCCGTCGTCGTCACTTCCGATCGCTCCCCCTCGGTGGTCACGGCCGGTCCGAACGCGTCGTTGCGCCTCACGCTCTGGGGCGGGATCGCGCTCGCCTGGGGCTTCGTCGTCGCCGCTCTGCTCGGCCGTTTGGGCCTCGCGCATGCCGCCCTCTCCCGGCGCCTGCGGCCGCGGCTCGAAGTGATCGACGGCACTCTCTACCGTACCCTCCGCCGTCTGCGCGCCGAGGCGGGGCTCGCTTCTCCCGTGCGCCTTACCTGCGCGCATCGGCTGTCCGTGCCGATCGCCCTGGGCTTAAGCCGGCCGGAGATCTGCGTACCGCCGCGCGCCCTCTCGCACCTGGATGAGCGCGAAGGTGAGAGCCTCCTCGCCCACGAGCTGGCTCACCTCGCGCAACGCGATCCCGCGGCCTTGACGCTCACGCAAATCGCCGCCAGCTTCTTCTTCTTCCAGCCGTTGGTCTGGCTCGCCCGCCGCCGGCTGCGTGATCTGTCCGAAGTTCTCGCCGACGACTGGGCGATCGGCCGCACCGGCCGGCCTCTCTCGCTTGCCCGTTGCCTCGCCGAGGTGGCCTGCTGGTCGGTCCACGAACGGCGTCTGCCGGTACCGAGCATGGCGGAGGCCTCGTCTCCCTTGGGTCACCGCATTCGCCGGCTGCTCGGCGAGATCCGCCCCGCGCGGCGCCTGCCGGCCTGGGCGTTGCCCGCCTGTGGAATCGTCCTCATCACTTTCGCCGCGGTCGCCCCGGCGGTCTCCGCGGGCGGCAAGGAATCCCCCAAGACCCCCTCAGCCAAGGCGGCGCCAAGCGCCAAGGCACCGAAGGCGCGCGCGCCGCGCAACGGCGAGGAGTACCGTAGCCCGCAACCGTCGGAAACCTATGTTCACGAGACTCCGCGCCGGGGCGAAGGTTCTTCGGTCTTTACCGAAGCCGAGGAGCGCGAGCTGGAAGAACACGCCGAGCGCATGGCCGCCGAACTCGCCCAGGTCGGGAAAGGCTGGGACGAGGAGGAGTTCGGGCGCCAGATGGCCGAGGTTGCCAAAGGCTTCGAGATGTCGCCCCAAGATCGGGCCCGGCTCGAAGGGGAGATCGACGCCCTGGTCGCCCGCACGATGCCCGACCCGGCCGAACTCAAGCGCCTGACTTCCGCCGCCGCACGGCTGGCCGATCTCAATCTTTCGCCCGAGGAGCGCGAACGTCTCGCCGCCGAAGTGCGCCGCTCGGCCGAGAAGATGCGGCCGAGCAAGGAACAGCTTGCCGAGTTGCAACGTCGTGCCCGCGAGCTGGCCCCTTCCGCGGAGGTAGCCCAGCGCATGGCGGAGGACGCCCGTCGCTATGCGGACGCGCACCGGCCGAGCGAAGAGGAGCTGCAAACCCTCCGCGAACACTCTCGCGAGTACGAGCGCGAGGTACGCCGGATGGTCGAGAAGCACCGAGCCGAGATCGAAAAGATGCAGCGCGAGATGGAGGAAAAACTGGAGGACATGCAGGAGCGGCTCCAGGAGGACGTCGAGCGGAGTCTGGGCGGCGAAGAGCAGGGCCTTCGCGACCAGGCCCACCGAGGGGGCCGCGCCCCGCGTGCTCCCCGCGCGCCGCGCGCCGCGCGTCCGGTCGTGGCGCCCGCTCCGGTGGCACCTGCCGCGCCCGGACTTCCGCCCCGTGCGGCGCTGGCTCCTTTGGCGCCCATGGCGCCCGCCGCCCCCGCGCCGCGAGCCCTTCCGGCTCCGAGCGTCGCGCCCACGCCGGATGTGGCGCCTGCTCCGCGGGCTCCTCGGGTTGCACCCGTCCCGGCCGTAGCCCCTGTACCGGGGCCGGCTCCCGCGCCCCGCGCCCTTCCGGCTCCGGCTCCAGAAGCGCCGGAGGTTAGCGAGGTACCGGAAGCCCCCGAGGCTCCAGAAGCACCGCCTGCGCGCGGTTGATCTCGCCGAGTTTTTCTCCCCTCTCCCTTGGGGAGAGGGGCCGGGGGTGAGGGCCGAACCGCGGCGGCCCTCGCCGGCTGCTCTCTCCCCCGTTCACGCTGCCTCGCCCTGCGCTATCGTCCGCCGGATGAGCACCCCCTCCTTCGGCCGGTCTTATCTTTCCCATTGGCTTCTCGACCCTGAGATCACTTATCTGAACCACGGCACGGTCGGGGTCACCCCGCGGCGGGTGCTCGACTTCCAACAGAAGCTGCGGGACGAGATGGAGCGCCAGCCGGCGCGTTTCGTTCTGCGCGAGCTATCCGCCTCGAGCGGGCGGCACGACCTGCCGAAATCGCGCCTGCGGGCGGCGATCGAATCGGTCGCGACGTTTCTCGGAGCAGCCCCGGAGGACATGGTGTTCGTTCAGAACGCGACCTACGGCATCAACGCCGTCCTCCGCTCGTTCGATTTTCGCCCGGGAGACGAGCTTCTGGTCGCGAATCTCGCCTACGGCGCCGTCGCGCGGACGGCGGAGTTCGTGGCCCGCGAGCGCGGCGCGGTGGTCCGGGCGGTCGACCTGCCGTTCCCGCCGGACAACGCCGAAGCGTTCGTCGACGCCTACCTCCGCCAGGTCGGACCCCGCACCCGCCTCGCGCTGGTCGATGAGATCACGGCCGATACCGCGTTGATCCTGCCGGTGCGCGACCTCGCCGCCGCGCTCCATGGCCGCGGCGTCGCGGTCGTGGTGGACGCCGCCCACGCTCCGGGGGCGATTCCGGTGGACATCCCTTCGCTGGGGGTCGACTGGTATGTCGCCAACCTGCACAAATGGGCTTTCGCGCCGCGCGGCTGCGCCGTTCTCTGGGCCACCCCGGAGCGGCAGGAAGGGTTGCGCCCGCCGGTCACCTCTTGGGGTTTCGAGCAAGGCTTCCAGAAAGAGTTCGAGTGGGTTCCAACCTACGATCCGACCGCCTACCTTTCGGCGCCGGAGGGGATCGCGTTCCTCCGCGATCTCGGGGTCGAAGCGGTCCAGACCTACAACCACGATCTCGCCTGGCAAGGGGGCCAACGCCTCGCCGAGCGCTGGGGCACGGCCGCGGACCTCACCACGCCGGAATCGATGATCGGAACGATGATCACCGTCCCGCTGCCGCAGTCGCTGGGCTCCATCCGGGACGACGCGGTCGCGGTCAAAGACGCCTTGCTCTATGAAGACCACATCGAGGTCAACCCGTTTGCCCATGGCGGCCGCCTCTGGGTTCGCCTCGCCGCCCAGGTCTATAACGAGATGGCGGACTTCGATCGGCTGGGGGCGGCGATCGACCGCCGAAGGTAAGTCGGGCTCCCGACCCAAGGTCGCCGATCCTGCGCCAAAATCACCGATCCTCAGGAAGGAACGGTGAATCTGGCGCAAAAACGGTGATCCCTCAGGAAGGAACCTTCCTCGCGTATGTTGCCGCTAGCTGCCCCCCTCCTGGCACTCTCGCACGAAACGCGAATCGAACCAGAGCAGGCTCCAGATCCCCGAAAGACCAACCGACTCAACCACGGTGACGTCCTTTTCGCAAGCGTGCTCATGAAGTGAGATGTCGAGGTCCACGCTAACGAGAATGCCCAGAACTGGACTATCGATCGCGCCCCTCGATCGACGTCGAGACAGCAGGTCGTTCACCGCTCGAAGTGCCGAAGGAATGTCCTCTACGCTGCGAACGAAAAGCAGTGCTCCCGGCTCCCGTATTTCGAATCTCAAGGGTTGCATGTGTCACCCCTTTAAGGGTTGTTACCTCGATGCCTCATTTTCAGACGCCACGGAGAAGTGCTGTTGCCACCGCATGCCCCGAAGCGCGTAGACGGCGCCTTCCTTCTCATCCAGCTGGAACAGCGACAGCCAATCGTTGACGACGAGATCCCGCACCTTTGCATGCTTACCCAAGACGGCGTCGATCGCTGCTTGCGGCGCCTCGATGAAAACGCTCAAGCGGAGTGGCAGGTGAACCCATCCGGTGCCATCATGAAGGGACTGAAGCGGCAGGCCAATTCGAAGATCGCCGCCGTTCCCCTCGAAGACACCGAGGTGACCGCCCACGATGTTGTGCAGCACTTTGTTGCCGCTGCCATAGCGCAAATTGTCGACGGTCGAGGCGTAGTACTGAAAGTTGATCCAGTGCGTGACGACCATAGGGGCCGTCATGATCAGCTCCAGGACCTTGTAGCCGTCGTCTTCTTCGTGTCGATACTCATGAAGAAACGATCGCCCCTGTAGGTCGAGGTGTCGGCAGTGTTCCCGCGGCGCGACGATGAAGGCGGCGTTGTTGGCGAGGCCCCACTCGGCCCGAATTTGAGACCAATCCGTGGTCCGATCCTTAACGGCATGGCCGAGCCCGATTGGATCCAGCCCTTCGAGTCCGAGTAGGCCGGCCCGCTCGGACCGCGTTCGGACGCCGGCCTCGGCAAGCCATGACCGGAGCGTTTCAAGGTCAGCACGATGCGACTCCGGGATCTCATCGAGCTCGAAGATCTCGACCTCGTCGGTCGTCGTGTTGTGGAGTGCGGCGACGAACTTGGTGCTCTCTGGGACGGCGACCCCCCTTCGCGCGAGGCCGGTTCTGACCAGAGGATCGTTCAGCAACGCCGCCGCGGCGCGCGCGTTCACTTCTCCGGTCTGTCCGCAGCACGCTCCGCAATCGAGCCCTGCGGCGTGCGGGTTGTTGCGGGTCACGCTCCCGTGGCCCACGAGCAGCACGAGGCGAGCGAAGTTGCGGGTCAAGCTCATGCCCCGAAGCATCCCAAGGGCGAGGTCACAGCGTGCATCGACGTCGAGCGGGTCGCCCTTGACCGAGCAGAGGAGGCGAGGCTTCCGCTTTGCGTCCGAATCTTTAGAGAGTCCCTCGCGCTCGCCGCTGCGGCGGCTGACCAGGCCGAGGCTCGCTTTGACCAGGTCCGTCACGTACGTGACTCCGAGCGCCTCCACAAACGTAAAGGTCGACACTGCGTCCGCCTTGAACGACCTCCAAGCGGAAGTGAACTCGAGGTGCCTCGAACGCCGCGCTGCATCTTCGAAGCCGAGACCGGTGTCGCCGGCTCGAAGTTGCGGCGCGAGAAGCCCAGGGAGCTGCGGTCGTGCAGCAGGAGCGCCGAACGGTTGGTACTCAATCGGCAGGCCGAAGAATCCGGCGAAACCTAGGGTCTGAACCCTCGGTGCGGTGGCCTCGAGCGCGCGGCGGAAGACCTCCGAGCGCACATCAATGCAAAACACTGCCTGTACCGCGGCGTCCGTTGGGCGTGGAACACGGCATCCGGCCGGAAGCGTGCGAAGAACGGGCTCTCTCCACGCGACCTCCATCGCCGTTTGAAGCAGCCAATCACTCGGTCGCGCTGCGGCTGCGGCTGCGTCGATCTTTCGCCAGTTCGCCATGGCCGCGACCCAACTCTGGGTGACTGCATCTCCTTCGAGGCGGTACAGCATCCATTCCCAGGCGAGACGCATCGCCAAGAGCTCGGTAATCACGTCGTCGTCGCCACCTTCAAGCCGCGCGGTCCAACGTCGGTACGCGCACCACGATGCCCAGCCATTCAGGTCGAGCAGCAGACTCCAGAGGTAATTCTCTTGTTCTCGCACGTCGATCGCGAGGGTCGAGAGGCCGGTGGCAACCATTTCGCGGGCGGTCGCCGGCAGATCGCGGGCGCACACCCGGTAGGAACTCGCTCCCATGAGCAGGGCTGGACTTCGGTCGGAGAGCGCCTGTCGCCGCCAGCTTTCGTAGAGCCCGCCGTCCCGAGCGGGACCGAACGTTGACTGGCTGTCGTCAAAGTAGGCAGCGCAGAACTGACTGATATTCTGCGTGACGAAGCTGCGCCAGGAAGGCTCGTGGCTAAGGTCTCGCGCTGCGTCGACGAGATCCACAACTCGACAGCGCGTGGACACGGCCGGCTCGTCCTCGTTGAGGAGCGAGCGAAGGTAGCCCAGGGACTCGGTCGAGCCGCTCGCCTCCAGCGCAGCCTGGAGATGCGCATCGCGTAGCGAGCCGCCGCGATAGGCGTTCCGGTACCAGGCCCTGGGCATCAGCAATTGCGCGCCCGACAACGACCTGAGCTTCGCGGCGACCTCGGGAAGCGGGATTTCGACCAGCTCCCACAATGGGTTGACCGCGATGAAACGATCCAACGGCCAACTCGGCCCGATCCGCGCACACGCACGGCGGATGGTTTCTGGCAAAGCGTCGGCTGTAGAGGGCCTCGCGGTGGAAGTACCTAGATCGTGATGGGTGTCTGAGACGAGGGTGGTATTCATGCTTGGACCTCGAGAGTTGCGGGCGCTTGGGTCGCTCGAAGGACGGGCTTCCAAGTGTGCGGAAGGCGTGGCGGCCACACGCGAAAGGTAAGTCTTGTGAAGAGTTCGTCGAGGTAGAGTCCGGAGAACAGCCAAGGATGAAGGCTCCGTGCGAAGCGCCCATTGGGCCGAAGATGAACTGCCGATTTCGCGGCGAAGAGCCCGACGAAGCCAAGCCCCGCCAGGCACCAGCCGAATGGGCTCGATGCCTCGACGCGAGCGGGTACCGCGTACTCCGCGAGTGCGTGCCAGCCGAAGTAGAGGATCGCCACCGCCACCACGCGCGTCCCCGCGGTGGCAACTCCCCGGGCGTCGGTTGTCGCCCCGGTGGCCAGCAGCGGCACCAAAGAGAGCCCGAGAAGGAGCCCGAGGACAAGGTTGTATGGCTGGTCCAACGGCGTCAAGCCGATCTGCGGCGGCACCACCGTCATACCTATGAGCACGCAACCGACCGCCGCCAACACCGCCGTGCCGAGTCGAAGTGCGGAGAGGGTCGGGAGCTTCGTCGTCAACGCCTTGACTCTCCAGTCGTCGACGGCCGATCCGGCGTTCAGGAATGCGTGCGCCTTGTAGAGAGAGTGCGCGACCAGGTGGAGCAACGCGAGCGGCCAGAGGCCAAGTCCACACTGAACTAGCATGAACCCCATCTGCGCGCATGTGGACCAGGCCAGGGCGACTTTCACGCTGACCCGAGTCGTCATGACGAGTGCCGCCACGGTGGCCGAGAGAAGCCCGAGCACGACGAGGAGCAGCTGCGCCGGCACTGCGTGCGCGATCCACGGTGCGAGCCGGATCAAGAGGAAGCCGCCGATATTCACCACCCCGGCGTGCAGCAGCGCGGATACCGGGGTCGGTGCCTCCATGACCTGCGTGATCCACCCGTGAAACGGAAGCTGCGCCGATCTCAAGGCCACTGCGATGACGAGAAATACCGCGGCGATCTCCATCGAGAATGGGAGGTCGGGCCGGGCGTTTGCCCATGCGGCGATGCGTTCGAGGTCGAAGCTTCCGACGTTTGCGTGGACCAGCGCGAGAGAGACCACGAGGCAACCGTCGGCGAGCCGACTGACGAGAAACTTCTTGTGCGCCGCCACGAGCGCCGCGGGGCGGTCCCCGTAGAACGTCAGCAGCTGGTGGAGCGCGAGGCTCGTCGCGGTCCAAGCGAGAGACATGACTAGCAAGTTGTTGGCGACTACGAGTGCGGTGACCGCGCTCAGGGTCAGCAAGAGCCAGCGGAGGTATCGGACAAGGCCGACGTCGCCGTGAAGATAGTTTCGTGAGAAGCGGACGATGACCACGCCAAGCGCGGTAACCAAGAGAAGCATGATGCACGTCGCAGTGTCTACGCGTACTCCGAGGTTCGAGGCGGCACCCGTCGATGCGCCCCCTAGTGCAGCTCCGAGGGTGAAGAGGAGCGCCAGCCCCAGCGCCGCGCCACTTGCAAGGCCGGCTCGGCGGGGCGACGCAACGGCCGTAAGGGAAAGGGTTGAAGGAACAGCGAGAGCGACCAGGGGGACGTACGGCCACGAAGCAAAGGTCTCCATGGATTAAAGCCTACGAGAGGCTTACGTTCTTGAAAAACACATAAAAGTGAAGCTATCATTCTGCTTTGGAGATGGCGATCGTGAACATCGAACAGATCAATTTCCATCATCTTCGCTACTTCTGGGCGGTAGCGAAGGACGGAAATCTGACCCGCACCGCGTCACGCCTACGGGTCGCCCAATCCGCTCTTTCGTCGCAGATCCAGCAACTGGAGGAGCAGCTGGGACAGCCGCTCTTCGACCGAGGGGGGCGGCGACTCCTGCTTACGGAGGCTGGTCAGATCGCGCTCGCCTACGCCGAGGAGATCTTCATGGCGGGCACGCAGATGGTTGCTACGTTGGAGCGAGGGAGAAGCCTTGAGCAGCTGATGAGAATCGGAGCTGTGGCGACGCTGTCGCGGAACTTCCAGGAATCATTCGTCAAGCCGCTCCTGTTGCAGCCTAACGTGCGCCTCTACCTCGAAGCGGGGCTGCTCACGGATCTCCTGCAACGGCTGGAAAACCACTCGCTCGACCTCGTGCTCTCGAATCGAGCGCCCTCTCGCGCCGAAGGGGGAAGGCTCCGCTGTCTTCGGATCGCGCGCCAGCAAGTCAGCATCGTCGGAGCGAAGCGCCGAAAGAGCTTTCGTTTCCCCAAGGATCTTGAGGATGCGCCGATGATCCTCCCTGGGCGGGAGAGCGACATTCGCTCGGAATTTGACGGCATGTGCGAACAGCTCGGAGTTCGCGTGAGGATTCTCGCCGAGGTAGACGACATGGCGACGATGCGGTTGCTCGCGCGCGACACCCAAGCGCTTGCTTTGCTGCCAACCGTCGTGGTTCGCGACGAGCTTCGCGAGGGAGCGCTGCACGAGCAGTGCGCAGTTCCCGGTCTCTTTGAGAATTTCTACGCGACTACGGCAGAGCGAATATTCCAGCATCCGCTGCTCGAGACCGCCCTGGCGCAGGATGAACGCGACCTTCTCGAGACGGAATCCTCGCCTGGTTAAGAGCAAACCAGTCGGAGAGTCGCTTCGGTGCAAAGCGGCTATCCGCGCTCGGAAAACGCCGAAGCGTTCGTCGACGGCTACTTACGCCATGTCGGCCCCCGCGCCCGAGTCGCTGTGGTCGATGCGATCACGGCCGATACCACTTTGATCCTGCCGGTGCGCGACCTCGCCGCCCGCAGCGTCGCGGTCTTGGTGGATGCCGACCGCCTACCT
The DNA here is from genome assembly GCA_038248205.1 of Thermoanaerobaculia bacterium. Taxonomy (GTDB): domain Bacteria; phylum Acidobacteriota; class Thermoanaerobaculia; order Multivoradales; family UBA5704; genus DASYKS01. Next base: position 19,709 of record JBBRUC010000037.1, read on the forward strand.
CTCGGCGCCGGAGGGGATCGCGTTCCTCCACGATCTCGGGGTCGAAACGGTCCAGACCTACAACCACGATCTCGCCTGGCAAGGCGGCCACCGCCTCGCCGAGCGCTGGGGGACGGCAGCGGACCTCACCACGCCGGAGTCGATGATTGGAACGATGATCACCGTCCCGCTGCCGCAGTCGCTGGGCTCTATCCGATCCGATGCAACCGCGATCAAAGACGCCTTGCTCTTCGAAGACCACATCGAAGTCAACCCGTTCACCCAGGGCGGCCGCCTCTGGGTCCGCCTCGCCGCCCAGGTCTATAACGAGATGGCGGACATTGACCGGCTGGGAGAAGCGATCGACGCGCGAAGGTGAGGCGGCTCCTGCGCCAAAATCACCGATCCCTCAGGAAGGAAGAGCGATCCTGCGCCAAAATCATCGATCCCTCGGGAAGGAAGAACGTTCCTGCGCCAAAATCACTGATCCCTCAGGAAGGAAGAGCGATTTTGGCCCAAAATCACTGATCCTTCGGGAAGGAACGGTGAATCTGGCGGAAAAACGGTGATCCCTCGCGAAGGAGTAGCAATTTTGGCTCAAAATCGGTGGTCCCTCAGGAAGGAACGGTGATTTTGGGCCAAAATCGTCATTCCCTCCGGGGGGAAGAGTGAATTTGGTGTAAAACCGGTGATCCTAGAGGAGGCTGATCCTCGGCGTTCGGATAAGATCTCGCTTGGAAGCGCTCGGGGGCTGGTGCCTTCTGCGGTCTTCAAAACCGTTGTCCGGTGCCGGTTCCGGCGTCGGGGGTGGGTTCGATTCCCATGCGCTTCCGCCATTCAGAGTCGAGGATTTCCATGCGAGCCGCCGTTAAATGCCTCGGCGTCGATCGTCTCGACATCGAAGAGCGCTGGATCTCGTAGAGGAGACCTGCGAGCATTGCCGCCTGATCCCCGCGGTGGGCGCCGCCGCAGCCGCCTGCGACTCACCCAGCGCACCCAAGACTTTACCAGCGATTCCGGCCCCCTGATGCGTTCGGCGCGCCGCCCCTCGACCAGAATCGTAACCGCTCAGACCTCTATCTAGGGAGCATCCAGACCGGGATCACGAAGACCTGGATCTCGGTTCAAAACGCCCAGACCTCGATCGCCGCCCTTTTGACCCGGGTCTGGGTCATCCGGATCGGGCCAGACCAGGTGATTGGAAGGTCCGGCCGAGACCAGGGATCGGCGGATTCCTCTTCGGGCAAAGAGATATCCTGGGCCTAGGCAAGGGCGAGCAGCAGTCGAAGTCGTCGATGCCAAGCGCGCGCGGTGGCAAGTAGGCTGCCAAACGCAGGGAGAGCTATGAGAGGACCTACCGCTTGGATCTGGGTTGTACTTTCTTCCTCCGCGCTGCTGGCCCAATCTGGCGCGGGCTCGCCTTCGCGACCGCTTGTTTTCCAACACGTCACGGTGGTGGACGTGACGGGCGGCCCCGCGGCTGCTGACAGGACCGTGGTCGTCTCGGATCATCGGATTTCGGAGATCGGAAAAACCGGAAAGGTACGCATTCCGCGCGGTGCCCAGATCGTCGACGCGAAAGGCAAGTTTCTGATTCCCGGCTTGTGGGACATGCATGCGCATACCCGACCGGACGCTATGACCCGCCAGATCGTCTTTCCGCTCGACATCGCCAACGGGGTCACCGGGATTCGCGACATGGCGGGCGATTGCGTGGGCGGCGGCGATTGCGACGGCAAGGCCACGTTCGACGTGCACCTGCAATGGAAGAAGGATCTAGCCGACGGAACTCTGCTCGGACCGCGCATGATCGTGGGGTCCGCTTTCGTCGACGGAAACCCTCCCCTTCATCCGGGTTCGATGGCGGTTTCTACCCCCGAGCAAGCGCGCGAAGCCGTGCGTTACGCCAAGCGGCGCGGGATCGATTTCATCAAGGTGTACGTCACTCTCTCCCGGCCCAGTTACTTTGCCCTCGCCGACGAAGCCAAAAAGCTCGATATCCCTTTCGCGGGCCACGTGCCCGCGTTGGTCGGTGCGATCGAAGCGGCAGTCGCTGGACAAAAAAGCGAGGAACATCTCTATGGCGCACTGGAGGGTTGTTCCGGGCATGAGGCGGAGATGGTCGCCGCCCGCGATCAGTTGGCGAAAACGGAGGCCGTGACTTCCGAAGCGTTCGGTGCGTTGTTCGAAGAGCAGGTTTCCCCGCTCACCTATGCCTCCGGCGACTGCACCGAGTTCTTTCGTACCCTCGCCGAGAAGGGTACTTGGATCGTGCCGACGTACAATTATTGGCGTTCGATCTCCGACGACTACTACTTCGGCCCGCACCGCGCGCAGGACAGCCCGCGCCTCCGATACATCCCCGCGAGCCTCAAGGAAGAGTGGTTGCGGAAATATCAACCCGATTTCGAAAAGATCACCGCGGAAGTCGCGGGAAAGAGCCGCGTAAAATTCCTTGCGCGCCTATCCTTCGTCAAGCGGCTCCAGAGCGGGGGAGTCGGACTCCTTTCGGGGACGGACAGCGACATGCCCTATACGTTCCCCGGGTTCGATCTACAGGACGAGTTGGCGATGATGGTGGAGGGCGGATTGACGCCCTTGCAAGCGTTGCAGACAGCAACCCTCAACCCGGCGAAATATTTGAACCGGACGAACGACTTCGGCAGGGTGGAACAGGGCAAGATCGCCGACTTGGTCCTGCTGGATGCCGATCCGCTGCTCGACATTGGGAACGTAAGGAAGATCTCCGCCGTAGTCGTCAACGGGCGTTACCTGACCCGAGCGGATCTGGACAAGATCCTCTCGGACGTTGAGGCAGCGGCAAAAAGGCAGTGATTTCCGCCGCCGATTACCAGCGAGGTCCGAGTCGAAGGGTCCGGTGATCTTAAGAGGCGGCCGCCTCCTTCGGCGGCACCTGACTCTCGATCCAGCCGTCCACCCGCTCCTCCAGCAGATCGAGCGGCAGCGCTCCGCCGTTCAGAATTTCGTCGTGGAACGCTTTGATGTCAAAACGCGGACCCAGCTTGGTTTTGGCTCGATCGCGTAGCTCGCGAATCTTCAGTTGCCCCATCTTGTAGGCGAGCGCTTGGCCCGGCCAGGCGATGTAGCGATCGGTCTCGGTCTGCGCCAGGACCGGGTTGACGTCATTCTCCGCCATGTAGGCGATCACCTGGTCGCGCGTCCAGCCTTTATGGTGGATGCCGGTGTCGACCACCAGCCGGATGGCGCGGAACAGCTCCGAACTCAGGCGGCCGTAGTCGGACACCGGATCCTTGTAGAGGCCCACCGACTTGGGAAGTTCTTCCGCGTACAGCGCCCATCCTTCGGTATAGGCGGATAGACCGCCACCGCCGAGCACTCGGAATTTCGGCAGGCCCTCCAGAAGCTGAGCGATGCTGAGCTGCATGTGGTGGCCCGGCACGCCCTCGTGGTAGGCGACGGCTTCATCGGTCACCAGCGTACGACGGGTCGGGTCGGCGACGGCGACCACCACCCGCCCGGCTCGTTTGCCGTCCGGAGTGCCGCGGACGTAGTGCGTCGCCGCGGCCTTGTCGAAATCGGGAATGGCCTCGACCGTCACCGGCGATTTCGGTAGCAACCCGAACAGTTCCGGCAGCAGCGGTTGCATCGCGTCGATGTACTTTTTGAAGTCGGCGACGATCTGCTCCTCGCTCTTCGGCTTCCACTGGGGATCATTGTTAATTGCGGTGCGGAAGGCGGCGAGATCCTTGAAGCCTTGCGCCTTGGCCAGCCGGGTCATTTCGGCCGTGATCCGTGCGACTTCCGAAAGGCCCACCTGATGGACGGCGTCCGGAGTGATGTCGAGGGTGGTCATCGACTTCACCGCTTCGGCATAGCGCCTGGGTCCGTCCGGCAGGCTCTCAACCGAGATCGCGGTCCGCCCCTTCGGCGCGTACTCATTGCGCAGGAACGCCGTAAGCTCCTTGTAGGCCGGAAGGACTTCCTTCTCGGCCGCCTTGGTGATCGCGGCCGAGAGGCGCTGCTTCTCCTCGGCCGAGAAGCTCGCCGGAAACTTCTGGAGCGGCAGCAGAAACGGGTTCGCCGAAATGATTCCTTCGCACTGGCCGGGCAATTGGTCGACCACGAGCTTCGGTGGCATCAGCCCGTCCTTCATGCCGGCGCGCAGCACCTCGATCGTCTGCCGCAACGCGCGCGGGATCAGGTGCAGGCGCGCGATGTAATCCTCGTAGTGCTTGACAGAATCCAACGGTACGCTCAACGGCAGGTCGGCCAGCCAGGTATGAATGCCACCCTGCTGGTTGAGCGACATCTCGTAGTTCTTAAGCTCGTACCCGACGTTGCCGCGGACGATTTGCCGCTCCAGAAGCTCATGCGACACCTGATCGGTCTCGGACATGCCGGTCGTCGGGATGGCGCGCAACCGCGCGAGGAAAGCGTTGTTCTCCGCGTTCTGCCGCTCGATCTGCGCGAGCGACACATCGCTCAGCTGGTCGTTGTAGCGATAGTCGCCCACCGAGGTCGCCCGCTCCGGCGATCTCTTGAGGCCGGACTGATAGAACTCTTCGAACAGCGCGTTCTGTTGCGCTACGCGTTCGGCGACGGGCTTTTCTTGGGCATGGGCGGAGACGGCGCTGAGACTGGCGGCGAGCAGAAGGCAGGCAAAGTTTCGCATGGGGCCAAGACTATTACACCGGGCTGGGAGTCGCCGGCCCCGGGCGGCGTCGAGACTCTCTTCGTAGCTTCATGCCCGGGGGCAAAGACCGCTAGTTTCTTTGCTGCCGACCTTTCGCGCCCCACCGCCGCCCCGAGAGTACACTCTCCTCCATGAACGCGCGCCGTCTGCACCGTTCCGCTTCTCTCTCCTTCGCCCTCTTCGTTCCCCTCGTCGCTTCGCTCCTCGTCGCCTGCGGTGGCTGTGCCGAGCGACCGGCGCCGCATCGCCAGCCGGCGCAGGTGTTTACCGGGGCGGAGTGGCTGGAGCGGGAGAGCCGGGAAGCGGAGGAGCGGCCGGATGAGCTTTTGGAGATTTTGGGGTTGAAGGACGGCGACCGGGTGGCGGATGTGGGATGTGGGACCGGGTATTTCGCTCGGCGGATGGCGGGGCGGGTGGCGCCCCGGGGGGTAGTCTATGCCGAGGACATTCAGCCAGAGATGCTGGAACGGGTGCGGATGCGGGCCGCGGAGGATGGGATCTCAAACATTCGGACGATCCTGGGAACGGAGACCGATCCGAAGCTTCCGGCGGGCGGGATCGATCTGATTCTTCTGGTCGACGTGTACCACGAGTTTCAGAAGCCGAAGCAGATGCTCGCCCATCTTGCCAAGGCGCTCGCCCCGGGAGGGCGGGTCGCCCTGGTCGAGTACCGCCTGGAGGGGGATACGGCCCTCAACATCAACCTCGAACACCGCATGTCGGTCGAGCAGGTGCTCGCTGAGTGGCTCTTTGCCGGTTTTGAGTTGGCCGAGCGGATCGAGAGCCTATCGACACAGCACCTGTTCGTATTCCGCAGGCGGTAAGCGGCCCAGCCCCCCCTCAGCTCACGGCCGTGCCGGCCCATCCTCCCGCCACCAGGCTCGCAACGATCTGCGCGCCGCGGTGGCCCCAGAGGGGGTGGAGTTCGAACGAGCGCTTTTCGGCGAGGTCGCGGGCCACGCGGGCCGGGGTCTGGCCGGTGTCTTGGGCGGTTCGTAGGACTTCGAGCGAGAGGTTGTAGATGCTGTTGTCCCACTCGTCGCCCAGGTGCGCTTCGATGCGGGGATCATCGGGGAGCGAACCGAACGCCTCGTCCGCGCAGTTGACGATCCCCATCCGGTTCACCAGAAAGTCGGGCAGATAGAGGATGCCGCGCTCGGCGAGCACCAAGTCGTCGCGCTCCGGGTCTTCCAGCTGATTGTTCGCGGCGCCGCAGACGATTTTCGCTCGAATGCCGGGGATGCTCTTGGGGCCGAGGATTCCCCCCGTGGCGCAGGGGGCGAGCACGTCGGCGTCCGCCGCGAGGATCGAGTCGTCGCCGCGTTCGACCACCCGGAGGTCCAGATCGATCGTGGGAAAGCGCGCGGTTTTCTCGACCAACGCGGTCACCCGTTCGGCCGAGACGTCCGAGCCGATGATGCGGCGAACGCCGCGCTCGGCCAGAAAGCCGATCAACGCGTCGCCCACGTGGCCCAGGCCCTGGACCGCGACACTCTTGCCTTCGAGCGTGCCCATCCCTAAATGCGCGAGGGCCGCCTCCATGCCGCGGACCACGCCGCGGGCGGTGGGGGCCGACGGGTTGCCGCTGCCGCCCAAGGCGGGGGGAATGCAGGTGACGAAGCGGCTCGCCGAAAAGACCGTCGCGATGTCCGCGGGGACCGTGCCCACGTCCTCCGCCGTGACGTAACAGCCGCAGAGGCTGGAGACGAAGGCGCCGTACTCCTCGAAAATGCGCTGCCGGGCTTCCGGCTCTTCCGCCCGGCCGGTGCCCCGGGCGATCACCCCTTTGCCGCCCCCCCACCAGATACCCGCGAGGGCGTTCTTGAGCGTCATGCCGCGCGCAAGGCGCAGCCCGTCCCGAAGAAAATCCTCCATCGTGTCGTAGCGCCAAAAGCGCAGCCCGCCGGATCCTTGACCGCGGCACGTGCGATGGACGAACGCGGCCTGAAGCACACCGGTGTCCGGGGCGACCTCAAGGAAAACGCCCTCATGGGCGTCGAAGTCGCGCCGATCCTCGGCGAACATCCGAGCGAGCGGGTCGAGCTGCGGATGCGAGGCGCGAACGGTACCGGACGCGGCATCCCAAACGAGAAACGCGCGGCGGATGCCGGCGTCGGTAAGGGCGGAGGCGAAGGCTTGGGGGGTGAGGTCTCTCATGGGAGAGCGAACGATAGCGCATGCGACCTAGAAGGGGTTGCCGAACGAGAACGAGATCTGTACGCCCTTCTTTTCGTCCGGCCGGCGCGCGAGCTTCCAGCCGAAATCGATGCGCAGCGGGCCGATCGGTGAGACGTAGCGCAGGCCGACTCCCGCTCCGGTGCGCACCTCCGAAAGATCGATCGAACGCCAATCGGCCCAGACGTTGCCGCTGTCGACGAACACTACGCCGCCGAGCGCGCCGACCAGCGGGAAGCGTAGCTCGACGTTGCCCAAGAGCAAACCGTTGCCGCCGATCGGCACCAGCGACGTCCGGCCCGTGGGCTGGATCAGGCTCTCTCCCGGAATCCCCAGCTCGTCGCGGCCGTAGGCTCGGTGGCTCGTGCTGCCGCCCGAGAAAAAGCGCTCCGAAATGAAGACGTTGCGGCTGGCGAGATCCGCTGTGGTTCCCCCGGTATCGACGCCCGAGGTCGGCAGATCGCCCAGAGCCTCGATCGCTCCCGAGCGGACGCTGGTCGCGAGCACGAGCTGGCGGCCGCTCTTGCCGCCGAACGGGAAGAGGCGGGTCTGCTGGACGAACAGCTTGACGAAGTTGCCCTGCGCGCCCAACAGGGGGAACGAATACTGGATCTGCGCCAGGGTCGAATAGCCGCGCGAGGGAAGGACCGGGTCGTCGCGCCGGTCGTAGAGAAAGCTGGGGAAGAGGTTCGCGAGCTGGACCGGCCGCGCTTCCCGTTCGAGGTCGGAGAGCGCCAGGCCCGGGGCGAGCTTGTCGATCTCGACCACCCGATAGTCGAGCCCGAGGGAAAAGCGCCCGTGCTCGCCGACCGCGTCGGTGGTCTCGGTGCGGGCGCCGTAGCGAGTCAGCTCGAAGGCCTCCTGCGCCGCTTGGCCCTGCTCGTAAAAGACCGAGGTGGTGAGCGGTTTGGCCAGGTGGAAGACGTACGGCTGATCGAACAGCAGGCGGAACCGGCTGGATGTGCCCGACAGGCGCAGGTCGCTCCGGAGCGCGTAGGCCTGGCCGCCTACGTTGGCGTCGTTGAAACCGAGCAGGCCGCGCCAGCCGTCGTCCGAGTCGTAACCGAAACCGTAGGTGAGCGTGATCGGCTTGCCCTCTTGCAGGCGGACCAGCACGTCGCGCGTCGTGTCGTCGAGCGCCGAACGGATCAGCTCGACCTCGACGCGCGAGAAGATGTTCAGCTTGTAGAGCGTCCGTTCGACTTCGAGCAGGCGGCCGGCGCTCGCCGGATCGCCGGGCTTGAGCCCCAGGGTACGGCGGATCACCTCCGAGTCGGTGTGGCGATTGCCGCGGACGATGATCCGATCGACCGTAATCCGTGGACCTTCGAGCGCTGAGATCTTGAGGTCGACCTGGGTCTTGTCGGGATTCCAGCTCTTTTCCGCCGAAACCCGCGCTTCGGTGAAGCCCGCCGTGCCCAGCTCCGCCCGCAGGCGATCGAGCGCGCCGTCGAGAATCTGTGGATGGAACGGCCCACCGGCCAGGCCGAGCGGCGGCCGCAGGCGCTCCGGATCGAGGTGCTCGGGGTTGAAGCCGGAAAACGTGACCGTGCCGATGCGCTCCCGCCGGCCCTCCTCGATCGGGATCTCGACGCTCAGATCCTGCCCCTCTTCGGCCACTTTCGGCGGGCCGACCTTGGCATCGGGAAAGCCTTGGAGCAGATAGTAGGCGCGCAGGTTTTTGACGTCCTGCGACAGCTCGGAGTCGATCAGCCGGCCGCTGCCGATCGCGAGCAGGCGGCGGGCGGAGACGGCGGTGAAATCTTCCAGATCCTTGTCGGAGAACGTCGTGTTGCCTTCCAGGGCGACCTTCCGCAGCGTGTAGACCGGGCCGGGGTCGATGTTCAAATCGATCACGAACCGATCGCCGTCGAGCTTTTCGCCGTGCTCGACCTTGACGTGGTAGTGCCCTTGGCGCTGGTAGTCGTCCTTGATCTTCGCCACCGAGCTGAGCACCAGCGCCTCGTCGTAGCCGGTTTCGCCGAGGAACGGCAGCAGCCCCTTCTTCTTGAGCTTGTCGAGGTCGGCGCCGACCACCCGCACTTCGATCTTCGGGCCGACGTCGACGGGGAAGATCACCCGCACCTGCGGGTTTTCCGCCGCGCCGGGCGGGCTGTCCGTCGAGCCGGTGCCCGGGGCGGTTGAGGCGGCCGACGAATCGGCGGTGCCCGGAGCGCCCGCGGCAGGAGACGGGACGACGGGTTCGGCGCGAGGCTCTCCCAGCCGGGCGCGGCCGTAGAGGTCGCGGGCGAGGCGGCGTTGAATCCGCTCGACATCGTCGTCGAGCGTATCGGAGCGGTAGGGATCTCCCACCCGGGTGCGCAGGTCTTTTCGCAGGTCTTCCGGTTTCACCGGGCCGAGCGGACCCTCGAATTCAATCGCCGCCACGGTGGTGCGCGGCCCCGCCTCGATCCGGTAGACGACCTCGGCGGTGCGCGGTGTCGGCAAGGTGACGCGGACCCGCACGCTCGGGGAGCGGAAACCCTGCTTCGCCAAGTAGTCCTCCAGCCGGTAGACGCCGCGGACCACCGCCCCTTCCGACAGCGGCTCCGCCTCCCGCTGAACCACCTGGCCGCGCAGATCGGCCTCCTTGACGCCCAGCTTCCCTTCCAGGCGGACCGACTGGACCCGGACGCTCGCCCAGAGCGCGACGATCGCGATCACCCCGCCCTCGGGGTTGTCGTCGGCCGGCCGCGAGTAGATCGCGGCATGGGCGATCGCGCCGCTCGCCTGAAGGTTCGCCAGGGTGCGCCGGACCGCGAGATCGGAAAGCGGCTTACCGACCTCGATCGACAGCACCGAGAGAAGATCCTCGACCGGCTCGATCGGCGTCTCGCTGCGCAGCTCGATCGAGCGCACGATCGGCCCTTCGAGAGCTGGGTTGGCGGGAGCGGCCGAAGCGGTTGGAGCCGGGGCGGCGCCGGCCGCCGCGGCCGGTTCCGGAGCGCCGCCCGATGGAGCGGTTTGAGCCGTGACCGGCGCCCCGCCGAGTCCGCCGAGAGCCAGGGCGAGCCCGAGAAGCCCGGCCATCCGTCCGGTCAACGCCGGGTCTCCCACTGGATGTCCACGGAGTAGCGGTCGTTGCCGTTGCTGGTAAAGAGGATCACGACGTTCTTGCCCACCTGCCATTCGGCTTGGAGCACGGTCGTTTCCGAAGCCGATGGCGTTGTCGTATAGGTCACGAACAGGTTTTTGGCCAGGCGCTTGCCGACGGTCAGCTGAACGTTGGAAATCGAGCCGCTGCCGCTCGCGAGCGGATCGATCCGGAAGCGATCGAAGCCGAACAGGTTGCGCACCCGCTTCGAAACCGCCGAAGCCGCCTGACTGGCCAGGAACTCGGCCGCGAAGCTCGACCCGGTGCCCGGGGCGGTCGAACCGTTAGGGGAGGTGAGGCCGATCTCGCCCGCCCCCGGTTCCAGCTCGCGGCCGGTCGCGAGAAGCGACAGGACGTCCAAATCGGCCAGCCCGTCTTCGCTGCGGAAATGCGCGGTCAGCCGGTCGAGCGTGCCGGAGAGATCGAGCGCGATGTCGTAGTTGCGCACCTCGGTCTTGGCGGTCAGGTCGATCACCGGATCGATCCGATTCGGGTTGTCGAAGGTGACCCGGCCGCGCTCGACCCGATACTCGTTGTCGGCATAGACCAGCTTGCCCCCCTCGGTGATCTCGACCGCGCCGAAGACCACGGGGCGCGCCGCGTTGCCGCGGATCGACAGGTCGATGTCGCCCCGCAGGTCGGCCACGTTGTTGCGGACCCGGAGCGCACCGGGGCCGACCACCCGAAGGTTCAAGGCGGTCGAGGCGAGAAACTCGTCGGCCTCTTCGACCTCCAGGCGTTCGCGCCGGAACGCGCTCGACAAAAGCTCCAGCGTGCCGACCGCCAAGTCGTCGAGATAAAACGCCCGGTCGAGCTTGATCTCACCGGATATCTGCCGCCCCTCGCCGGTCGAGGCGATCGAGACCTGCGCGTCGCCGCGCGACAGGAACCCCGCGGGAAAGCGGAGCGAGATCCGGTCGGCGATCGCTTGAAAATTGTAGGAGATATCGGCGCCCGAGGCCGGCACCGACATTCGGCCGGAGGCGAGCAGCGAGCCCGCGCCGACCCGGGCGCGCAGGCTGTCGAGGACGATGTGGTCGCGGTTGAACAGGATGGTGCCGCTCATCTCTTCCAGGCCGATCGCGAGGTCGGGCAGCAGCACCCGGGCATCGCGGATCTCGCCCTCGCCGCGGATCGCCGGCCGGTCGAGCGTGCCGCGCACCGTGGCGATCGCATCGACATATCCGGCCACGTCGAGCCCCGGCGCGAACAGCTCCGCCCAGCTGGCGGCGACCGTCCCCTGGATCTTCAGATCGAGCGGCTTGGACGCACCGGCCAGGCCGATCGTGCCGGTCGCGAACAGGTCGCTGCCGCTGGCGGTCTCGGAGAGATAGACCGAGGCGATCTCCAACCGGTCGGGGGTGAGGCGCAGGACGATCGGCTCCAGGTTCTTCAACCGGTGGCCGGCCAGCTGGACGTCGAAGCGGGGCAGTTCGAGGGCCGCGTTCCAGGTACCGGCCGAAAAGTCGGCGCCCACCTGCACCCGGCCGGACAGGCTGCCCGAAAGGTCCGACAGCTGAAGCGTCGTCGCGCCGATCTCGATCAGACTCCGCAGGCTCGCGCTCTCGATGCCGAGATCGATCTCGGCGCCTTTCGTGTCGAGCCGGCCGCCGCCGGCAAAGGTTGCGAGCCCGAGCAGCGTGCCGTGGGCTTCGACGACCTCGCCGTCCCAATGGGCGACTAGCTCGCCTGAGCCGTCGTTGGCGAGCGACCGGCCGTCGAGCGTGAGGCCTGTGGCGCGGGCGGTGATCGCCGCTTCCGGATGGTCGAGCGTGCCGGTCACCGTCGCGTGAAGCGAGCCGCGACCGGCAAGATCGGCTGCCGCATCGCCGCCTAAAAGGGTGTGGAACGGTTCGGCCGCCAAGTCGAGCGCGGGAGCCTCCAGGCCGAAGGCCAGGTTGCCGGAGGTCCGGTCGATCCGGCCGCTGCCGGTGATCTGCCCGGCGGCGGTCGTGATCTGCAGCCGTTCGATCTGAATCCGCTCGCCGCCGAAAACGACCGCGGCGGCCGCCTTGCCGAACGGAACGCCGGACAGGGCGAGGTCGCCAATCGCCAGATCGGCGCGGCCGGTCGGCGCGGCGAAGCTCCCGCCGAGGTTGACCCGGCCGCTTAAACGGCCGCCGAATTGGCGGCCCCAGGGGGGATCTTCGCCCGGCTGCGCGCTCAAGCCCGCGGCCAGGCGTGCAACCTCGGCCGCGGACCACGATTCGGCTTCGAGCGAGAGGCTGAGGGGCAGGCCCTTCGGACCCGGGGAACCGAGCGGAATCCGCCCGGAGGCGACCAGGCGGGAGTCGCCGTGACGCGCTTCGGCGCGTAGATCGTCGAGTCGGCCGCCGCCGGGGGCGTTCGGATCGGTCACCCAGGTGAACGAGCCGGTGAGCCGGTCGGCCGCCAGGGCGGGGGTCGAAACCGCCGCGAGATCGAAGCCGATCGCCGCCGTGGTCTTTTGCGGCGTGAGCTTCAAGTCGAGCCGGGCGGTGCCGCTGCCGGCGGTCGGGCGCCAGACCTCCGGGCCGGCCTGGGGCGGTCCGGTCGGGGGGATCAGGCGCAGCGCCCCGGCGAGGTCGCCGGTCGCGAACCGGGCGGTGACCGCGCCGGTCGTCCGCGCCAGATCGTAGCTCGCCGACCCCTCGGCCGAGAGCGCCGGGGCGGTCAGCTTGAAGCCGGGCGAGGAGAGCACGCCGCGCTCGATCCGCAACGGCAAGTCGCCCGCCAGCGGCAGTGGACCCTTTGGGGCGCCGCCGCCGGTCTCGGCGGCAAGCCGCACCGAGATCTCGCCGCTGCCACGCAGCAGGTCGTCGCTCCGGGCGCGGTAGACGAAAGTACCGGCGCCGCGGCTCGCCACCGCCAGATCGAGCCCCTCGCTGGCGAGGAAGCGGGCGATGTCCACCTTTTGGAATTTGAGGTCGAGCGCGATCGGCCGAGAAGATCCCGAATCGGCGAGATCGACGCTGACCTTGCCCGTGACCTCGCCCTCCGCGTAGGCGGCATGTTCGACCTCGACCGCCACCTCGCGAGCGTCGCCTCTCGCCTTGGCGACCAGGCCGGTGACCTCGCGGGGATTCGTTCCTCCGGTCGAAGAGCCGTAGAGCACCCGCGGCGCGGCAAAGTCGGCCTGCCAGCCCCAGGGCGAGGAACCGGCCTCGACCCGGCCGTCGAAAGTGACGGGGCCGGTCAACGGCTCGGCCAGATAGCCGAGGCGGCCGACCAGCGCGGCGTCGCCCTCGCCGGCAACCCCAAGCTCGAAATCGTTCCGCTCCCCCTCCCACGTGTAGCTGCCGGCGCCATGGGCTGAAAGGTCCGGACCGGCGAGCCGGTAGGTTTCGATCGTCACCCGCGAGGGCTCGATCAGCCCCTTGGCCGACAGGGTCAGGTGGTAGGGCTCGGCGTCGGGCAGCAGCACCTCGATGTCCTGGGCGGTGGCGGAGGCCGCCAAATGCTCCGGCGAAGGTCCGGTCAAGCGCCCCCAGACGCCGCGAGCGTCGATCGACAGGGGGAGGGCGCGCTCATTCAAAATCAGCGTTCCCTTTTGCACCAGAACGCGGTCAATGGTGAGCGAGAACCGCGAGCTGCCGCCCCCCCCGCCGCCGAAACGCGGCAGGTTGTTCGAGCCGTCGGCGGCGAAATCGAGGCGGACGATCGGCCGCAGCGCCTCGATTTGTTCGAGGTCGAGCACCCGGCGGCGCAGCGCCCGCCACGAGACCTGAATGCGCAGCTCGGGCACCTCGGCAAACGGCGGCTCGGCGGCGGTCCGGCCGGGAATCACCAGATCGAAGATTTCGATCTCCAGCGGCAGCAGGCCGATCCGCGCGCTCTGTAAGCGCACCGGGCGGCCGAGCGCCTCGGACAGCCGGGCGGTGACTAGCGCCGCCACGCGCGATCGGGCGGCGGGGCTCTGAACGAACAGGAGCAGCCCGGCAAACAGGGCGATCACGAGCGCTCCCCCCCACACCAGCGGCCGCACCACGAAGCGGCGCATACGCCCCGGCCGGCGTTTGCCGCGCCGTTTCGGAGCGGGCGGGTCGGTCGAAGCCGGGTGGGTCGAGGACTCGGTCAACCGCTCGCCGGTGCCGCTTTCGGTCGGCTGGACGAGATCCTCCGCGTCGCTCACCCGTCGCGATCCTCGAATTTGCCGGCGGGAGGTTCGATCCGTCCGGCGGCAACCGCGCCGGGGGATTCGGTGGCCGCGTCAGCAAACGCCAAGCCGCCCCAGCGCAGCTTGGCGCGCAGGTTGTCGTAGAAGCTTCGGCCGCTCACCCGCACCAGGTGAATCGAGCTGGGTCCGCGGGTCACGTGGACCACGTCGCCCTGCCCGAGGGAGGTGCCCTCTTGGCCGTCGAGCGTGACGTAGACCTTGTCGCCCCGATCGCTTTCGAGCGTCACCTCGATGCGGGTGGAATCGGCGACGACGATCGGCCGCAGCGACAGGGCGTGGGGGCAGATCGGGGTCAGCACGGCCACCGGCAGCCAGGGGTCGAGGATCGGCCCGCCGGCCGACAGGTTGTAGGCGGTCGAGCCGGTGGGGGTCGAGATGATCAGGCCGTCGGAACGAAAGTTGGCGACCACGTGATCGTCCACCCGCAGGGTCAGCTCGATGATCCGGGCGAGCGCGCTCTTGTTGATCACCGCGTCGTTGAACGCCCGGAACCGATGGGACGGCACGACGTCGCCGCGGCGGCAAACGTCGACCGCCAAGAGCGCCCGCGGTTCGGAGGTCCATGCGCCGTCGAGCACGTCGACCAGGGCCGGATAGAGTTCGGTCCGCTGAATCTCGGTGAGAAAGCCGAGCCTACCGAGGTTGACTCCGAGCACCGGAACTTCGACCTCCAGGCTGCGCGCGACCGACAGGAGCGTACCGTCGCCGCCGAGCACGACCACCAGATCGCCGGGGTTCCGCGGATCGAACGGCCGCTCGGTGGACGGCTCGACGCCGCGGCGGCGCAGCCATTCGGCCAGCTCGTCGGCCAGCTGCGCCGCATCGGGGCTTCCCTCTTTGGCCACGATGCCGACCGAGCGGATGCGCTTCTTGGTCACGTTTCCGCTCCCGCCGGATCCGCCGTGCCGAAGGCGAACAGGCCGAACGCCTCGCGGTTGCCGCCCATCCCCGCCACCTGCGAATCCGTAAGCCCCAGCGGCTCCAGTCCGAGCGCCGTGAGCTGCTCGATGCAGGTGTCGATCGCCGTGCGGCGCAGCGGTTCGTCGCGCAAGATGCCCCCCTTGCCCACGGCGCCGCGGCCGGCCTCGAACTGCGGTTTGATCAGCGCCAGCAGGCGCGCCCCGGGCGCCAGATGCGGCAGCAGGGCGGGCACCACCTTGGCGAGCGAGATGAACGAGACATCGATGACCGCCAGAGCGGCCTGCTCGGGGAGCGCGTCGGGCGCCAGGTGGCGCGCGTTCGTGCGCTCCATCACCACCACCCGGGGATCGCGGCGCAGCCGCTCGTCGAGCTGGCCGTAGCCGACGTCGATCGCGTAAACGCGTACCGCGCCCCGTTGCAGCAGGCAGTCGGTAAACCCGCCGGTCGAGGCGCCGACGTCCAGACAGACCCGGCCGGTCGGCACGAGCGCGAAATCGTCGAGAGCGCCCGCGAGCTTACGGCCGGCGCGCGAGACGAACGGCTCGCCGAGGGCGACGGTAAGGGGAGCGTCCAGAGCGATCGGCGTGCCGGGTTTGTCCACCCGCCTTCCCGCGACCTCCACGGCGCCGGCCATCACCGCCCGCCGGGCCTGCTCCCGGCTGGCGAACAGACCGCGCTCGACCAACAGCTGGTCGAGCCGGCAAGTGCCCTTGCGGCCCCGGCCGGACCCCGGCGTGGCGCCGGGGCGAGCTGCGGCCTCGGAGAATCGGAACAAAGTCGTGTCAGAAGTGGGCGCCATAAACACAAAGCCCGCCTGTTGAAGCACTTCCAGGCCTCCGCAATATAACCC
>JBBRUC010000038.1:0-33802 GCA_038248205.1 Thermoanaerobaculia bacterium
TGATCGTCTCGGCCGAAGTCGAGGTTCTGGCCACCGGCCGGTTCCACCTCGAAGGCACGCTCTATGGAGCGGCGGGAGAAGCGCTCGGTTTTGCCAAAGCGAGCGCCGATTTAGCGAAAGGAACGGCCTGGATCGAGCTGCCCTTCTACGGCAAGATGTTCGCCGACCGAAAAGCCTCCGGCCCCTACCGCTTGGGCTCGCTGGCACTTTCGACCGTTGGCCGAATGCCGAACGTGCTGAACGATTTGGGTGTCGACGTCTACGCCACGCGGGCCTATTCGGCGAAGGCGTTCACCAGCGCGCTCTACGGCGACGCTAAGCTGCTCGACACGGCGGCACGGCTGGAGCGGGCAGCGGCTGAGGCGCAGTAGCGAATTCTCAGCCTTGCGTTTAAGAGGGGCGAGGGAGTGCCTCGCCCCTACCGCCCCGAACGCAGTCGGTCACCCCTCCCTATGTCGGGCCGGTCGGGCTTTCCGTTGGAGCGCCAGGCGGTCGGCGCGGGCTTTGGCGAGTTCGCGGAAGGCCTGGTCTCGGCCGCTTAGGTACTGGGGCGGCCAGGTGCCCGCTCGGGCGCCGTACCAGGCTGCTGCCTGGTTGGCGAAGGTGGGGTTCCACAGGTGCGGCCGGGCGAGGGCTACCAGGTCGGCGCGGCGGGTGTGGAGGATGGTGTTGACCTGGGCGGGCTCGGTGATCGCGCCGACCGCCATCGTCGCCATGTTCGCGACGTTCTTGATCGCTTCGGCGAATTGGGATTGAAACATTCGGCCGTAGATGGGCTTCTGGTCGGGAACCGTTTGGCCAGCCGAGACGTCGATCAGGTCGCATCCCGCGGCGTGGAACGCCTGGGCGATTGCGAAGGTGTCGGCCTCGGTGATTCCGCCTTCCTGCCAATCCGAAGCCGAGATGCGCACCGACATCGGCCGCTCCTCCGGCCAGACGGCGCGCAGGGCGCGGAAGATTTCGAGCGGAAACCGCAGCCGGTTCTCGATCGAACCGCCGTACTCGTCGGTCCGCCGGTTGGTGAGCGGCGACAGAAACGAGGCGAACAGGTAGCCGTGGGCGCAATGCAGCTCCAGGTGATCGAAACCCGCCCGGGCGCCGCGAAGGGTGGCCGCCACGAACTGATCGCGGATCTCGTCCATCCCCGCCCGGCCCAGTTCGATCGGAATCGACGAGACGCCGGGGTAATATGGGACCGGCGAGGCCGAGACCACGGGCCAATTCGCAGCCGGCTCCGCGATCGGCACGTCCGCCTCTTCCCAGCCGAGCTGGGTCGAGCCCTTTCGTCCGGAGTGGCCGAGCTGGAGCGCGATCTTGGCGGGGGGGTGAGCGTGGACGAACTCGACGATCCGCCGCCACTGCCCCTCTTGCGCGTCGCTCCAAAGTCCCGTGCAGCCGAGGCTGATCCGCGCTTCGGGCGACGGACAGGTCATCTCGGTAAAGATCAAACCCATGCCGCCGAGCGCGTGAGAAGAATAGTGAACGAAATGCCAGTCGGTAAGATCGCCGTCGACCGCCGAATATTGCGCCATCGGCGACATCACGACCCGATTCGCAAGCTCCATGCCGCGCAGGCGGAATTTCGTGAACATCGGCGTCGGCCGGGTTTTCCTGGCGTCGTAGCCGGTCTCTCGAAACGCCCGTTCGTACCATTCGGTGTCGACCCGTTCGACGAACGACGGATCGCGAAGAATCAAGTTGTCGTAGGTGACCGATTTGGCGCGGCACATCACGACCGCCGCGAATTGCACCGGTTCCATGTCCCACGATCGGCCCATGTGCTCGAACCAGGCGAGCGAAACGTCCGCGTTGTGCTGGATCACTTCGCATGGCACCCGCCGAACGGATTCATAGTCGGCGAAAGCGCGCTCGACATCCGTTTCGCCATAGGCGAGAACCGACTCGGACAGCGCGATCGCGCACTCCATCGCGAGCTTCGTCCCCGAGCCGACCGAATAGTGCGCGGAAGCTTTGGCGTCGCCCAATAAGACGATGTTCCCGTGACTCCACCGCTTGCAAGAGACGCGCGGAAACTGGCGCCATTGCGAGCGGTTGAGCAGCAAGGGGTGCCCGGCCAGCTCTTCGGCGTACATTCGTTCGAGCACCACGCGGCTCTGCTCTTCGTCGAGAGAATCGAAACCGTGGCCGCGCCAGCAGGCTTCGTCCATCTCGAAAATCCAGGTCGAGCGGCTGGTCTCGGACTGCTCATATTGATAGGTATGAGCGCAGACGATGCCGTGCTCGGTCTCGCGAAAGAAATAGTTGAACTCAGCCATCGGCCGGGTCGAGCCCATCCAGCAGAAGCGGTTCGCTTTCCAGACGGTCGTCGGCTCGAAGGCTTCATGGAAATGCTCGCGCACCAGGGAGTTGACGCCGTCGGCCGCGAGGATCACATCCGAATCCGCGAAGCGAGACTCGATCGTTTCGGGCTCGATCCGCTCGTCGAAATGGAGGTCGACACCCAGCTCGCGGCAGCGCTCTTGGAGAATGCTGAGCAGGCGCATTCGGGAGATTCCGGCAAACCCGTTGCCGGCGCAGCGGATCTCGTGCCCTTTGAAATGGATCGCCACGTCGTCCCAATAGGCGAACGCATCGCGAATGCGGGCGAACGATTCCGGATCGCGCGAGAGGAACTCGTCGAGCGTTTCGTCGGAGAAGACGACGCCGAAGCCGAACGTGTCATCCGCCTGGTTCTGCTCGAACAGCTCGATCGTCCAATCGGGCCGGAGCTTTTTCGTCAGCAGCGCGAAGTAGAGTCCGCCCGGGCCGCCGCCCAAGATGGAGATCTTCATGCGCGCTCGACCGGTGCTTCCGGCGCTTCTGGCACCACCGCCGTCCCCTCGATCTCCAACCGCGCCGCGGGCTCGACCAGCCGGACGATCTGCATCACCGCCATCGCGGGGAAATTCCGGCCGAGGATTTCGCGATAGATCGGTCCGAGGGCCTTGCGGCTCTCCAGGTATTCGTCCATATCCACGACGTACCAATTGAGCCGCACCAGATGGCGCGGCTCTGCGCCGCCGGCTTCGAGCACCGCACGAAGGTTCAAAAGCGCCTGGCGCGCCTGGGCGAGAAAACCTTCCGCAAATACCTCCCGCTCGTCCCAGCCGATCAACCCGCCGGTCACCACGATCCTGCCGCTCGCGGCCATGCCGTTCTCGTACCCTTTGGGCGAGGGCCAGCCGGGCGGCAGCAGCGCTTGTGGGTCGCTCATGCGGGATTTCCTTCGTCTCGCGCCATCTCGCGGAGCCGGAACCGCTGGAGCTTGCCGCTGCCGGTACGCGGCAGTTTGTCGACGAAACAGACCGCGCGGGGATATTTGTACGGCGCGATCTCGGCCTTTACATGATCCTGGAGCGCCCGAACCAGCGCAGGCTCTCCCTCGTGCCCGGTGCGGAGGACGACGAAGGCCTTGACGATCTGGCCCCGCTCCGGATCAGGGGCGCCGACCACGCCGCATTCGGCGACGCCCGGGTGGGTGAGGAGAGCCGCCTCCACCTCTGGCCCAGCGATGTTGTAGCCGGACGAGACGATCATGTCGTCCGAGCGCGCCTGGTACCAGAAGTATCCGTCCTCATCCATCCGGTAGGAGTCGCCGGTGAAGTTCCAGCCGTCGTGAACGTAGGCCTTCTGCCGCTCGTCGTCCAAGTACCGGCAGCCGGTCGGACCGCGTACCGCCAAGCGGCCGATCGTCCCGGGCGGCACTTCGTGGCCCGTCTCGTCCACGACTTTCGCCTGGTAGCCGGGAACCACGCGCCCCGTGGCGCCAGGGCGGATCTCGCCTTGCGGCGAACCAATGAAGATATGCAGCATTTCGGTCGAGCCGATGCCGTCCATCAGCTCGATGCCGGTCGCTTCGTGCCAGGCGTCCCAGATCGGCTTTGGCAGCGTCTCGCCCGCCGAGACTCCGATGCGCAGCGACGAGGTGTCGTGTTCGGCGAGCTTCGCCAAGATCGCGCGATAGGCGGTCGGCGCGGTGAAACAGATCGTCGCGTGATGCCGGGCGATCGCCGGAAGCAGCTCGTCCGGCGTCGCCCGTTCGAGCAGCACGGTCGCGGCTGCGACGCGGAGCGGGAAGAGCAGCAGGCCGCCGAGTCCAAAGGTGAACGCGAGCGGCGGAGAGCCGATGAACACGTCGGTCTCCTGAGCGTGGAGAACGTGTTTGCCGTAGCTGTCGCACGTCGCAAGCAGGTCGCGGTGATTGTGGATCGTCCCTTTCGGCTCGCCCGTGGTCCCGGAGGTGAAACCGATCAGGCACGGGTCTTCGGCCGCGGTGTCGCAGGCAGAAAACGACTCGCCCGAAACCTCCGTCATCAGCCGTTCCAGTTCGCCCTCGGATTCGGCCGGGCCGTGGCCGAACGAGACGATCCGTTCCAGGTGCGGCGCCGCCTCGCGCGCCTTCTCCAAGTCCGCGAGCAGTCGGCCGTCGCAGAGCGCGAGGGTGATTCGCGCCTTGTCGATCAGTTTGGCCAACTCCTTCGCCCGCAGGAGCGGCATGGTGGCGACGACCACGCCGCCCGCTTTCCAAACCGCGAGATGCGCCGCGGCGAGCCTCGGCGTGTTCGGTGCCCGGAGCAGGACGCGACCGCCGGGCACCAGGCCGAGGCGCTCGACCAGCACCCGGGCGATTCGATCGACCCGGGTTTGCACCTCGCGGTAGCTCCAGCGATCGAACGGCGAGAGCAGGCACGGGTTGTCGCCCCGGCCCGCCGCGACGTGAGAATCGACGAACTCGGTCGTCGCGTTCAGCCGCTCGGGATATCGAAGGTTCGACAGGGTAAAGAGAAATTCGGGCTGATCTTCCAGCGCGGGCAGATGGTCGCGGACGAACGTGTCGAGGTGCGCGGTGTAAGGAATCGAAGTCATGGGCGGTTCCTCAGCGTCTCTCGGGCGATCACGATTTTCTGCACCTCGGTCGCCCCTTCGTAGATGCGCAGCGCGCGGATTTCGCGGTAGAGCTGCTCGACCTTCGTGCCCTTCTTGACCCCCAGGCCGCCGAAGATCTGCACCGCGCGATCGATCGTTCGCTGCGCCGCCTCGGTTGAAAACATTTTCGCCATCGCCGCCTCGCGGGTGACCCGCGCCGCTCCTTGATCCTTGGTCCACGCCGCCCGGTAGACCAACAGCGCCGCGGCATCGACCTCGGTCGCCATGTCGGCGAGGGCGGCTTGCGTAAGCTGCAAATCGGCGAGCGGTGCGCCGAACAGCTGCCGGGTGGCCGCTCGGTCGAGTGCCTCGTCCAGCGCCCGGCGTGCCAAGCCGAGCGCCGCGGCGCCGACCGTCGAACGGAATACGTCCAGCGTCGCCATCGCCACTTTGAATCCCTCGCCCGGCCCGCCGAGTCGGTTGGCGAGAGGTACGCGGCAACCGTCGAACTTTAGAGTCGCGAGCGGATGCGGGGCGATCACCTCGATCCGCTCGGTGATCTCCAAGCCGGGTATATCCGCATTGACCACGAACGCGGAGACCCCCTTCGCCCCGGGCGCTTCGTCCGTCCGCGCGAAGACGATGTAAAAATCGGCGATGCCGCCGTTGCTGATCCAGGTCTTCGTGCCATTCAGCCGAACGTGCTCGGTACCGTCGGGCCAGGCGGTGGTCGCGATCGCCGCGGCGTCCGATCCTGCATCCGGCTCGGAGAGAGCGAACGCCGCGATCGCCTCGCCGGCCGCCACCCGGGGTAGAAAGCGGTCTTTCATCTCGTCCGATCCGAAGAGCGCGATCGGCCCGCTGCCGAGCCCCTGCATGGCGAAAGCGAAATCGGCGAGGCCGTCGCGCCAGCCGAGCGTCTCGCGCGCCAGGCAGAGCGAGCGCACGTCATAGCCTGTCTTCCCAGGCATTGCCACGTGGAGGAAGCCCGCGGCGCCCAGAGCCTTCACCAAACGGCGGCAGGACGAATCGACGTCCTCGTGATCGATCAGCGCGGGCAGCTCGCGATCCGCCCAGGCGGCGAGATCGTCCGCCCACTTGCGGTGCTCCGGTCCGAAGAACGGCCAGTCAAGGTGCGATCGATCGGGGGTAACGGGCATCTTTAGTTTCCTTCGAACACCGGCTTCTGTTTCGCCGCGAACGCCCGGAACGCGCGGGCGAAATCTTCGGTCGTCATACAGAGCGCCTGCGCCACCGCTTCGGATTCGATCGCGTCTTCGACCGACATGGCCCACTCGACCTGCAACATTCGCTTGGTCATCGCATGGGCGAAACTCGGTCCGTGGGCGATCTCGCGGGCGAGGCTCTGCGTGGAGGCGAGCAGCTCGTCGGGCTCGACCAGGCGGTTGAAGAACCCCCAGCGCTCGCCCTCTTCGCCGGACAACGAACGGCCGGTGTAGAGCAGATCGGAGGCGCGCCCCTGGCCGATGATTCGCGGCAGCATCGCGCAGGCGCCCATGTCGCACCCGGCGAGCCCCACCTTGTTGAACAGGAACGCCACCTTGGCGCGCGCGGTGCCGAAACGCAGGTCCGAGGCCATCGCGAGAATCGCCCCGGCCCCGGCGCAGATGCCGTCGATCGCCGCGAGAATCGGTTGCGGACAGGCGCGCATCGATTTGACCAACTCGCCGGTCTTCTTGGTGAATTCGAGCAGCCCGACCGTGTCCATCTCGACCAGCGGGCCGATGATGTCGTGAACGTCGCCCCCCGAACAGAAGTTGCCGCCCGACCCAGCCAATACGAACGCCCGAACGCCGTTCGCATCCTTTACCGCCGCGCGGAACAGCTCGGCCAGCTCGTCGTAGCTGCCGAACGTGAGCGGATTCTTCCGCTCCGGACGATCGAGCGTAATGGTGGCGACGCGATCCTCGACCACGAAGCGAAAATGCTCCGATCGATACTCGGCGAGCGGCAACGTAATGCGGTTGGCATAGGTGCTCATGCGGCGATCTCTCCTTCGAAGGCGCGGCGCGCCGAGGCTTTCCATTTGGCGAGCAAACCCATCAATTGCTCGGTTTCGTCCGGCGTGAGGCCGCCGACCATCTCGACGATCCATCGCTCGTGCGCGGCGGCCATCCTGCGAAACGCGGTGCGCCCCGCGGCGGTCAGTCGGGCCACCTGCACCCGGCGGTCGGTGGCGGAGGTTTGGCGCTCGATCCAACTCGCCTCGACCAGTCGCTCGACCAGCGCGGTCAAATTGCCGTTGGAAACCATCATTCGCTTCGACAGTTCGGAGAGCGTGAGCCCGCCGGGCACTTTCGCGAGCTGGGCGAGCAGATCGAACCGCGGTAGCGTCTCGCCGAACTCGGCCCGCAACCGCCTACGGATCGTGGTCTCGACGAGCGTTGAACAGGTGAACAGACGAAGCCACAAGCGCAGCTCCGGATGATCGGAGGCGGGTGCATGATCGAGCCGCGTCTCGGCGTCCGGCGTCGCGGTCGATTCCAAGGCCTTCGTCGAACTCATCGCCCGGCCGTCTCTCCGCCGTCGATCGCGATCCCCTGCCCGGTGACGGAGGCCGCCGCCTCGCCGCACAGCCAGGCGACCGCGGCGGCCACTTCCTCGGGTTTCACCAACCGCCCGAGCGGGTTGTCCGCCAGGATCTCGCCCAGCAACTCGTCGTACGGCCGGCCGGTCCTGGTTCTCGTCTTTTCGAGGCTGCCGCGCACCATGTCGGTCTCGGTATAGCCCGGGCACACGGCGTTCACCGTCACCCCGGTCTTCGCGGTTTCAAGGGCGAGCGTCCGGGTAAGGCCCAGCAGCCCATGCTTCGCCACGGCATACGCGGCGATATAGCGCGCGCCTTTGAGCGACGCGGTGGAGCCGACGTTGACGATCCTGCCGAACCCCGCGGCGAGCATTCCCGGCAGCACGAATTTCGAGGTATGAACCGCGGCGAGGACATGCACATCGAACATCCGCTGAAACACTGAGGCGTCCGTCTTCAAGAACGGCGCGGTCGAAGCCGACCCCGCGTTGTTGACCAGGATCTCGATCGGCCCCCGCGCCGTGACGGCCTCAGAAAGGGCAGACAGCAGCGCCGCGGCGTCCGTCACGTCCGCGGTCACGAAGCCCTCGCCGGTTCCCGCCTCAACCTCCGCGCGTAACGCCGCCTCGTCCCGCCCCAGCAACGTGACCCGCGCCCCGTCCGCCGCCAAAGCCCGAGCGATCGCCGCGCCAATGCCACGCGAAGATCCGGTCACCAGAGCATGCCGCCCGGCGAAAGAGCGAGGGGAAGATTCTGCGGTAGCCATGGCTTACGCCGCCTTTCCGGTCGTTCGAGACGTTTGAAGCTTAAAGGATCAGGGAGAGGCGGGCAAGCGCCCTTCCGCCGCGGGTTCCGAAGGGGGGCTTAGCAGTAGTTGGTGGGTGAAGGACGGACAGGTATAGCCGGTGGTGGCTCCTCCGACGGCTTGCCCGAGCTGAGTGTTCTCGAGGGCGGCTTCGAGATAGGCCGCCATGTCTTCTTCGGTCTTGAGGTGCTCTACGACACCCTCTGCGCTTCCCCCACCCCCTCCACCTTCGCCTTCTTAGACAGCGCCTTGACCATCTGAAGCATCGCCATCAGGCCCATCGATTTGCCCATCGAGAGCTCTTGGCCGTAGACGTCGTAGACCAGGTCGGTGGAAAGGGCGGCGATCTGTTCTAGGGGTTGGCCGGAGAGGCTTTCGCGGAGGATGGCGGCGAAGGATTTGGCGGAGATGCCTTGGGGGTTTTCGACCGCAAAGTGGAAATCGAGCCGGCCGTCGGGGCGGCGTTCGGCCCAGACGTAGGCTTCGGATTCGCAGGCCGGGACTCGGTCGTCGCAGGAGAACGGGCGCACGGCGACGCGTTCCGGTACGTCGACGAAACGGTCGGCGAGATCGATCAGCAGCTGGATTCGATCGGCCCGGTCGGGCAGCAGGGCCAAGAGGTCGAGGGTTTCGGCGAGCTTCGGGGGGAGGGTCGCGGCGGTTTCGGGCATCTCGGAAACTCCGGAGAGTTGACGGCCCGGGGAGCGGGGCACCCCGGGCCGGGAGGAAAGGTTTAAGCGGTCGGCGCGCGACCGGAGGTTCTACTTTTCGATTGGCACGCCGACCAGGTTGCCCCACTCGGTCCAGCTGCCATCATAGTTGCGTACCTGCGGGTAGCCCAACAGGTAGCTCAAGACGAACCAGGTGTGGCTGCTGCGCTCGCCGATCCGGCAATAGGCGATCACGTCGTCACCTTTCGTCAGCTCGGCTTCTCCTTCGTAGATCGCGCGCAGCTCGGCCGCTGGCTTGAAGGTTCCATCTTCAGCGACCGCGCGCGCCCAGGGGACGCTCTTGGCGCCGGGGATGTGTCCCCCGCGCAGCGCCCCTTCGTTCGGGTAGTCCGGCATGTGCATCCGCTCGCCGGAGTACTCCTGCGGGCTTCGGACGTCGATCAGCTTGCCTTTCTTTTCGACGTGGGCGAGCACCTGATCGCGATAGGCGCGGAGAACCTGATCGTTCCGCGGGGGCGCCTGATAGTGCGATTCCGGATAGCTCGGCACGTCGCGGGTGGTGTCGCGCCCCTCGGCCGCCCACTTCGCCCGGCCGCCGTCCATCACCTTCGCCTTGGTATGGCCGAACAGCTGGAACACCCAGAAGGCGTAGGTGGCCCACCAGTTGTTCTTGTCGCCGTAGATCACGAGCGTCGTGTCGCGCGTGGCACCGATCCGCCGCATCAGGGCGGTGAAGCCCTCTTGATCGAGATAGTCGCGGCGCACCGGATCGTTCAGATCGCGCGCCCAATCGACCTCGACCGCGCCGGGGATGTGGCCGCTCGGGTACAGCAGCGGGTCTTCGTTCGATTCAATGATCCGGACGTTCGGGTCGGTTCGGTGCTGGGCCACCCACTCGGTCGAGACCAGCACCTCGGCTTTGACGTATCCGCGGCTCTCGATATCGCTCACCTTGCGGCTCCTTTAGACGGGTCGAGGCCGGCGTCGTCGGCCGGCCTCTGACATTTGTGATCGAAGTTATCATCATTCCCGGAGAGCGTCCAGATTCCATTCGTTCACGCGAACTTTTGATTGCACAGAGGCCGAGAGCTTCATTAGGATACACCGCAGAGTCATGATCACTCGACATCCGGACGCGCGGACTCTGGAGCGATTCCTCGACGATTTGCTCGCGGAACCCGAAAGCCACGCCATCCAACGACACCTGCTGATCTGCCCCTCGTGCGAGGAGCGGCTGGTCACACTGTTGCCCGCGATCGGCGGCTCGCTGATCGGCGGGATCGATCCGTGTGGGGCGGCCGCTTCCGACGGCTCGTACGCGGCGACGTTTGATTTCCCGACAGCGGGCACTGAAGAGGCCCGCACCCTCGCCTCGATTTCGCACCTTCCCCCCGTGAGCGTCGACCCAGGAGACTCGCAGATCGACGACGTCGGGAGGGCGATCACCCGCCAGGGCTTGGCGATCGAGACCCAGCGCCGGGAGGCGCCCGCGCTCTGGGAAGAGCTTGCGCCGCAGCCTGCCGCGATGCGCCAAGCCCGGGTCGAGCAGGATGACCGGTTCTGGACCTGGGCGCTCTGCGAGCTGATCCTGGCGCAGAGCCGCACCGTGGCCGCCACCGATCCGACCGCGGCGCTCGCGGCGGCGGAGCTGGGTTTGGCGATCGCCGAGCGCCTGCGTCCGGATGACATACCGATCGCCGCGATCGCGTCCGCCCAGGCCCGCGCCTGGGGCCATCTGGGCAACGCGCGGCGAATTTTCGCCGACTACCGGGAGGCCGAACGCTGCTTCGCCGAGGCGGAACGAAAGCTCACCGCGAGCTGGCTCGATCCGCTGGACGAGGGGCAGCTGCTGCAATTCCAAGCGTCGCTCGACCGCGATCTGGGTCACTTTTCGACCGGGATCGAACGGCTGGAGACCGCGCTCGAAATCTACCGGAGCGTCAACGAACCGCACGGCCAGGGGCGGTGCTGGATCAGCCTGGGGATCCTGTTTTACCTCGAAGACGAGCTGGAAACGGCGGACGAGTGCCTGCGGCGCGGCGTTTCCCTCGTCGAAGCGGAACGCGATCCTCGCCTGGTGGTCTGCGCGCACCAATATTTGGCACTGGGGCGGTTCAAGGCGGGGCGCCTGGCTGAGGCGCTCGCGATGTTACGGGACGACCGCAACCGCTGGGTGGCCGGGGCGACCGAGCTCGATCGGCTCCGGCTGCGGTGGTTGGAAGCGCAGATTCTCACCGGGCTCGACCGCCTGGTCGAAGCGCAGGAGCTGCTGATCGAAGTGCAGGCCGGTTTCGCCGCCGCCCGGTTGCCGTACGACGCGGCGCTCGCCGGGCTGGAGCTGGCGACGATCTACGCCCGGCGCGGCCTGGCCGGCAACGCCCGCCGGGTGGCCGAGCGGACCCTGCCGATCTTTCGGTCGCTCGATACCCAGCCGGCGTTCGTCGCCGCGGTGATCGTGTTCGAGAGCGCGATCGAGCAGGACCGGCTGAGCCTCGCCGCGCTGCGCGAGATCTCCGCGATGCTCGAACGGAGCCGCGCGGGGAATCCCGCCGATCAGCCCTTCTTGCCCGCCAGCATCGCGGCGAGCGCGGTTTCCGGGGCGGCCCAATCGGCGGCGTCCAAACGGCCGATCTCTTTACCGTTCTTGTAGACCACGCCGGTCGGCACCGAGCGGATGCCGAACTTTTTCGAATCGGCATCGGCGAGACCCTGGGCCAAGCCGTAGTACTCGATCTGGATTTTCGAGCCCGCGAGCTGCTGTTCCGCCTTGAGCAGGAACGGCACGTGCTCCTTGCAGTGAGGGCACCAAGAACCGAAATAGACCCGCACCCGCACCGGCTGGGCCTCTTGGCGCAGCTGTTGGATCGACTTCGGGTTCGGCGTATAGGCCTTCGCCCGCCGGGCGTACTCGGGGTTGTAGGCGGTGAGGTCGCCCGCTTTCTTCAAGCCGAGCAACGCCGGCCGCGTTTGCAGCGACGCGGATCGCCCTTCGCTCTTGAACCGCACCTCGTCGCCCACCACCTTGAAGTCCCCTTGCGGCGACAGGGTGGCGTCGGCCATCAGGTCGATCGTGCCGTCCGGCTGCTTCAACATCTTCATCATCTGCACGGTCTGCACCGACCCTTCGCGCGGCGACAAGAGAACCGGCGAGGGAAGGGCGGAGGAGATGATCAGAAACACCGGCACTCCCCCCGAGGGAAGAGCGTAGATTTCGGCCCCGGTCTGGAGCTTGCCGCCGACCAGCAGTTGATAGTCCCCGGAGCGCTCGAAGCCGCGAAGGAACGAGTCGGCGCCGACCTGAGCGTTCGCCGCGAAGCCGATCGTGAGGACGACGCCGAGCGAAAGCGCGAGGAATCCGGTGCGCGGAGTGCGATTTTTCATCATCTTGGGCATCATGTCGGAATTACCTTTTCGAAAAGTGCGTCGAAACCATCGCCTGCCCTAGTTTACTCGGCCGCGGGGGAGTCCGGTGCGCCGAGCGCCGAGCGGATCTCGCCAACGGTGGAGAAGGTCTTGACCACCTGCCCGTCACGGACCGTAAAGGCGCGCGGCAATCGGCGATAGAGCGGCCGCAGAAGCGCCGGGGGCGCCTCGCGAATCTCGAACGCCGGGCCATATTTCCAGAAGAACGAGGTTTTGGTTTCCGCCGTCGACGAGGTGAGCACGTCCAGCGGTCGCGTGGCCCGCGTCTCGGCGTATCGATTGAGGTCGGGCACGAGTTCCAGGAACGGCGCGCCCTCCAAATCCGCCAGCACCACCAGGTGCTCGCCCTCGGCGAGACCGGGCACCAGCGCATCGAGGCAGACCCGCTCAGAGTCCTTGCCCGCGCAGATCTCGGCGGGGGCGACGCCCGGCTTCAAGCGCGTCGCGAGATCGTCCAGCGGCAAGTCGGACGCCTTCGCGGCGAACCCCACCGCGGCACCGGTCGCGAGTACCACCGCGGCGAACCGTCCGGCGGGGAAGCGTCCGCCCCTCGGCCGACCGAGGAACGACAAGGCCAGCGGCGGCACCAGCAGCAACAGGTCCTGCCAGAAGGCCTCCGCCGGGGTGCGTTGGACCAGATTGCCGAAACACCCGCAGGAGGCCGCGTCCGGCACGTCGCCGCGGATCGCGTGGACATAGGTCCGGGCGGTCAGGAAGACGAAAAACCCGACCAGCAGCACGCTCGGAATCAAAACCCAAAGCCGGCGCATGCCGAGCAGCAGCGCGAGGCCGATCGCCACTTCGATCCCGATCGCGATCAAGGCGACGGTGGGTGCCGAAATGGCGAAGTCGAGCCCCTCGGCCTTTATTTGTTCGGCGAATCCCGCCGGATCAAGCACCTTCGCTCCGGCCGCAACCAGCAGGACGAGACCCAGAACCGCACCGCCGAAATAGCCGATCCAGCGGAACCAGGCGCCACGCGGAGAGGCCGTGGCCGGGGCGGAAGCGGAAGGTGCAACGACGGCAGAGGTTTCCATACGCCGCCGATCTTATGCAGGGACCTTGCCCGCCGCAACGGCGTGGAGCCCGCGGGCTGCCCTCAGATCAGGGTGAGCTGGCCGAGATAGGCGGTGGGCCGGCCGAGCTGAGGGGCGGTTCGGCGGCTTTCAGCGAGAGAGTGCCGCGGGTTTCGGCACCTCGAGCCGAAGGATTTCTCCGTTCGAGAGAGTCCCGCCGGCACAAGCGGTACGGGGTACCTCGCCGCCGCTCGCGAAGGTGAACGAAAGAGCGCGCGAGGGGATGGCGCAAACGTCCCACCGCCCCGGCGCCAATCCAGGTACTCGGACCGAGGTGCCCTCTGGGCCTGAGGGTCGAGCCTCCACTCCTTGCGCCATCGCCCAACGCGCGAGGAGATTGCCATAAGGGACGGCGATTCCGTCCTCAAAGAAAGCGAGGGTGTAGCTTGCCGAAGCTCCGTCGGCAAGCCATGGTGTGGCGACTTCGAGGGTTCCGGCCTCGGCGGAGAGTTCCAAGGCGAGCGGCTCCGTTCCCACGGTACGAACGAAGGCACGCAAACCGTAACCCGTGGCGCGCGGTACGAGGACCAGCGGGCCGCTGCCCGGGGGAGCCTCTATGGTGAAGGTGCCGTCCAGGTCCGAACCGGCCCGCGCCAAACTTCCCGAGGCACCGGCAAAGGGCCAAGCCGTGATCACCGCTCGCGCCACCGGGCCGCTCGGCGAAAGGACGCGTCCGGAGATTTTCGCCTTCCGGCGCAAGGCCAGATCGATCGGCCCGGTCTCTTGTCCGTCACTCAGCGCGACGACTCCTGTCGGAACGGACCATGCCCCTTCGCTATCCCGATGCTCCGCGGAAATCGCCATCCGGCCGACCGGCAGGCCGCGAAACGAATACGAGCCGTCGGAATCGGCCGTCGCAAGAAAGTCCCCGGAGCCGCCCTCCTCGGCGGAGAGAAACACCAGCGCACCCGGAGCGGGCTTGCCGCCGTCGAACGTTACATGACCGAACAACCGGGTGTCGGGAAGTCGGAGATCGAGCCGTGCCCTCCGGTCACGATCGGCTTCGACCTGCGCCTCAACCTGCGCCCGCACCCCCCCCGCGGAATCGATCTCGACCGGCCAGCTCCCCTCGTTGGGCAAGACGACGTCGAACTTGCCGTCGCGGTCCGATTCGACCGGCTCGCCGGTCACGCCCTTACCGCCGGGTCCGAACCAGAGCCGCGCGGCGAGCGGCTCATCCCCCAGCTTCAATCGTCCGGCGACATCCACCCACCGGATTTCGACTCGGCTCTCGTCGCCGACATCGAGTTGAAAATGCCGGTCCGAGAAGAAGGTCTGGCCGCGGGCATCTTTGACGCTCACGAGGAACTGCCCGGGAGGCTCGCTCGCAATCCGGACGACTCCCTCTTCATCTGCAGCGCCCGCGAAAGCCTGTGCCGGCGCCGGCCGATCCGTACCCTCGGCCCAGCCCTGCACCGCAACCTGCCAACGCCGGCCGCTCCAATCGAGCGGCGGGTCGATCCGGAGGGCCAGCGCCTCCTTCGGACGAAGGATCAGAGGATCGCGAAGCACCGTTTCAGCCTCTGGCTCGACCCGCAATCCCGCGCTCCGGGCCGGCGCGAGCGGCGGCTGCTCGGCCTCCACGTCCCACGAGCCGGCCGGTACGCCGACCCACTGAAAGAAGCCGTCGCCACGAACCGGCACCTCGATCGTGGCGGCTTCGATCTGCGCCTCGCGCCGCGGATCGGGAGGAGCGCCCGAAATCGAGGCGGGGCGCAATCGAACGCGGGTTTTCGCCGGCTCAAAGCGCGCGCCCTCGACAGCGACCCACCCGGCGATCGATGCGCCGCGGCGCATCGGGATCGCTCCAAGATCGCGCCGCCCCGCCGGCTCGACGCGCACTCCCGCCAGATAGATCGGGACGAAGGGGGCCGGCACGACATGGAGGTCGTAGGTCGCCGCCGGCAGGTCGCACGCGAATCGCCCTTTGGGATCGACCGGGCATTCCAGTTGTCCGGGAGGAGGCTCGGCCCCCCGGCGTGTACCGCGAGCCGGCAGGGTTGAGATGCGAACCACGGCCGGGCGGTCGTCAGCCTTGCCGAGGGTGCCGGTGATCGAACCGAGCGGCCACGCGCTCAATGGCACCGCGCGTAAGGTTCCCGGTGAGCCCAGGGTCAGAAACTCCCGCCGAATCCAGAACCCCGGCACTTCGACGACCGCTTCGACCGCGAGCCCGGACTCGGCACAAAGAACCACCGATCGGCCGGCCACGATCTTCTTCTCGCTCAGATCTTCTTGGCTCTCTGCGGCGACCAACCGGCTCCGACCCTGCCAGCTCTTCGGAAGCGAGAAACCGCTCTTTGCCGCAACCTCCATGCGAACGCAAGCCGGCGAGGCGACCGCCTCGGCCGCGCCGAGAGGGACCGAAGCGAGCCAAGCGAGGATTCCGAGGGCGAACATCGGGTCAGATTTGTGGCGGTCCACAGCTGAAGCATTCGGCCACCCCTCGCGGCGCCCGATCTGCCTTGGAGCTACGGCGCTCCATCCTGTTGGACTTCTCGCCAACTCTTGCTTTCGTCGAGCCGATCCCAAGAGATCTGCCACCGCCCGGAAGTACCGTTCCACGCGGCGAGGTAGAGCGCCTCTCGTCCGGCCGCGATCGTCATTCGCCCTTCGACCTGTAGGTCCAAGTCGCGGCGCTCGAGGAGCGCAGCGGTTGGATCGTAGCGATCGATTGCGAGTCCGCCCGATTCGGTTCGAACCAGAAGATAGACTTTGCCGTCGCGAGCCTCGGTGATGTCGAGGGCTACGCTCATCGCCGTGAACGGCCTGAATGTCGCCTTTCGTTCCTCGTGGCCGCCCGCGGATTCATTCGAAACAGCCGGCGTATCCGCGTTTTCGCGCAGGTCGATCTCGACGGGCTTTGCAACCTCGCGCTCGCTTACCTTTCCGCCCCCGACAGTGAGACTGAGCAGGCGCCGCCCTCCTCGGCTGTAATGCTCCAGCCGATACGCGTATTGCCGCGCTGTCCAGAGACGGCCCTCCCGGTCGCCAAAGAGAAAGGTCGCCGCTTGTGCGATGACGTCGCTGCGCCGGCCTCGCTCCAGCGGATCGCCACGATAGACCGCCGCTAAATCGACGACGGAATTCCATCGGTCACGGTCGGCTTCGACCAGCCAGGGGATCTCCCCGGAGCGACCGACCGCCGGGCGTGGCACAACGGCGATCACCGGGGCATCGCGAACGAATCCGGCACTCCAGGGTTGGTCGACCAGCGCGGGCAACTCCTTTTCCTGACCTTCGACGAAAAGATGGGCTTGACCATCCGCCAGAAGGAGCCAACGCTCCCCCGAGCGGTCGAGAGCGGCTTCGCGCACGGAGTCGGTGGTCCCTGCCAGCAGCGAAAGGCGAACCGGCGGCGCCAACTTCCCATCCTTGCCCAGCGGGTACACCTCAAGCTTCCGGCCACGGAGAAAGTAGACTTTTCCGTCTTGATCGGCACGCACGAACTGTGGACCTTCCCAGGTCACCGACCCTTCGGCCATCGGCGTTGGGGCCAACACCGGCTTCCCCGCGGCGAGACCGAAGGCCGCAGTAGCCATGACGAAACCCGTGGAAGCAAGGCGGCGACCGATTCGCATCAGAAACACCACTCGATGGAACCAGCGTACTCGCCGTTCGGCCCGTAAAAATCGCAGATGGTGCATGGGCCGTAGTGCTGGCAAATCTTCTCAGCGGAAGACGGTGTGGCGAAGGCCAAAAGGGCGACAAACAGCATCGCGGCCTTCACCCTTTGGAATCTCTTTCTGGGAAAGCTCATCGGATCTCCTTGTAGGGGCGCAAAGACCCCGCTAAACTTGTGGTTGCCACCTGGGCTAAACTCGTGGTTGCCACCTGGGCTCAACTCGGCATCTATTTCCTATTCTTAAACTATAGCGGGCTCGCGTTAAAGTCAAGTGCGGCCCGTTCTCTGAGCCGAAGGATCTCTACCCCCGTCCCTGCCGCAGCGCTTCGAGCGCCTGGCGGGCAACTTCGGCGGTGGCGGTTTCGCGTTGGGTGGCTTCGAGGAAGAGGCGGACGGCGGCGAGGGCTTCGCGGCGGACTCCTTGAGTTTTGAAGATCGGCAGGACGTGTTCGGCGAGCGCGCGGGCTTCGGTGTTGCCCCCCAGGTCGAGATGGAGCGCCGCCAGCTCCAGGGCGACGAGGGCGACGTCGTAGGGCAGCTTTTCTTCCGCGAAGGCGGCGCGGACGGATTCGAGCGCCTCCATCCCCCGGGCCCGGTACCCCCGGGCGAGGTCGAATCGGGCGTCGAGCCAGCGTAGGCGCAGCAGGTCGTGCGGAAGGCCCAGCCGCGCGGCGCGGGCGCGGATGTCGGGGAGATGCTTCTCGGCCTCGGGTAGGCGGCCCAATTCGAGCAGGTTGACGGTCAGGTTGAACAGCGCACCGAAGACGCAACGGGGCTCTCGGGCTTCTTCCAACAGAGCGAGCGCTTCCTGGAGAAAGGGAATCGCCTCGGCCCGGCGTCCGAACTGCTCCAGCGCGAAACTCCTTATAAGCAGCACACGGCCTACCGCATGAGACGTCCGCGCGAGAGCCCGCGCCCGGTCGAGCCGCTCAAACGTGGCGGCTTCCCTCCGGTGTGCGATACAGAGTGAGGCTTCGAGATCGAATAGGCGAGATTCGTCCAGCAGACCCGGATCGTCCGCCGCGCCCGAGTTGAACAGTTCCCACGCTCGCAGGAAATCCAGTTCGGCCGCCGGCAGATCGCTCAGCACCCGCCGCGCGTTGCCTCTGTAGCCGAGCGCGAGCCCTTGGTTGCGGAGGCGCCAGCCATCCGAACCGGGAACGCGTTCCGCGATGTGCAGCGCGAGCTCCGCGAGACCTAAAGCGGAGTGCGGGTCGTGGACCGCCCTGCGAACGCTCTTCTCCCCGAGAAACTCGGCGAGCGCCCAGGACCGCAGCTCGGGCACTGCGTCCACCAGCTGGATTCGTTCGTCCGGTTTTCGCGGTTCGAGTAGCTGCCAGAGTGCGGGCACCGCTTCTCGATCGGCGGCGGCCGGACCGGTGTACGGCGCGGGAGACAGAAAAGGAATCTCCGCCACGACCGCCTCCTCCAACGCCTCCGCGCGGGGTGCCAACCGGTCGGCCAGATCGCTGCCGAGATCGCCGGAAAGCCGTGCCGCTCGATCGATGGCCCCGTCGCCGGTCGGCGATTCGGCCGCCGACATGCGCCCCTGGTAGCGAAGAATGTCCGCGGTCACCGCTTCGAGGTAGGAGAGCTTCACCTTCGCCGTCGCGGCGAGGTGGAGGAGCGTCTTCCTGCGCGGCACGACCAGGCCGGAGCGGTAGCGGCTCATTTGCGCCTCGCCAATTTTAGCGGCGCGAGCAAAGTCGACCTGGTGCTCACCGTAGGCCGCGATCAGAAGGCGAATCAACAGCGCCGATCTCTCGTCCACCTCGGCGGGTGGGTTTTGATCCGCCGCCTCAGCGCTGTCGTCCGCGGCCGCGCGGGAGCCCGCTTTCTTCCTTCGGTTCGCCATCTGACCATCCCCCCGGAAGCACATTTCGATTCATGATCACAAAACCCCACGACGGTGGGTTCGAAATCCAATTCTCAAGACCGCCATCCACGACCCGGAAAGCGACCGCCCAGACCGGGCGGGCGCCGAAAGGTCTCGAAAGGAGAACCCCAACATGTCTTCTCGCACCCGACCCCTCGTCTGGATTCCTCTTCTCGCCCTTCTGCTTGCCGTACCCGCAAACGCCACGCCGCTCGGCGATACCCCGTTCCTCAGCCGGCTCTGGCAACTCGTCACGTCGGTTTGGGCCGAAGCAGGGTGTGGCATCGATCCCAGCGGGTATTGCGGCGAAGGACCGACGTACCTCGAAGCCGGCTGCGGCATCGACCCGAGCGGCCACTGTGGAGCCGCGGCGTCCACCCGCCAGGAAGGTTGCGGCATCGATCCCAACGGAAACTGCGGCACCGCGGCGCCAACCTTGGACGAGGGTTGCGGCATGGATCCTGACGGGAAGTGCCGCCAATAGCGCCTCAAACGACCTCCTCGCGCGACGGCCCGCAACCGTAGCGCCGCCACGCGCCGGCCGCCGCGCGAGCGAGCGCGGCGGTCGCCGCCTGCTGTTCGATCGCTTCGAGAAACAGCCAGAGGCTGGCCAGCTCCTCGCGCAAAACCCGCTGAGCCCGGAAGA
The DNA here is from genome assembly GCA_038248205.1 of Thermoanaerobaculia bacterium. Taxonomy (GTDB): domain Bacteria; phylum Acidobacteriota; class Thermoanaerobaculia; order Multivoradales; family UBA5704; genus DASYKS01. Next base: position 19,537 of record JBBRUC010000038.1, read on the forward strand.
CCGGTGCGACTTCAGAAACCCGCTGGGCCGCATCTCGCGCACGCCCCGATTCGAGCAACAAGGCGGCCAGGTCGAGTACGGCCAGCGCCGAGTCATAGGGAACATTGAGCTCCCAGAAGCGGTGGACGACCCGGTCGATTGCGGCGATCGCTTCCGCCCGATGGCCGTGCGCGGCGGAGAGCCGGCCTTCGAGCCAGTTGAGGCGAAGCAAGTCGAGATCGTTCGGTTCGGAAAACACGAGCCGCCGGACTTCGGGAACCAGCCGCTCCGCCTCTTCCAAGCGGTTGAGGGCAAGGAGGTTCACGGCCAAGTTGAACCGCGCGACGCAACGATCCCGCACCTCGCAGCCTGCATCGACCCGCGGCAACGCCTCTCGTAGCGCTGCGATCGCCGCCTCGTTGTCCCCCGCCTGCTCGAAAGTGAATGCCCTCTTGAGCAAGATCCTCCCGGTCGCGTGTCCATCCGGCGCCATCTCCATCGCGCGCTCCAGCAGCTCCAATGCCTTGCCGAACTGACGCTGGGCGCGGCGGAGGGAAGCTTCCAGGTCGAACAGCCGGGACGCGTCCAGCGGGCCAGATTCCTCGCCGAGGACCGGCACCCAGAGCTTCGCTACCCGGGCGAACAGGCGATCGGCCCCGTTCAAGTCGCTGCCCACCCGGAGCGCATTCCCCTTGTGGGCCAGGGCGAACGCTTCCAACCGCCTGCGGAACAGGGCGCTTCCCCGCACCCGGCGGGAGACGGCGAGCGCGAGCTTCGAAAGGTTGAGCGCAATTTTCGGCTGGTGCGCCGCGGCGCGCACGCTTCGTTCGCAGAGAAGCACCGCGAGGCCCCACCGCCGGTAGATCGCGCCGTGGCCGACCGCAAGCTTCCTCAAATCCGCGGACAGCGGCGCCAGAAGCTGCCACAGGCGCTCGGCCTCTTGCCGTTCCGCCGCGAAGCGGATCTCGAAGGCCTCGGCGCGGAAGCGGCGGCGGATCTCTTCCCCGCCTTCGAGCGTCGCCCGTTCGATCTCCAGGCGGACCGAGGAGGGTAAGACCATCGGGTCCTCTTCGGACTCGTCCGCGCCGCCAAGCCCCGGAGGGATCGCGAAGCCGAGCGCCACGGGAATCGCGGCATCCTCCACCTCCATCACCCGGGCGTACTGCTCCAGCTCCTCGTGCTTCAAGACCCTGCGGCCGTTCTCGATCTCGCGGATCTGGCTCTCGTCACCGATCGCGATCCCCAGTTCCTTCTGGGTCCATCGCGCCCGAATACGCAACTGCCGCAGGGCGGCATTCGTCAACGGAAGTTCCTTGAGCGGCATCGCGGCATCTCCTGAGGGTCTATATCCTCTAGTTGCCGCTCGCGCCTTTCTCGTGACAAGAAAATAGAATTTTCGTTGATTTGGTTCTCGCCTGCCTCGCAGCCGCGCGCACCGAAAGCGCAAGCCGCTTGCCTTTCGGGATTCGCCGCTTCCGATGGCGAGCGAGCGGCCTCTAGATCCGGCCATCACCGCGCGCTCCTCCCACCCCAAGACCATGAACTAAGGGGTGATCGCCCAAGCCGCTTGCTCTTCCAGGAACGGGTGATCGCCCCGATCGCAACTGGCGCAAGCTTCCGGCCCATGGGCGACACCCCCCTCCCCAAGGCCACGAAACGTCGCCCCTCTCAGCGCCGGGGCGCGCGGGCGGTAAGGATCTACGCGCGTCCCGCTTTTTCCCCCGAAGAATCCCCGGAGCCCCGCGTCGACGCCGAGCCTTCCCTCCTGCGCCGGTTCGGAAGAATGCTGATGCACCGCGGCGAACAGGCGACCCGGGCCGGCGACTTTCGATCCGCCGCGGCCGAGTTCGAACGGGCCGCCTGGGCCTATGAAATTGCGGCCGAGCCTCTCGCCGCCGCCGAGGCGACGTTGGAGCTGGGCCGTTGCCTGCTCTATTTGCATCACGCCGGGCGCCTCCCTGCTCTCGCCGGCCGGATCGAAAACCTGGCGCGGGAAGAGGCGAACAACCTGCCCGATGGCGGCCTGATCACGATGCGCGTCTGGGCCGCGATCCTCCGCAGGGCCGAGAGGGAGCCGTGCCCCTTCCTACATTTAATCCGCACCCGCCGCCAGGCGAGGCGACTAGCCGCGCCTCGGCCCGAAGCGGCGGCGTCGTGAACCGGCGGGGGAGCGGGCGATGAACGAGAAAATCGAAAAGCACGTAGGGCGCCTGGCCAAGGCTACGCGGCGGAGGATTGGCCTGCTGCGGGAAACCGTGCTCCTGCGCTTTCAGCGGATTCCGCACATCCGCCAGACCCTCGAATACGTCGCCGACCTGCTGGTGAGGGAAGCGGGGCCGGCCGATCCGAGCTTGCTTGGCGAATCGGTCGAGCGGGCAGAGGTCCGTGCGGTGGCGGCCGAACTTCGCCACCACCAAGAGGTATTGGGCGAAGCGGCCCACAGGCTGCGGCGGCGGAACGACGCGAGAGCGTCCAGCGGGGCAAAGGGTGATTCGGCCGACCGGCGATTCGCCGAGTGGGTCGAAGAGCAGCGCCGGGAGGTCATGCGCCTGGCCGTGCGCTTCGAGCGGCGGGTCGGGCCGGAGCCGGCCCCTGTGGATTGAGGTAGCAGCCGGACCGATCAAGACATCCCGGTTCTTCAGTCGCCGCGCAAACGGCCGGCGAAGCGTTGCCAGAGGCTCGGGGCCGGGTCCATTTCGCGGGTGGCGCCGTTTTCTGCGCCGTCCGCATCGGCCGCATCGGGATCGGCGGGCGGCGGTTCCCCCGTCGGTCCGAGGTGGAGCACCAGGTCGTAATTGCCGATCGCGATCCGGTCCCCCTCGCGCAATTCCTTCTCGCCCGTGATTTTCTCGCCATCGACGATCGTGCCGTTGCTCGACCGCAGATCCTGGAGGTAGACCCGGCCGGCGCGTACCGCGAGGACAGCATGCACCCGGCTGATGCAGGGATCGGCGAGCACGATGCCACAGCCGCGACTTCGGCCGAGCGTGATCTCCCCTTCGACCAAGCGGACCGAGCGCCCGGGGAGATCGAGCCGCCACACGCAGGCTTGCGAATCGGCCGCGAGAGCGCTCATACCGAAAACCTAGACCTTGAGAGCATGATGAAGAGTATACACTCTTTCCAGCTGCAACAGCCCCCGAATTTCAGGAGGCCCCTTCGCCGTCGGCCGACCAACGCAGATGTCGCCGCAGCTCGTCGGCGGTCGGCCCTTGGGCGTGGTCGAGAAACGGTTCGAGTGGACCGGAGAAGAGTAGCTCGCCGCCGCGCGATCCGCCACCCGGCCCCAAATCGACGATCCAATCGGCCCGGGCGATCAAATCCGAGCTGTGCTCGACCACGATCACCCCGTCGCCCCGCTGGACCAAGCGCCGCAGGGTGCGGTAGAGAAGATCGATGTCGGCCAGGTGCAGACCGGTGGTCGGCTCGTCGAATAGAAACAGCCGCTTCCCTTCCGACGCCGGCGAACCGAGGAAGCTCGCGAGCTTCAACCGCTGCGCCTCGCCGCCCGATAGGGTCGAGGTCGATTGGCCGAGCCGCAAGTAGCCCAAGCCGACATCCACCAACGCGGCCAACCGGCGGCAGAGCGCGCGATGGGCCGCGAACGCTTCGAGCGCCAGATCGACGGTCAGCTCCAAGGTCTCGGCGATGTTGCGGCCATCGACCCGGACTTTGAGCACCTCCGGCTGAAACCGCCGCCCCTGGCAGATTTCGCACACGATCGTCACCGGCGCCATGAACTGCATGTCGACCTCGGTGACCCCCGTTCCCTGGCAGGCCGGGCAGCGCCCGCGCTCGACGTTGAACGAAAAGTGGGCCGGCGTGATCCCGCGCGCCTGGGCGTCGGGGCTCGCCGCGAACAGCTTGCGGATCTCGTCGTAGGCCTTCAAATAGGTGACCGGGTTCGACCGGCTGGAGCGGCCGATCGGGCGCTGATCGACGAGCACCACGTCCGCCAGGCCTTCAAGGCCGACTAACGCGTCGCAGGCCCCGGGATCGACGTCCACCACGCCTTTCGACCGCTGGTAGGTGCCGTAGAGGACGTTTTCGACCAGCGTCGATTTGCCCGAGCCCGAAACGCCGGTGACGGCGACCATCGCCCCGAGCGGCATTTCGATGTCGAAACCTTTTAGGTTGTGGGCGCGGGCACCCTGGATCGCGATCCGCGGCAGTGCTTCGAGTTCCCGTTCGTGGGGCTCGTACCCCTGCTCGCGGCGGAATTTGGCGAGATGTCCGCGCGCCGGGGTCGGCGGCTTCTCTCGCATGTAGCGGCCGGTGAGCGATTCTTCGACGGCCAAGATCTCTTCGAACGTCCCCTCGGCGATCACCCGGCCGCCCTGTTCGCCGGCCGCCGGCCCGAGGTCGATCACATGGTCCGCGCCGCGAATCAACGTTCGGTCGTGCTCGACCACCAGGACGGTGTTCCCCTTCTGGGCCAGATCGCGCAGCAGGCCGAGCAGTTTCTCGCTGTCCTGCGGGTGAAGCCCGATGGTCGGCTCGTCCAACACGTAGAGCGTGCTGGTGAGCCCGGAGCCCAGGGCCGTCGCGAGGTGGATGCGCTGGGTTTCGCCGCCCGAAAGGGTGCGCGCTTGGCGGTCGAGCGTCAGGTAGTCGAGCCCCACCCGGTGGAGCGTTTCGATCCGCTCGGCTAGGTCTTCCAGCAGGTGCCCGGCCATCTCCTGCTGCCGTGCGCTCCAGGGGACCGCGGCGAGCCACGAGCGGAACTCTTCCACCGACAGGGCGACCAGCTCGGGCAGCGTCCGCCCGGCCAGGCGCACGGCCCGCGCCTCGGGCTTCAAGCGCGTGCCGCCGCATTCGGGGCAGGGGGTGTAGGAGCGATAGCGGGCGAGCAGGACCCGCACATGGACCTTGTAGGTCTTCCCTTCGAGCCAGGAAAAGAAGCTGTCGAGATCGACGAACGCGACGCCCTTGCCCCCTCTCTTGGACGAGCCTTTGCCGCCGCTCCACACCCATTCCCGGTCGGCGGGCGAAAGTTCGGCCCAGGGCCGGTCGAGCGGCACGCCGCGCTTTTTGGCCGCGATCAGCAGGTCGCCGTACAGCTCTTCGTAGGCGGGGGTGTTCCACGGCGCGATCGGCCGTTCGGCGAGCGATTTCCGGCCGTCGGGAATCACCCGGTCGCGATCGATCCCGACCGCCCGGCCGAACCCCTGGCAGCGCGGGCAGGCGCCAAGAGGCGAGTTGAACGAAAAGAGCGGCGGGGTCGGCCGCCGCAGCACCTCGCCGCACACCGGGCAGCCCAGCTCCCGCGCGTAGAATCGCACGCCTGACGGGCCATGCGCCTCGACCCGCCCGGCGCCCAGGCGATACGCCTCTTCGAGGGTGCTCAAGATTCGCCCGAGCGCCTCTTCGGAAGCCGGAAAGCGCCCCAGCACGAGCGGCAGCGGATCGAGCTTCGCGGGCCACTTGTCGTCCGCTCCGATGCGGATCACCTCGGGCCTGGCGCCCGCCGCCGTGGCGTCCAGCCGGCGCTGGAACCCTTGGCGCACCAGCTCGTGAAGAGCGGCATCTGCCTGTTTTTTGGGCCGTGCCACCCGGGCGACGAGCAGAAACGGCGCCCCGATTACCCCTGTCACCAAGTCCGCCGCGGCTTCCTCCGGAGTAAAGCTCTTCGCCGCCCCATGCCCGTTCGGGCAGGTGACTTCTCCCAGATGGGTAAACAGCAACCGCAGCACGTCGTGGACCTCGGTCAAAGTCGCCACGGTCGAACGCGCGTTCTTCACCGAGTTTTTCGCCTCTAGCGCCACGGCGGGAAGGATGTTCCGCACGTCGTCGACCGGAGGACGCTCCATCTGATCCAAAAACTGCCGCGCATAGGTGGACATCGACTCCACGAACCGCCGCTGCCCTTCGGCATAGACCGTGTCGAACGCCAAAGAAGACTTTCCCGCCCCCGAAGGCCCGGTCACCACCGTCACCGCCCCATGCGGCACCTGGCAGCTGACCCCCTTCAAGTTATGCGTCCAGGCGTTCTCGACCTCGATCGAGATCGGCTTTGACACCGGGCGGCTCGGCTGCTCTGTGAGGGCAGCGGCTTTCGACGGCTTCGGCATACGGATTCTTGGCTCTCCCGGCGGCACGAAAAGGCCGCGGAGGGAGAACAGGAAATGTTGGCGGATGCTTCCCGGGTGGGGGGGACTTCAAGCAGAGAAGTGCCCACCTCGCAAGCAATGGTCTAGGATTAGAGGATGGACCTTACGACCCGCCGTAGCCTGTACGCTCTCTGCCGCGATGAGCCGCTCGAACCGGACGATCGGCGCAACGTCGATTTCGACCACTTGGGACGCTCCGGCAACCTCGCCGTTCGTGGGGTGTCCTGGGTCGAAAGGCTGGCGGCCCCAATCGAACTATCGGACCTCCCCACGCGGCAGCTGATGACCGGCCTGCCGGGTTCCGGCAAATCTACCGAGCTTCGGCGTCTCGAGGCCTATCTATCGAAGGGAAGAAACGGGCGAGCAGGCTACCTGGTGGCCAGAGTTGACGCGGAGGATGCGTTTGACCTGACCCAGGCCATCGACCTGCCGGACGTGATCGCGGTCTTGGTGGATGGAGCCGAACGCGCCGTTCTCGCCGCGGAGGGAGCACCCAACCGAGGAGAGAACTCTTCCAGCTTTCTCGTGCGGACCTGGCACTGGCTCACTGAGACTGAGATTGAATTGAAGGACATCGAAATCGGCGGTGGCCCCGCGAAGCTGGCATTGGAGATGAAGACCCGTCCGGCCTTTCGCCAGCAAGTTCGGGCGAGCCTGACCCGGCATTTCACCCGGTTCTTGAAGGAGTCTCGCTCCGAACTGGAGGCTCTGGAAGCTCGTGCCAAGGTCGTAGGGTGGCAGGGGTTGTGCGTGATCCTCGATTCTCTGGAAAAGCTCCGCGGCCTCGACTCGAACTGGATGGATGTCTTGGAGAGCGCGGTACGTGTCTTCGGCAGCGGCGCCCCCTACTTAAAGCTCCCGGTCCACTGCCTGTTTACGGTCCCCCCCGCGTTGGTGAACCGACTCAATGCGGATGTCGAATTCATGCCAATGATCAAGCTTCGAGATCGTTCGGGAGCCGCGTTCGCTTCCGGCTACGGCGCCTTGAGAGAGTTGGTTCGCCGACGAATTCCTGATCCCGAGCTTGAGGAGCTATTAGGATCTGGCTTCGAAGGCCGACTCAAGACGTTGATCGATCGCTCGGGTGGCTATCCACGAGAACTTGTACTGGCCTTGCGTTGGCTGTTGGAGCTGCCGCGGCTCCCAGCGGAACCGGCCGATCTTGAGCGTTTGAACAACGAAAGCCGCGAGCGCTTCAGATCGCTTGTCACCGACGAAGACTTGCCTTGGTTGGCTCGCGTCGCCAAGGAGAAGACGTTACCGGTCCCCACCGAAGATGATCGACCGATGATCGATCGAGCGATTCAAAACAATGTCGTTCTGCGTTATTTGAATAACGACACTTGGTTCGAGCTCCACCCGGCGGTGCTCGAAATCAAGGGCGTGCAAGACGCGATCGCCAAACTGAAGGGTGAATAAGAGAATCCGAGCATGCTCTCTCCTGAGCCGCTCGTGCCAGAGGAAGCTCGTGAGGTCGCACGCTTTCGTTGGGCGCTCGAACTCGAAACGAACTTTGCTTTTCACGTAATCGTCGCAGCGACGCGCGACGCGCTCGATAGCGCTTTGGCGCTCCTCCATACGCCTCTGGAGATACTTCGCCCCAGGCCTCGTCGAGACCTCACCGCCATAGAGTCAGCAGTGGAGATCCTGCAAGAGCTTGACCGTCGGATCGAAGCGGCGCACGGCGGACCCTTGCTGCTCGATGCGATGATCGCCCACCGGGAACCCGCATGGGCGATCGTCTTCCGGCGGCTGAACGAGCTTCGCAATGGTCTGGAGCAGCGACACCAAGGCCCTCTACTTCTCGCCGTCACCCCAGTGGGTGAGGCGCAATTCGGACGAGAGGCGCCGGACCTTTGGTCGCGGCGCGGCTCGGGAATGCGACTCGGCGACCACCGCGCTGTGTTCCTCACCACAGGGGTTACAGCAACGTTTCCTCCGCCAGGAGACTCTCTGGCCTTCGAGTCGCTCTGCCTCGACTTGTTTCGCGAAGTTTGGAACGACCCTGGAATTCAGAAGAACGGCAGAGCCGGGCAAATCCAGAACGGCGTGGACATTTTTGGGCGTACCGCCGGGCGCTGGGTCGGAGTGCGTTGCTTGCAACGTACCAAATCGCCCGTCCGAGAGCTTGAGGCTGCGGCGGCAAGAGCCACCCAGTTTGTGCCGAGGCTCGGCACGTTTATTCTGGCGACGAGCGGGCCGCGGGATATTCGCCTTCAGGATCGAGCACGCGGGCTTTCTGAGACTATAGGATTTGAAGTGCAGGTCTGGTTCTGGGAGGACATCTGGCAGGAGATTCGCCAGCGCCGCGATCTGTTCGGACGTATTGCCTCTCTCTACTGGCCTCACCTTTTTCGAACCCAGCGTCAAAGCCCTTCGCGGCTACCTCTCGTGGTTGGGACTCTATTCGGCCGCGACGACGAACTGGCGAAGCTGGACGAAGCCTGGAGAGATCCCGGGATTCACATTGTGACCCTGGTCGGATGGGGAGGATCCGGGAAGACCTCGTTGGTGTCCTATTGGGCCTCCAGGTTGGCGGAAAAAGACTACGAAGGGGCTGACTATTTCGACTGGTCGTTCTACGGCCAAGGCGCGAGCGAACAGGGAGGGGCGACAGCCGATGCCTTCGTCGGCGCAGCTCTACGATTTTTTGGCGACGCGGCGACCGCCGAAAGCTCAAGATCTCCCTGGGACAAAGGGTCACAGCTCGCGAAGCTGGTCGCGCAACAAAGGACGATGCTGATCCTTGACGGCCTGGAACCTCAGCAACTTCCTCCGGGGCCGCTGGAGGGCTGCCTCAAAGACCCGGCGATCTCAGCTTTGCTCAAGGGCTTGGCGTCGAAGAATCCGGGGCTCTGCTTGGTCACCACACGCCAGTCGATCGCGGACCTTGACGCCTACCAAGGTTCGAGCGTCCTCGAACTGGAGTTGGATCGCTTACCCACTCCCGCGGGTGTCGAGATGTTGGCTATGTTGGGCGTCCACGGACCCAGGGAACAGCTTCAGCAGTTGGTCGAAGAGGTCCAGGGACATGCCCTGACTTTGAGTCTTCTCGGACATTACTTGGTTGCCGCTCACGGGGGTGATGTCCGCAAATACGACAGTTTGAGCCTCAAGGCCGCGGATACGAATCAAGGTGGGCCCGCTCGGTGCTTGATCGCAGCCTACGAAACCTGGCTCGGTAAAGCTGGCGAGGAAGGCCCTCGACTTCTCGCCATCCTTCGCGTCCTGGGATTGTTCGATCGCCCGGCACACAGCCTTTGCCTTGACGCCTTGCGCAGACCACCTTCGATTGCGGGCCTGACAGAACCTCTCGTCGGGCTGAGTGAGGCAAGCTGGAATCTAAGCGTTGCACGGCTGACCGAGATGCGGCTCGTAACTCCAGACTTCACCTTTGACAGCGACTCCGCTCTTGATGCTCACCCCCTGGTTCGCGACTACTTTGGCCAACAGGTTCGCTCCGAGAACCCTAATGGGTGGCGGGCCGCCCATGGTCGCCTCTTCGACTACTTGGCGGAAACGACGGAGTATCGACCCGATACGCTGGAGGGGCTTCAGCCGCTCTACCAAGCCTTGGTTCACGGCTGCCAAGCAGAAAGGCAAGCGGAGGCCTTCCACGAGGTCTATCTCGACCGTATCCTCCGCGGAGGCGAGCAATTCGCCACGCGAAAGCTTGGCGCCTACGGAGCCGACCTGAGTGCCCTCGGCTGCTTTTTTGACCAGCCATGGAGCCGCGTCTCGCCATCCCTGACCGATGCCGACAAGGCCTGGTTGTTGAACCAAGCAGGGTTTCACCTACGCGTGCTAGGGCGACTGGTTGAAGCCATCGAACCGATTCGGAAGGGGTTGCAATTAGGTATCGAACGGGAAGATTGGAGGAGTAGCTCGATCTTGGCCGTGAACCTCAGCGAGCTGGAAGTTACGGTGGGGGATCTGGCCGGCGCCCTGCGCAATTCAGAACTGGCGGTGGCCTATGCTGACCGCAGCGAAGACTTGTCGGAGCGGATGCACGCCCGAACGGTGCTGGCGAACAACCTCCACCAAGTGGGCCGGCGATCCGATTCACTGTCAACCTTCCGCGAAGCCGAACGACTGAAGGCGGAGTGGCAACCCGAGTATCCGCTGCTTTCTTCATCGGCAGGCTTTCAGTTTTGCGACCTGCTCCTTGCTGACGCGGAGCGCGCTGCCGGAAGCGGGCTGGACACGCCGGAAGCGCTGAAGGCATGTCGCTCGGTCGAAGAGAGAGCGGCTGAAACACTCGAGTGGGCCGAGGTCAATCGAGGTGCGCTACTGGATGTCGCACTCGACCACCTGACCCTCGGACGCGCTCGTCTCTACCTGACCCTTCTCGATGGCGCACCCCACTCTGAGGCGAAAGCCGATATCGAGACAGCAGTGGACGGCCTACGTCGTGCGGGCCAGGTTGCCTATCTCGCTCTCGGATTGATGACCCGGGCTTGGTTGCGTACCGCACAAGGCGATGCCGAGGGAGCCCGCGATGACCTCAGCGAAGCCTGTGACATCGCCGAGCGCGGACCCATGCCCCTCCTCCTTGCCGATATACAGATCCAGCGAGCGCGCCACTTCCAAGATTTCCAAGCCCTGGCCGAGGCGAGGCGGCTGATCGAGAAGCACGGTTACGTTCGGCGATTGGCGGAGCTGGCTGACCTGGAAGCGATGGTTGCGCAGTGGCGGACCGCGGCGATCGGTTAAAGGCCGGCTTGGGCGGATGCTTCCCGGAGGGTGGGGGCAAAGCATTTCTCGGCCGGTTGACAGGAGCGGCGTCTGCAACTACGTTTTGCTCATGTCGACGATGGTCCAAATCCGAAACGTCCCGGACGAACTCCACCGCAAGCTCAAGGAAAGAGCCGCCCTCGTCGGTCTGTCGATTTCGGAGCTTCTCCTGCGGGAAATCCGGAGATCGCTTGAACGGCCGACCCCTGAAGAGCTTCTCGCGCGCCTAAAGACCCGCGAACGGGTCGAGCCCAAGGAATCGATCGCGGCGGCGATTGCGGCGGAGCGAGAAGGCCGTTGATCGTCTTGGATGCCTCGGCGGCCGTTGAAGTTCTTTTGCAGGGTTTCTCTAAGCGGCGGTGAGTGCGTGAATTGAGCGCAGGCGTCGGCCGAGGCTGGCTTCGGCGATCGTCAGATCGTAGCGGGCCTGGAGGTTCAGCCAGTATTGCGGCGACTGGTCGAAGGCGCGACCGAGGAGCAACGCCAGTTCAGCGGTCACCGGGCGGGTGCCATTGACGAAGTGGGAAATACGCATCGGCGACACTCCGAGGGTGCGCGCAAGCGCCGCCTGGGAGACTCCCAGCTCGCTCAGCGATTCGGCCAGGAACTCGCCAGGATGGATGGCACGAGGGCACTTCTGTGGCACAGCGGGCTCTCCTTAGTGATAGTCGATGATTTCGACTTCGAACGCGTCACCGCTCTCGAACTGGAAACAGACGCGCCACTGATCGTTGATTCGAAGGCTCCACTGACCCGACCGGTCACCACGTAGCGCTTCCAGGTGGTTGGATGGCGGCATGCGGAGGTCGGCGACGAGGGTTGCGGCATCCAGTTGCAAGAGGCGCATCATCGCTCTTTTCAGGATCTCTGCCGGGAGGCGGCGGGATTTTCCCCCCACCCACAACTGCTCCGTCTCGTCGTCAGCGAAGGTCCGAATCACCAATCCGACAATAAACAATCTGTTTACGAGCGTCAAGCCCAAAGAGTCTTTCGAGAATGACCTCCCGGGAGGCTTTGAACAGGGTGGAAGATTTGGAGTGCGGCGACGCGTCGCCGCTTTGACCCGAGTCTTCCCATCACCACGAACGTCGAAAGCGCCGACGCGTCGGCGCACTCCAAGATCGGCCCGGCAGCCCACGTCGCACACGGAAGGTAGAAGAACCACCGAGCCAGTGAGCCGCGCCGTGGCAATCGACGACCGGGAGACAACTTCTAGAACGTGAAGCAGGTGCTGATCGCCCACGGGCCGCCCGGGGCGTTGGTGCTCCCGAACTGGCAGTTCAGACAGACGAGATGGTGGTCGTTCGGGTTCGGTGGATTGAACTCGCAGTAGTTGGTGCCGAGACCGATCGTGAGATCGAGCGAAGCCCTGCCTGTCGCGACCGTGCCGCCGGATGCGGTCCGCAGAACGGCGCTGCGGTCGGTGCCGATCTCCACCCGGTAGTAACCCGGCGCGAACGTCGTTCCCCCGGAGAAGTAGACCAGCGCGAACGGCTCGCCGAGCAGAACGTCGTCGAGCCCGCCCGGCGGAGGTGTTCCCACCGCCGCGGCGAATTGCAGCGTACTCGACGCGAGCCCGAGACTTCCGAGATCGGCAGTCACCCCGTGCTGGGTCGCGGCACTGCGGAAGCCCGAGGTCATGGTGTTGCGCAGCGTCTGGTCTGGTCGAGTCTGGGCGGAAGCGGAAACCGTGGTGATCGTGGCGAGAGCAAGGGACGCGAGAAGGAGAGAGGGGCGAAAGCGCATGATGTCGTTTCCTCGGAGCCGATCCCGTCCGGCGTGGAGCGGGTCGTACTCTGAGGAACGAACGGCGCGGGGCGATTCCCTCACGAGCGAGATCGGGTTTGACACCGGGCGGCTCGGCTGCTCTGTGAGGGGGGCGACTTTCGACGCTTCGGCATACGGATCGTCAGCTCTGTTGGCGGCGTGGAAACGGCCGCGGTGGGAGAACAGGAAATGGTGGCGGATGCTTCCCGGAGGGTGGAGACAGATCGACCGCGCCTAACCACCCCGAACCCTCGGTAACTCCGCATGGCGGCTCTCCACTCCATAGGGCCGCTATCGGCCGCAGATACCGAATATTCTCCCGTGGGAAGCGGCTATCGCCGCTGGAAAGCGGCTATCCGCACCGGATAGAGATTAAGTTCCACCGGGAAGCGGCTATCGGCGCCGTAAAGCGGCTATCCGCACCGGATAGAGATTAAGTTCCGGCAGGAAGCGGCTATCCCCGCCGTAAAGCGGCTATCCAGCGCCGATAGCCGCTTCCCGGCGGCGATCCGCAGCCAACGCCCAGGAAAGCCGGCTTCCTTTCCCCACTCACCGCCTTACGCCGCCGAACCGCTTCAGATCTTGCCGCACGGGGCTTTCTACGACCAGGACCGCAAGACCCGCGAACGGGTCGAGCCCAAGGAATCGATCGCGGCGGCGATTGCGGCGGAGCGAGAAGGCCGTTGATCGTCTTGGATGCCTCGGCGGCCGTTGAAGTTCTTTTGCAGACGGCCGCTGCGGCGGCTGTCACCGAACGCCTGTTCGATCCTGCCGAGTCGCTCCACGCAATCGACGGCATCGGCATACGGATTCCTGAGGCTCCCAGCGGCAAGAAAGCCGCGGAGGGCGACCAGGAAAGGTTGGCGGATGCTTCCCGGGGCTCTACTACCCCTCAATTAAACCGTGAGACCTGGCCTGTTCGATGGAGCCTGCGCGCAGGGCGATCGGTAGGCGGGTCCTTTATTGCGGCGTAGTTGTCAAGCTATCCATCACCGCCTCCACCTCGGCAGGGGACTTTCCCATTTCCCTTAGCAGTTTCTTGTAGCTGGCCAATGCCGTCTGTAGATATGGGTGCTCGTGCCCGGCCCGGCGGGTGAAATCGAGAAAGATCATGACAGAGCGGCGCAGTAGCGGCTCTGCTTCGGCTAGACGGTTCGTCGCCTGGAGAAGCTGCGCCAGGTTGTTGAGGTCCCTGGCGACTTCCGGATGGTCCGGACCGTAGCTCTTCTCGTCGATCGCCAGTGCTCGACGCATCAACGGCTCCGCTTCGGCTAGACGGTTCGTCGCCTGGAGAAGCGCCGCCAGATTGTTGAGGCGAAGAGCCACCTTCGGATGGTCCGGACCGTAGCTCGTCTCGTCGATCGCCAGCGCTCGACGCATCAACGGCTCCGCTTCGGCTAGACGGTTCGTATCCTGGAGAAGCTGCGCCAGGTTGTTGAGGTCCCTGGCGACTTCCGGATGGTCCGGACCGTAGCTCGTCTCGTCGATCGCCAGCGCTCGCCGCATCAACGGCTCCGCTTCGGCTAGACGGTTCGTCGCCTGGAGAAGCTGCGCCAGGTTGTTGAGGTCCGTGGCCACTTCCGGATGGTCCGGACCGTAGCTCTTCTCGTCGATCGCCAGCGCTCGACGCATCAACGGCTCCGCTTCGGCTAGACGGTTCGTCGCCTGGAGAAGCA
>JBBRUC010000039.1:0-33792 GCA_038248205.1 Thermoanaerobaculia bacterium
CCGCGGTGCTCGACGAGCGGGGGCGCATCCACGCCGGCTGCAACGTCGAGAACGCTGCCTACCCGCAGGGCTGGTGTGCCGAGGCTTCGGCCTTGGCGGTGATGGTCTCGGCCGGCGGCAAGCGGGTGCTCGCGGTGGCCGTCTGCGGCGTCGCGGACGATCCGGTCACACCGTGCGGCGGCTGCCGGCAGAAGCTGCGCGAGTTCGCCGACGCCGACTGCCCAATCTGGATCGCTGACGACCAGTGCCTGCGCGAATCGTTCACACTGGGCGCCTTGCTGCCACACAGCTTCGGCCCCGGTCACTTCAAGCCCTGAAACCATGCTCACCGATGACGCCGCCGCCATCGAAACCAGCGCCGCAATCCTGCGCCAGCGCCTGGGCGCCCGCGCACCCAGGCTGGCGATATTTGGCGTAGTTCCCGACCGCCTCTCGCATCGGCAGCCCCGCGGGAGGGAAAAGCCCCGCGTAGTCGATCAGGCCGGTCATCAAAGTGTGGATCGCCTGGCTCATGTAGAAAGCTCCGGTAGGTCGCGGAAAACATCGAGTACCGCGGGGTTGGCCAGCGCATCGGCATTGCCCAGCGCTCTGCCGTGGATCGCGGCGTGGACCGCCAATTCGGAGAGCTTGCCGCTGATCGTTCGTGGCAGGTCGGGGACGGCGAGGATCTTCTTTGGCACGTGATGCGGGCTCGCGTGGCGGCGGATCTCTTGGCGGACTCGCTCGATCAGAGCGTCGTCGAGTTCGATCCCGGGCCGAAGGCGGACGAACAGGACGATGCGGACATCCCCCTGCCACTCCTGGCCGACGGCGAGGCTTTCGAGGATCTCGGGCAGGCGCTCCACCTGGCGGTAGATCTCGGCGGTGCCGATGCGCACACCGCCGGGGTTGAGCGTCGCATCGCTTCGGCCGGCGATGATCAGACCGCAGTGCTCGCCGTGCTGGATCAACCGCACCCAATCGCCGTGGCGCCAAACGTTGCGGCCGGGGAAGTGCTCGAAATAGGCAGCGTGGTACTTCGCTCCGTCGGGGTCGTTCCAAAACGCGACCGGCATGCTCGGGAAGGGCTGGGTGCAGACCAGCTCGCCGGGCTCGTCGATCAGGCTTTCGCCCTCCGGGCTCCAAACCTCTACCGCCATCCCCAGTCCTCGGCATTGCAACTCGCCACGCCAGACCGGACCGGTCGGGTCGCCGAGCGCGAAGCAGGAGAGGATGTCGGTGCCGCCGCTGATGCTCGCGAGGTGAACGTCCGCTTTGATTTTCGCGTAGACGTAGTCGTAACTCTCGGGAGCGAGCGGGCTGCCGGTTGAAAGGATCGTGCGCAAGGAGGAGAGAGCGCGGGTCTCGCGCGGCGCGAGGTTCTCCTTCTCGGCAAGCGCCAAATACTTGGCGCTCGTACCGAAGATCGTAATCCGTTCCGCCTCGGCCATCTCCCAGAGGATGTCCTTCTTGGGAGAAAGCGGCGCGCCGTCGTAGAGCACCACGGTGGCGCCCACCGCGAGGCTTGAAATCAGCCAGTTCCACATCATCCAGCCGCAGGTGGTGAAGTAGAAAATCCGGTCGCCGGTCGCCAAGTCGGTGTGAAGGATCAGCTCTTTCAGATGCTGAAGGAGCGTCCCGCCCGCGCCATGGACGATCCCCTTCGGCAGCCCCGTCGTGCCGCTCGAATAGACGACGTAGAGCGGATGATCGAACGGCAGGAGGAGGAACGTGGGCTCTTCTGGGGCCTCGACCCCGTCAAGCCACGCGTCGAGTGGAGTCGAGCGCGGAATGCGCTCGCCTTCGGGCGAAGCTTTGCCCAGGAGGACGATCCGTTCCGTTTCGGGAAGCGCCGCGGCGATCGAGGCAACTCGGGCCGAGAGGTCAATCGATTTTCCCGCGTAGCGCGTCTGGGTAACGGCGAACAGCACCTTCGGCCGGGTTTGACCGAAACGGTCGAGCACCGCGCGCTCGCCGAAATCGGGGCTGACCGACGTCCAGATCGCGCCGAGCGAAGCGGCGGCGAGGGCGGCGATCACCGTCTCCGGCACGTTTGGCAGAAAGCCCGCCACGCGGTCGCCGGGGACGACGCCCGCAGCGGCAAGCGCGGTCTGATACCGGGCGACTTGGGAGGCCAGATCGGCGAAGCTCAGCTCGCTCTGGCGCCCCTGCTCGTTCCAGGCGATCAGGGCAGGTCGGTCCTCACGACAGCGAAGGAGGTTCTCGGCGTAGTTGAGCTTCGCGCCGGAGAACCAGCGCGGGGGCGTTGCTGCGTTCGAGCCTTCTCCGATCACCTCTCCAAACTCCCACACCGCCGGCCAGAATTTTTCCGGATGCTCGACCGACCAGCGCCAAAGCTCCGCCATGTCCGCGCCGGGCAGGTGGTGGAAGGCGAATCGCGACAGGTTCGCCGCGGCCGCCCGTTCGGGGCTGGGGGTCCAGATCGGTCCTTCGGTCATTCGACCCAGCTACGGAAATACCCGGGATCTTCAAACGCCATCGCGGCTTTCGCCACGTGGAGCGGCCGGAACGAGTCCATCATCACCGCCAGCTCGTCGGTCCACTTGGCGCCGATCGACGCCTCCGCCCGGCCGGGGTGAGGGCCATGCGGCAGACCGTCGGGGTGGTGGGTGATCGAGCCGTATTCGATGCCCTTACGGCTCATGAATTCAGCTGAAGCGTAAAACAGCACCTCGTCCGAATCCACGTTGCTGTGGTTGTACGGAGCGGGCACCGCCTGCGGATCGAAATCGTAGGGGCGCGGGCAGAACGAGCAGATGACGAAGCCGTCCCCTTCAAACGTCTGATGCACCGGCGGCGGCTGATGGATGCGGCCGACGATCGGCTCGAAATCGTGGATGTTGAACGCCCACGGATAGAAGTAGCCGTCCCAGCCCACCACGTCGAACGGATGGTGATCGAGGACCAGCTCGTGCAGCGCCCCGTACTGCTTCACCCGAATCGGAAATTCGCCGCGTTCGTCGTGAGTGACCAGCTCCGTCGGCCGGCGGATGTCGCGCTCCGAATACGGCGCGCCTTCGAGCAACTGGCCGACTTTGTTGCGGTACCGCTTCGGAAAGCGGATGTGCCCTCGGCTTTCGATCACCAGGAGCTTCACCGGCCCGGCGGCGAAATCGAAACGCCAGCGGTGGGTGATATTGCGATGAAGCACCACGTAATCGCCCGATCCTACGGGCAACGTTCCGAACGCCGATTCGAGCGCGCCGGTTCCTTCGACCACATAGACGCACTCGTCGCCCTGCGAATTGCGATAAAAGCCTTCGTCGTTGCGGTCGGGCTCGGCCACCAGCATGGCGACCTCCGAGTTGAAGACGATCGGCGTCCGGTCGAGCGGGCCGCCGCCTTTCTGGGCCTGCGCGGTGCGGAAATGGCGATGGCGAAGCGAGGTTTCCTCATCCGCCTCCCAAACGATCGGCGCGATCTTTCGGGCCGACAGTACGCTCGTCGGTGGATGCACGTGATAGAGGAGAGACGACGCGCCGACGAACCCTTCATGCCCCATCAGCTCCTCGGCGTACAGTCCGCCGTCCGGGCGCCGGAAGGCCGTATGGCGCTTCCTGGGGATTTTTCCTAGCGAGTGGTAGATCGGCATTTGAAGATCCCTCGTCGTGTTCGATTGGGATTAGAGGTTACCGCGTAGCGCCTGCTCGCGCTCGATCGACTCGAACAGCGCCTTGAAGTTTCCTTTGCCGAACGAGCGGGCACCCTTCCGCTGGATGATTTCAAAGAACATCGTGGGGCGATCCTCGACCGGCTTGGTGAAGATCTGGAGCAGATACCCCTCGTCGTCGCGATCGACCAGAATGCCCAACTCGCGCAATGGCGTGATGTCCTCGTCGATCGTGCCGACGCGGTCGAGCAGCTCGTCGTAGTAGCTGCCGGGAACGCTCAAAAACTCGACCCCGCGGTCGCGCAGCGAGCGAACGGTTTCGACGATGTCGTCGGTCGCGATCGCCAGATGCTGGACGCCGGGGCCGCCGTAGAACTGGAGGTACTCGTCAATCTGCGACTTCTTCTTGGCGACCGCCGGCTCGTTGATCGGCAGCTTGATCCGCTCGTTGCCGCTCGCCATCACTTTGGACATCAGGGCCGAATACTCGGTCGAAATATCGGCGTCGTCGAACGAGACGAGGTTGGTAAAGCCCATCACCCGCTCGTAATAGCCGACCCATTCATCCATCTTGCCCAGCTCGACGTTTCCGACCGCGTGATCGATGTAGCGCAACCCCACGGGTTCCGGCTGATAGCGCGGCGAGACGGGGACGAAGCCGGGCATGAAGAGCCCAAAGTAGTTCTTCCGCTCGACCAGGGTGTGAATCGTGTCGCCGTAGGTACGGATCGCGGCGATCACCACCTCGCCGTCGGCATCGGACAGGACGGTCGGCTCCTGGACGGCGACCGCGCCGCGGCCGACGGAGATTTCGAACGCCTGGCGACAGTCGTCCACCCAGAGCGCGAGGTCGCGCACGCCGTCGCCGTGCTGCAGGTGGTGCTCGGCGATCGGAGAATCGGGGCCGAGCGGCGAGGTCAAGACGAATCGCACCTTGCCTTGGGTCATCAGATAGCTCGCCCGGTCGCGTACGCCGGTCTCGGGACCGCGGTATCCCTCCAGCCGAAAGCCGAAGGCGCTACGGTAATAGTGGCTCGCCTGCTTGGCGTTGCCACAATAGATTTCGACGTAGTCGGTGCCGTTGATCGGAAACGGATCAGGGCGCAAAGCGGCGGTTTCGGGCGTGGCTTCGAGCAAAGTCTCGGTGGTCAAAACGGTCATGGGCAGAACCTCCAGGGGGCGATGGGGGCGAGCGGCAGGATAGAAGCTCGCCCGACGGTGGGCCTGACCTCAGGGTAAACGCCGACGACTGATATGTCCAATACAATGACGGAGACCGATTGAGAGGTTGCCGATATGAATCCAACGTTCGAGCTTCGTCATCTCCGCGCTTTCGTGGCGGTCGCCGAAGAGCTGCATTTCACCCGCGCGGCCGCGCGGCTGCGAATCGCCCAGCCGCCGCTATCGCAGCAGATCCGCCAGTTGGAAGAGGCGGTGGGCGCGCAGCTTTTGGCGCGCACGCAGCGCCGGGTCCAGCTCACCGACGCCGGCCGGATCTTCCTCGCCGAGGCGCGGGAGATCCTCCGGAGGGTAGAGAGCGCAGCAGACACGGCCCGCCGCACGGCGCTCGGCCAGACCGGCGAGATCAAGGTCGCGTTCGCGGCGACGGTCTTGTTCGACGCGCTTCCAGGCATCATCCGGGCATTTCGCGAGCGTTTCCCCGACGTCTATCTCGACCTACGCGAGATGGCGACCGGAGCCCAGCTAGCGGCCCTCCGCTCGGGCGATTTAGACATCGGCTTCGTCCGCGAGCCGGAGCCCGATCCGGAGATCGAATCGATCGCGGTCAAAACCGAAACGCTGATGATCGTCGTCGATGCCGCGCACCGCTTGGCCGGCAAGAAGCGGGTCGCGGTCGCTGACCTTGCGGCAGAGCCGTTCGTGCTCTTCCCGCGCGAGATCGCCCCGGGTCTCTACGACCAGGTGACGAAGATCTGCCGCGACGCCGGCTTCACCCCCCGGGTCGTCCAGACCAGCCGCGAGCTGTACACCACGATGAGCCTGGTCGAAGCGGGAGTGGGAGTCTCGATCCTCCCCGCCTCCGTCGAGCGCCTCGGGTGGGAAAACGTCCGCTCGCTACCCATCCCCGGCCGCCAAGGCAAAACTCGCATCGCTGCTGCCTGGCGGAAGGATCGCAAAGGGCCGGTGGTCGAGGCCTTCTTGGGGGTAGCGCGCGGGATGATGGGGGAGGGTGGGAGAACGGGGCCTACTCGCTGATCGCCCGCGAAACGACCGTGATCACGTTGGCGGCGTTTAGGGCGATGCCGGTGAGATTCAGATGGCTATGACCTGCCCCTCGGCGTCGTTCGTCGCGAAATGCGAATCCCCCCAGCAAGAGCCCGGGGATCGCCGTCAAAAGGCCGAAAATCGAGAGCCAGCGACTGAAGGCGCAGAGGCCGGAGAGCAGGCCAAGCAAAAAAGAGACGATGCCGGTGCCGGAGAGCGACCGGTCGCCCGGATTCGCCCAGGCCATGAATCGCACTCCAATCTCGAGGATCAAAGCCACAGCGATCACCACGCCGAGGAAGTACGGCAGCGCCGGGGGTTCGGTAACCATCCGGAGCAGACCCCAGGGTTGGCCTTCAATAGGTCCTGCGCTCCGGAGCAGCGCGATGACGATGACGGTTGCGGCGAGAAGCAGGAGCGCGTAGCGGCGGAGCCCGTTGAGGTATCGAGCAGAATGAGATTCCGTTGCCATGGAAAGTGAATCATAGCAAGCCGATCGCCGCGACCCTCCCGAACGCTTGGCGTAGGGACCTCAGAGGGCCGGTGGTCGATTCATTCTTGGCTCTGGCAAATGTTCTCGATGCAGACGAAGTTGAGGTAAGATCTGCATCGGAGGTGCAGTGAAATGCGAACCACCCTCAATGTAGACGACGAGGCCCTTGGCGGTGCGATGAAAGTCTCGCCGGGGCGGACGAAGACCGAGATCATCAACGAAGCGCTCCGGGAATATGCGCGTCGGCGACGCTTGCAAGAACTCTTGCAGTTCGAAGGAAAGGTGCCTTGGGAGGGGAATCTGGACGCACTTCGCAAACGAGACCGCTCGGCTTGAAGGTTCTTGTCGACACCTCGGTCTGGGTCGACTTCTTCAACGGCTACGCCTCACCGGCGCACCGAGCGCTCTCCACTCTCCTGACGAGCGATCACGAGGTCTGCACATGTGGCGTCGTCGTCGCCGAAGTCTTCCAAGGGCTGCGAAGAGAGAAAGGCCGCGGGCGGCTGGTGGAGCTGTTTCAGGACTTGACCTTTTTGGAAGCGCCAGATATCAGCCTCTACTTCCGATCCGCCGACCTCTACCGCACTCTCCGCGAAAGGGGAAAAACCATACGCTCGACCATCGACTGCTTGATCGCGGTCCTGGCCGAAGAGCATGGCTGCGCGCTGCTGGCCCGAGACAAAGATATGACGATTATTCTCGAAAGCGGCGTCCTTCCCTTGAGCCGTTGGCCTCCGGAAATATCCCCGTCCTGAGCCTGCACCAGATCTCGAACTCGGAGTGAGGAGATCGCACCGAATTTGGAGTGAAGCTTGCCCTGCCTACCGCGGATCCAGGCTGCCGAAGATCTTCTCCCGTAGCGCTTTCTCGGTGGCCAGGTCGCCGCGCAGGAAGGCGACGTCGGAGAGCTTCAAGAACAGTGTGCTCGGCTGTTTGGCGGTCTGCAGTGCCTCTTCGTAGAGTTGCTGCGCCTCCGGCAGAGATCGACGGCGGAAAGCCTCGTCCCCTCGCCGTTCGAGGACGGCTGTGTCCGGTGCTTTGGACGCTTCGGTCGCGGAATTCTCAGTGGCCTCCTCGGCGGGAGTCTCCTCGGCCTGCTGGTCCGCCAGAAATTGGCGTCGTCCCGGAGCCACGAAGGGGGGCAGCGCCACCTCGCGGCTGGAGGCCACCACTACGTCGTCCAGGTAATAGACCACGTTCGATCGGTCGAGGCCTGGGGATCCGACGAACGACAGTAAGCTCACCGCTGAGCCCGGTTGGGAGGCGGCGTTGGGTTGGCCCAGGAGCGAGACCACCGCTTTGTCGCTTCCCTCTTCGAAGATCTGCAGGTTGTAACGGCCTGCCGCCAAGTCGAGATCGGCGTCGATCGCGTACCAGGTGAACGGCTTCAAGGAGACCAGGCGCTTGGGGATGCTGTCGGTCATCTGTACCAGATTCCCGTCGCGGGTGAAGAGCCAGAGCGAGATTCCATCGCGCCCCAACACGAAGCGCTGCGGCCCGGCCAGCGCGATGTTCAGTTCTTCGTTCGGATCGGTGACGAGCAAGGCGAAATGAACGATCAGCCAGCCATCTCGGCGCTCTGGAAAATAGCCTAGCAGCTCCGGAAAATCACCGTCCCCCGCGACGTCGCGGAACTCTACCGACTGCGTGCCGCTCGCCCGAAACGAGTTGGAGAGCTGGACGCTGCTCCGCCCATTGCGGTACACCGAAAAGGTGTCGGGACCGGCTTCAACATTGCCGTCGTCCCAGCTGTATCTGACCAGGATCGGCGAAGGTTCGGCAGCGGGCGCCGCCGAGACGGCCCCCAGCAGGGAGGCGACGAGCAGAAGGGGGAAGCGGGCCGCCAGCCGCATCACAGGTTCTCCTTGTACTCCGCCAGCCATTTTTGCCAGCGGGCGATGGCCGCGCGGCGCTTCTCAATCGGTGCCTCGGGAAAAAAGCCCTTCCTCTGGCCGGTATGTACCCCGAGAGCTTGGATCGCGATTGCCCTCACCTGCTCCACCTCGCTGGCCAGTGCCCGGATGAGCCCGTCATAGAGCCGCACCTTGGCCGCCTCCGACAGGTGAACCTGGTCGTAGGCCAGAGCGCAAGCCGCCTTGTCGCGGAGGAACGGGTCGGGGTCGCCCACCATGTTGCGCAGGAGCGCGTCTACCACCGCCGGCTGGTCGCTGACTCGCCCTAGCGCGTACTGGACGCTGATGCGCAGCCCCACGTCCTCGGTCTCTACGTCCCGCAGCAGCGCGGTCGCGGCTTCGGAAGACTTCCAGGACAGCCGATATAGGAGACCGGCGATCCGCCTCCGTTGCGCCGTGTCTCCGCTTGAATAGAGGCGGACCATCTCGGGGAGAACCTGGGGACCCAGCGCCTTGAGGGCCGCAACGTCCTCCCCCGCGATGAGCGCGACGACGAGAGAATTCGGGCTGGCTGCGACAAGTAGTCCAGAGAGGAGCAAAATCGACCAGAGCCCAACGATTCGCGGGTAACGCATGTTCTCTTTCCCCCAATCAACGGATGTGAAGCTAGCAGGAAGAATGCCATGATCTGGAACGCGCTTCCTAAACGAGACCGCCCCGCGGCTCCCGCGAGCACCTTTCCGGTAGACTAGCCCCCGCATGAAAGCTCTCGCCGTCGTCTTGCTCGCCCTGTTCGTGGTCGTTACCGCCGCTTCGGCGTTCGACCTCGATTTGGGCTGTGCCGACGATTGCGACCGCGGCGCGCCGTGCCGTGAGGCTTGTGCTTCTTGCAGTTGCAACCCCGTACTGCCCGTTCCGGTCGAAGTTTTCTTGGCCGCGACGGATGAGCCGCTCGGCGTTCCACCGGCTTGGGCGCAAAGTGCGCCACTGCCCGGCGTGTCGCGCGCGGTTCTGCACGTTCCCCTGTTTGCCTGACCTCCAGCTCCGCTTTTGTCCCTAACCCGGCGCTCTACAGCGCCGTTGGCGGCGAGGTCATGTCATGGGTAGCGGTTTCTCGGTCGGTTCGGCCGTTCGTCTTCTGATTTTCTTGGCTTTTTTGGCTCGGTCTGCCGATGGGCAGGCAGCGCAGGCTCTTCCTCGGCTGGATGAGCTTCTCGCGCGGGCTACGGCCAGCGCCGAAGAGGTGGCCGTTTCGTCCGAGTTGGCCGCCGCGCGGCGCGAGCTGGGCTCCACCTCGGCGCGGTTGGCCGGTGGTCCTACCCTGGGGGTCGAGACCGGCCCCCGGCGAACGAACGGTTCGACCGACGCCGATCTTGCGATCAACCTCGACCTGCCTCTGCTCGGCAGGGTGAGCGGGCGGGAGGAAGCCCTCTCGGCTCTGGAGCGGGCGAGCGCGCGGTTTCCGGCTGCGGCCCGCCTCGAAACCCGCGGCAAAATCGCCGCCGCGTTCGTCGCCGCCTGGGCGGCGGAGCGGGAAGCCCTCCTGCGCGACAAAGACGTTGCGACCGTCGAGCGCTGGCTCCAAATCGCAAGGCGTCGTTTGGAGCAGGGGGCCGAGGCAGCCTTCGAGGTCGATTTGATCGCCTTCGATCGGGAGCAGGCACGCGCCGAACGAGCGGAGGCCCTGGTGGGCCGTGCGGCCGCTTGGGGCCAACTGGCGGTCTGGGTCGATCCTCCTCTCGGGCTTTTGCCGGAGCTGGGGAGCGGACAGCCGATCCCTGAGCCGCCATTGCCGGATGTACCGCCGGAGGAGGATCTCGACGCCCGCTTCGAGTCGAGCCCGCTCGGCTTGGCCCTCGGCGCACGGCGCGATTTGTCGGCGGCGCTCGCGCGTTTCGACCGCGCCCGATCCCAAGCACGCTGGGCGCTTCGGTCGAGTGTGGCGCGCGAAGCGGAAGAGAGTGTGGCGCACTTCGGGCTTGCCTACCGCTTTCCGCTCGGCTCGGAGCGGCTCGCGGCGGACCAGGCGCTCGCCGCCTCGATCGCGGCCGCTGAGCGAGAAGCCGAGCAACGCCTGGCGGAGCTCCGGAGCCGGTTTGGCGCGGCCCGCGCCCGCTTTTCGGCTTTGTCGGCTTTCGCTGTTCCTTCCGCCGATTCGATCGATCCGTCGCCCGAGCGCACGCTCGCGGCGATCGAGCTGCGGCTCACGGAGGGCAAAGCCCGCCCCGCGGAAGCTCTCCTGATGCGCCGCGCCGTGATCGCCGCGGAGCTTGCACGAATCCAACGCCGCGCGGCGCTTCTAGCCGCTTCCTGGGAGCTTGCCGTTTTGACCGCCGAGGTGTTGCCATGATCTGCCGATTGTCGTTCCGGGACGCGTTGCCATTTCTCTTCACCCTCGTGCTGCTCTTCTCGGCCGGAGCCTGCAAGAAGGCCGAGGAACGTCATGAGGAGGGGGAGCACGCCCACGCGGAAGGCGAGGCCGGAGCGGAGCACGAGGAGGACGAGGAGCACGAGAACGAAGGGCCGCGTTCGATCGACCTCGCCGGGGTGCGCGGGGTGTCCTTTGCCGTCGTCGGCCCGCCGCGCGAAGAGGGCGCCTGGTTCGCCGCCGAGGCGATCTCCGAGACCTCGTCCGCGGCAACCTTTTCGGCGCCGGTTGGCGGCATCGTCACGGGGCTGCTGGTCGAACCCGGTCGCTCGGTCGCTCGGGGCGCCGCGTTGGTCGAGATCCGCAGCCCCGAGCTGGCGGAGAAAAAAGCCGCATGGCTCGCCGCCCGATCGCGCAATGCGCAGGCCGGGCGCGAAGTGGAGCGCGAGCGGCGGCTGCTCGAAGGGGGGGCCACGTCGCGGCGCGATGTCGAAGCGGCCGAGGCCGCGGCGGCGGTGGCGGAGGCGGAAGAGGATTCCGCCCGCCTGGCGCTCGAAGCGCGTGGGGTCGATCCGGCGAGCGCCGGCACGACCTACCGGGTGCGCGCGCAGCGCGGCGGCGTGGTCGAGGCGTTTGCCGTGGCGGTCGGCCAGGGGGTCGAAGCGGGCGGCGACCTGGGCCGGTTGATCACCCCCGGCGCGTCCCGGGTGCGGGTCGAGATTCCGCTGCCCGGCCCGGAAACTTGGGGGGCCGGAGCGACGACCGAGGTGCGCCGCGCGAGCGGCCAACACTGGCAGGCGACGGTGGAAGGGGTGCCGGCTTCGCTCTCGGACGCGACCCGTCGGTTGACTTACCGGCTGCGCCTGGCCGGCGACGAGAAAAGCTGGCCGCTCGCCGGAACGCCGCTCGAAGTCCGGGTTCCCTTGGCGCGGGCGGTCGTACTGCCGCAGGTGGCTCTCCAGCAGATCGAAGGAACCTGGGGGGTGTTCGTCAAAACCGCCGGCCGTGCCGAGATGCGGCCGGTACGCAAAGGCGCCGAGCTGGGTGCCGAGGTGCTGGTGCTCGAAGGGATCGCCCCGGGCGACACGATCGCCACCGATGGCGCGTACCTGCTCAAATCGCTCTACTTGAAGCTCGCGGGCGGCGGAGGCGACGAGCATGGTCACTGAAGCGCCGGACGGGCCGAACCCGACCCTCGAACGCCCGGCCGCTCGATCGACCGGCCACGAACGGCTGAGCCGTTGGTTCGAAGCCGTCCTCGCCGCGCGCGGCTGGGTTCTGGCGCTCGCTTTGGTGTGGGGTGTCGCGGGCCTTCTCGCCTTTTCGCGCCTGCCGCGCGATCTCTTTCCGAACCTCGCCCTCCCTTCGATCCAGCTGCTGATCCAGAGCCCCGGGCGCGACCCCTCCGAACTGGAGCTGACGGTCGCCCAGCCGGTCGAGCAGGTGCTCACCGGTCTGCCCGGAGTTCGCCGGGTGACCAGCACGGTCCAGGCCGGCGTGACGCAGATCGTCGTCGCCTTCGAGCCCGGGACCGATCCTTGGCGGGCGCGCCAGCTGGTGGGCGAAAAGCTCGCCGGCGTGTTGGGCAATTTTCCGGCGGGTACCTCGGCGCCGTTGCTCACCTCGGCCGCGGGGCGGCTGCAGGAGATCCAGGAGTTGGTGCTGCAAGGACCGACGGTCGATCCGATGAAGCTGCGCGACCACGCGGTCAAGGTCGTGATCCCTCGCCTGCAGTCGGTGCCCGGGGTCGCGCGGATCGAGCTGCTCGGCGGCGAAGGGCGCCAGCTGCAGGTGTCGATCTCGCCCGAGACGATGCGCCTGATGGGCGTCTCGCTCGATCAAATCGTCGAGGCGCTCTCCGGGAGCGAGAAAGACGTCTCGGCCGGGATTTTGGAGATCCGCGACAAGCAGTGGTACGTCTCGGTCGCCTCGCTCACCGCCGAGGTCGAAGAGGTGCGGCGGCTGCCGGTACACACCGCGCGCGGTGTCGTCGCCTTGGGCGATCTGGCCGAGGTGCGCGAGGCGCCGGAGTTCCGGCTCGGCCTCGCACGGTTCAAGGGCTTCGAGGTGGTCTCGCTCCGGGTGATCAAGCAGCCGACGGCCGACACCCTTTCGACCAGCCGCCGCATCCGCGCCCTCCTTCCCGACCTCCGCCGTTCGCTGCCCGCGGGGATGTCGCTCGATCTGTTCTATGACCAGGGCGAGCTGGTCTCTCATTCGCTCGGCGGGGTGAGCCAGGCGTTGATGATCGGCGCCCTGTTCGTCGGGCTCGTGCTGATCGTGCTGCTGGGCAACCTGCGCGGCGCCCTGTTCGTGATCGTCCTCCTGCCGCTCGCGACCCTTGGCGCGGCGATTCCGCTCTCCCTGCTCGGCCAAGGCTTGAACGCCATGACTCTCGGCGGCCTGGCGATCGCCGTGGGGCTGCTGGTCGATGCGGGCGTGATCATGGTCGAGAACATCGTCCACCGATTGCACGACCTCCAAGGCGGGGATCCCGCGGCGCGGCGGCGGAGCATCGCGCGCGCCGCGGCGGAGGTCGGGGTGCCGATCGCCACCGCGGTTCTGGTGATCCTCGCGGTGTTCATCCCGCTGCTCGCGATCGGCGGGGTGGCGGGCGAGCTGTACGCGCCGCTCGCCGTGGCCGTCGCCTCGGCGATGACGATCGCGCTGGTCCTTTCGTTTACTTTGGTGCCGGTGCTGGTCGATCGCTTTCTGCCGCCCGGCACCCGGCTCGACGAACCGGGCGTGATCCGCGCGATCAAGCGCGCCTATCGGCCGATGCTCGATTTCGCGCTCCGCCACGGCGCCCTGGTGCAGATCGCGGCGCTCGCCCTGGCGCTGCCGGCGATCGTGCTCGCCACCCGCCTGGGCACGAACTTCCTTCCGACGCTCGACGAGGGGGCGCTGATGGCGCAAACCCTCCTCCCATCCGATACCAGCCTCGCGGCGATCGACGAAGCGAACGGCCGGTTCGAGCAGGAGGTGGCCGAGATCCCCGGCGTTCGCGCCGCCTATCGCCGCACCGGGCGCGGCGAGGTCACCGAAGACCCGATGCCGAGCTACCTCTCGGATGTCCTGATCGTTCTGGAAACGGGAGCCGATGCACACCAAGTCGAGGCCGATCTCGGCGAGTTGGCCGAGCACATGCCGTTCTCGGTCGAGTTGACGACGCCGATGAAGATGCGGATCTCGGAAGGGATCGGCGGCACCCCGGCCGACATTCAGGTCGAGCTATTCCATCCCGATCTGTCCGAGCTGGCCCAACGCGGTCCCGACATCGCGCGGCGCCTGGCGAAAATCCCCGGCGTCGCGAGCGTCACGCCCGATACGGGCGCCCCGCTGCCGCGCTGGCGCATCCTGCCGGACGACGATGCGCTCCGCCGACTCGACGTGCCGAGGAAGGCGCTGGTCCAAACGCTGGAGGCGGCGCTGCAAGGGATCGCGCTCGCCCCGCGGTTCGACGGGCCGCAGCGGATCGAGCGGGTCGTGCGTTTCCCCGCCGACGGCCGCTTGACCCCGGCCAAGATCGAGCGCTTGCCGATCGTTGTCGAAGAAGGGCGGATCATCGAGCTCGGCCAGGTGGCGAAGATCGAAGAGGACACGATGCCCTCGTTGATCCGACGCAAGAACGGCCAACGCCGGCTCGGTTGGAATCTCCGCACGGAGGGCGATCTCGGCGGCACCGCCCGCGCCGTGGAACGTGCGATTGGCGATTTCGATCTCCCCCAGGGGACGACGGTCGCGCTCTCGGGCCAGATCGAAGAGGCGCGCGAGACCGAGAGGCGGCTGCTGGTCGCGAGCGGCATCGCCCTCGCGCTGGTCGTCCTGCTGCTCTTCCTGGCGCTCGGTCGGCCGCGGGAGGTCTTGGTGGTTCTCGGAACCTTGCCGGTCGCCTTTGCCGGGGGTCTCTACGCCCTGGCCTTCGCGGGCGAGACCTGGAATGCCTCGTCGATCGTCGGCGTGATCGGCCTGTTTGGTGTCGCGGTCCAGAACAGCCTGGTGCTGATCTCGCAGACGAAAGAATTGATCGCCTCCGGCCTGCCGTTTCGGGCGGCGCTCCGCGAAGCCTCGATCGGCCGCGTCCGGCCGAAACTGATGACCGCCGGAGCGGCGATCCTCGGCCTCGCGCCGATGCTGATCGGCTTCGGCGGCTCGGAGCTGGAGCGGCCGCTGGCGATCGTCATGGTCGGCGGCCTGGTCACCTCGACGCTCTTTACCTTGCTCGTCTTGCCGAGTGTGTACTCTTGGGTGGTGGGAGGAAGGGAACTGAAAGGATGAGCCCAGAAGACCAGCAATTCAAAATCCGCGGCATGGACTGTGCCGAGGAGGTGGCGATCCTCAAACGAGAGATCGGCCCGTTGATCGGCGGCGCGGAGTATCTGTCCTTCGATCTGCTCAAGGCGAAGATGACGGTGCTCGTACCGCCGGGAACGGTCGGTCCGCGCGAGATCGTCAAAGCGGTCGAGCGCACGGGGATGGGCGCCCGGGTTTGGGCGGACGACGCGGAGCACTTGGAGCCCGAGACTTTCTGGCAACGCCGCGGGCGCATCGTTTTGACCGCGGCGAGCGGCGCCTTCGCCCTGGCCGGATTCGCGGTCCATGCCGTGCTTTCCGGAGGAATTCTCCGTGCGTTCGGCTCGGAGGGGATGGGTATCGCCGACGGCGTACCGACGGTCTCGCGCGCCTTTTATGGCTTGGCGATTCTTCTCGGCGTCTGGTCCGTTCTGCCGAAAGCGTGGAACGCCCTACGGCGTTTTCGCCCTGACATGAACCTGCTGATGACGATCGCGGTCCTCGGCGCGGTCGCGATCGGCGAGTGGTTCGAAGGGGCGACGGTGGCCTTTCTCTTCAGTCTGTCGCTCGCGTTGGAATCATGGAGCGTCGGACGGGCGCGGCGCGCCGTTGAGGCGCTCATGGATCTGGCGCCGCAGACCGCCCGAATTCGCCGTCCGGTCGAAGAGGGGGGCGGCGAGGAAGAGATCCCGGCGGAGCAGGTGGAGGTCGGCGCGCTCCTGCTGGTCAAACCGGGAGAGCGCATTCCGCTCGACGGCCGGGTGGTGAGCGGCGCGAGCGAGGTCAACCAGGCGCCGATCACCGGCGAGAGCGTGCCGGTACCGAAAACGATCGGCGCCGAGGTGTTCGCCGGAACGATCAATGGCGACGGCGCCTTGGATATCGAATCGACGAAGCGCTCGGGCGAGACGACGCTCGCTCACATCATCCGCTTGGTGGACGAGGCGCAGTCCCGGCGGGCGCCGTCGGAACAGTGGGTCGAGAAGTTCGCCCGCCTCTACACGCCGGTCGTGCTGGCTCTGGCGGTCGCGGTCCTGCTCCTGCCTCCGCTCCTGTTCGGCGGGGAGTGGTCCTCCTGGATCTACCGATCTCTGGTGCTGCTGGTGATCGCCTGCCCCTGCGCCCTGGTGATCTCCACCCCGGTGAGCATCGTCGCGGCCCTCGCCTCGGCGGCGCGGAACGGCGTACTGATCAAAGGGGGGCTGTTTCTCGAAATCCCCGCCCGGCTCAAAGCGGTGGCGCTGGACAAGACGGGAACGTTGACCTGGGGGCGGCCCCGGGTGATCGAGATCGTTCCCCTGGCGGGGCACGACGAGCGGGAGCTGCTCGAACGGGTGGGAGCCCTCGAAGCGCGCAGCGAGCATCCGCTGGCTCGGGCGATCCTCGCATTCGCCAAGGAGCGCGGCGTCGAGGTGCAGCCCGCCGAGGATTTTCGGATTCTCCAGGGCAAAGGGGCGGCGGGACGATTCGGCGGCAAGGAGTACTGGCTCGGCTCGCATCGGTATCTGGAAGAACGCGGGGAGGAGACGCCCGAGGTCCACGAGCGGCTGGAGGCGATGTCCCAAGGCGGCCGAACGGCGGTGGTGGTCGGCACGGCGGACCACGTTTGCGGCCTGATCGCCGTCGCCGACGAGGTGCGCCCCGAGTCGCGCCTGGCGGTCCAAGAACTCTACGACGCGGGCATTCAGGCGGTCGTCATGCTGACCGGCGACAACCGGGGTACGGCCGAAGCGATCGGCCAACAAACCGGAATCGAGGACGTGAGGGCAGAAATGCTGCCGGCCGAGAAAGTCGCCGCGATCGACGAGTTGCTCGCCCGCTACGGCGCGGTAGCGATGATCGGCGACGGGGTCAACGACGCCCCGGCGATGGCTCGCGCTACGATGTCGGTCGCGATGGGAGCGGCAGGCAGCGATGCCGCGATCGAAGTGGCCGACGTGGCGCTCATGTCGGACGATCTGGCGAAGCTCCCCTGGCTGATCCGCCACTCCCGCCGCACCTTGCGAATCATCCGCCAGAACATCGCCTTCTCGCTCGCGATCAAAGCCGTGTTCGTGATCCTCACCTTCGCCGGCCACGCCTCCCTCTGGGCAGCGATCGCCGCCGATACCGGGGCCTCGCTGCTGGTGATCGCAAATGGCCTCCGCCTATTGGGCCGCCGTACCGCCACATGATGGAACCTTGTGCCGGGCGAGCGCGTCGGTGCCGGCCGGAGGAACCTTGGTAGGATGATCGAATCATGGACCCGCGGGACTCGACGGACGCTGAGATGGAGGGAATCCCCACCGACTACGACCAATTGGAGGTGTCGGAGTGGGGCCTGGACTGGGGCGACATAAGTCAGATCCGCGAGAAGCTCAAGCTGACGCCGACGGAACGTTTGAAGGCAGCCCAGGATTTCATGAACACCGTCCTTCGCATCCGCGCCCAGAATGGCAACTGAACTCAAGTTCGACGAGGTTTTCCGGGCATTGATCCGCAACGAGGTGGAGTTCATCGTCGTGGGCGGGGTTGCCGCGATCCTCCAGGGATCTCCGCTCACCACCGAAGACGTGGACATCGTCTACCTATGCACCGAGGAAAACAATACTCGACTGGCCAAGGCCTTGGCGGAACTGGAGGCGCACTATTTCGACCCTGCGGGCCGGCACATCGAGCCGGACGCTTCCCGGCTGGCCTCCCTGAAAATGCACCTCTTGAAGACGAGTAGCGGGCGGCTTGACGTGTTACGAACGGTCGGGAAGGATCTCGGCTTCCATGATCTGGTAGATAAAGCCCGAGCGTTTGAGGTCGCGGAGCTTCGGGTGCGAGTTCTCGATCTCGAAACGATCATCGAGACCAAGGAATACGCCGATCGGCCCAAGGACCGCTACCAGCTCCTCTTCTTGCGGCAGCTCCGGGAAGAAATTCGGCGCTTGGAGACCGATTCCTACCGGGAGCCGCGCCACTTCCCCGAGTAGACCACCGCCAATCGCACCGTCGGCCCGAGCGCGATGTTCCGCGCGGAGGCCGCGCCGTCGATCGCGGCTTGGAGCGCCCAGCCTTTCGAGCATTCCCACGAAAGGCTGGGTCCGAGGGCGAGATAGGCGACGTCGTCGCCCAGGCCGGCGGCCGAGGCGGTCGGCTGGTCGGCGGGATCCTGATAAGGCTCGGTCCCCCAGACGCGAGCGGCGGCGAGCCAACGTCCCTCTCGTCCGAAGCGGCGGCCCAGCTCGGCGCGGTAGACGATGCCGTCGACCAAGCCCCCTCCGCGTGTTTGGTGGCCCAGCTCGAAGAAGCCGTAGGCGCTGCCGTTGGTTCCGAACGATCGGCCGAGCGAGGCCCAGGCTTCGACTTCCCATACGCCCGTTCCGGTCGGTAGCGCGCCTTGGCCCGCGTTCTCGTCTCCGGTCGGAGCCTGGACCACGCCGCGCGCGGCGAGACGCCAAGGGCCGCTTTCCCAAAGCTGCGCCTGAAGGCCTAGCTGGAGATCGCCGTTGCCGCTCGCCGAGCCGAATCCGTCGACTTCGGAGCGTCGGTAGAGGGGGGCGCGGACGATTCCGGTCCAGCGTTCCCCAAACCCGAACGCGCCGTAAAACGCCAACTCGTCCTGGGTAAAGTCGGGGATGTCTAAATCATGACCCTCGGCGTCCGCCAATCGATCGGCCACCAGGCGTGCCCAACCGACCTGAAGATAGGCCTCGCCCGACTCTACCTTCCAAGGTCCGGCCCCTGCGGTTGAGGCGGTTAGGAGGGCGAATGTCGCGGCGAGCAGAAAGGCGAGTCGTTTCATTGCAGCTCTCCAAATCCGAACGGTACCTGGAACGGGCGGCACCAGACGACGACGAAGGGATATTGCGCTGCCGCGTCGGGTAGCGCATAGGTCTGCGCGCCGCGCCGGCTCTGGATCGGTCCGAGGTCGAGATCGCTCGCGGTGCAGCGGTCGGAGCGCTTGCAGAGCCGGAGGTCGACGACGCTGCCGGAATCGGTCTGGAAATTGGCGGCCAGGTCCAGTCGAAATGCGCCGTTCTCCATCACGATCGCGGCGTCACCGCGGGCGTGGTGGCCTCCCACGTCGCGAAACGCGGCCCGGCGAAGGGTCACGGCGCCCATGGCGGGAGGGGGAGCCGGAGGCGGCGTCGGGGTGACGACGGGAGGAACGGGAGAAGTGGGCGTGGAACCGCCTCCGCCCCCACCGCCGCAACCGAATAGGCTGAGGACCGTCAAGGATAGGAGTGCCGCGCGGGCACCGCGCGCGAGTCTGACCGGGCCACGATGTTCCATCTACTCTCCTTGCACCCTCTTGCGTCAGGCCGTTATGGCGACAGGCCACATCCGGAGAGCCGGCCTAGGCTCAGACGCCGCGTCTTCCTGTGTATGCCGCTGCGGGCGACAAAGTTTCCGCGCCGAACGAACGACGAGGTGGGGGGCGAAAGGAACAGCCGGTGCCGAGTTGGCTAGGAGCTAACCCAGGGGCCGCCAGGTGGCCAGAGGTAGGGGAATGCGGTGCCTTGCCGAACGGCTTCGAGCGGAGGGACGAGGAAGCTGCGAAGGAACTCTCCGACCTCCTCGAACGGGCGTTTCGCTTCCCCGAATAGACCACGACGGAAGAAGGCATCCCAATCGGACGCTCGCTCTCGGAAGAAGTCCGCCTTCAGTCCTGCAGGAAGGTCCGGCGCCAGGCCCGTCAGCCGCCGGGAAAGGGTTCGAGCGATGGCTTCGGCTACTATTGGGCCTTCAAATCCGAAACGTCGACCGAGAACCCAAAGGTCGAAGAAGTCCTTGATCCGGGTGTTTGTTTCTCCATGGGTGATCATGGCGTCGAGTTTCTCGGCTACCACAGTCTCGCGAGCGTAAATTCGGATCTGCGGCGGAGGGAAGTCGAGGAGAGCTGGATAGGCGACCTCCTTTGGGGGAGGAAACGCGTCGTCGCCGAAGCCTATGTCGGCCTGAAGGGGCAAACGCGCGACCCCAATGTGGGCGATTAGCGAGAGGCGTACCCCGACGTAACGTTGCCCCTGCCGGATCGGCTTGGCGGACACGCTCGCTTCGTCGAGCACGACACCGTCTTTGAAGGGGATTCGGCAGATTTCCTTGAAGACGGCAATGAGCCTTTCCTTTGAGGGGCTTCCGAGCCCGAGGAAGTCGGCGTCGCGCGTGGGGCGGTGGGGTTCGGTTGACCAAGCCCGAAACAGCATCGCCCCCTTGAGGATGAAGTTTTCCCGATAGGCAGAGAGGCCCAGGCGGCGTAGAAGTCCTTCCAGGGCAAACCGTTCGAGCAGCGCGCGATTCTCTTCGCCGCGCTCCCGAGCCAGGTTGAGCAGCCGAGCCCTGACCGAGGCGGCAAGGTCGGTGACCCGTCGCTGGGTCAAGCGGAGAGGCTCGCGAGGTAAGGCTTCATGACCGCGCGCATTCGGAGCACTTGGGCGGCTCGGTCGATCGCGTTGACCGTGGTTCTCCGGCTGGAGATTCCGTCCTGGAGAGCTTCGAGCGCAATGTCGAGGCCGATTTTGTTCCGATAGCGGAAGCAATCGACCACGGTTCTCGCCGGTGAGGTGATCCGGACCGGAACACCTTGGAGGGCGATTTCTTGGATGCCGAAGTTGAGGGCCGGTCCAGAGAACCGTACGACTCGAACGGGGAGATCGGGAAACATCGGCAGGCGAGCCTTGCGATCCAGGCCGATCCAGACCTCTGATGGGCTCTGGGTACCGATCTCATGAAAGCGAAGAGCACTCAGTAGGCAGACGATGGCCTGAGGTACCTTGCGGCAGACGGCTGCGATCGTGAAATCGGAGGAGATTTCGCCCTCGGGGAAGCGGTAAAGGCCGCGCCCGACCCGCTCCACTTCCCCTCGCTCGACCAG
This sequence comes from Thermoanaerobaculia bacterium, assembly GCA_038248205.1. Lineage (GTDB taxonomy): Bacteria > Acidobacteriota > Thermoanaerobaculia > Multivoradales > UBA5704 > DASYKS01. The sequence goes on from JBBRUC010000039.1 coordinate 20,689, forward strand.
GCGTGCGAGGCGGCTTCGATGGACGCCCGCGGCTTCGAGGTCTCGAGAGCGGAAGATTCCTTCTTGATCGAGAGCTGCAAGGGGATCGTCCGCACGTTGGTTTGGAAGGCTCATGGCAGTGCAAATTGTCGGCAGATATTCACAAGTGCCGACATTTTGTACTACTTTCGCTCCTGGAGCAAGGACGTACATTCGACCCGTCGGGCCGTAAGCAGCAGCCCTACTTCGTCTCAAAACCTCGGTACTTGCCCACAACTACCGAGGAAATGTGACTCGCTTCGCCTCAGCCCGTTGGCCCTGCTACCGGCCGATGCACCCGCACTTTGTTGGGCGTGGCTATGAGGAAGCAGCGTTCCCAGGTCTTGGCATCCGGAGCCGAAAACCATCCTGTGAGGTCGGTGATGGCGCCGGGAGATCCTCGCTCGCCGAGGCGGCGGCGAAGGTGATCACGGCACGCACATCATCCTCCGTAAGGCTTGGGAATTCGCGCCGAATGACCTCGGTCGTTTCTCCGTGCGCGAGGTATCCGAGGATGACCCGGACGAGGACGCGGGTACCCTGGATGACCGGCTGCCCGCCACAGATGCCTGGATCGCGAACGATTCGATCTTAGAAGCCCATGCTCTCTTCTTCTGTCGGCGGAATGCTAACCCCTCACTCCGGCATCAACCCCTTCGCCCGCGCCGTCCTCTCGTAATTGGTTTCGCGGTCCAGGACGTCGAGGGTCTGGAAATAGAGGGTGTCGGCTTCTTCGTGGCTGTTGGCGATCGCGGTGACGCCGAGCTTGCCGAATTCGGAGACGGCTCCGATCAGGTGGAAGAGAACTCCGGAGTCCTTGGCGTGGCTGTAGTGGAGACGGTTTTCGGTGAGGATCTCGATCAGATCCTCGGGGATCAGGCCGCGGTAGGCCTCGGACTGGAGGTTATCGGTCGCACGGTAGAACTTCTGGGCTCCGGTGGGGGAGACGAACAGGCCACTTTCCGGGTCGAGGCCGCCGCCGGTCAGGAACTGGAGCGCCAGGAACGGATGGGTCGTGCCGCCCATGCGCAGGTTGATTTCGAGCGCGGAGCAGTCCCAATTGTCGGTCGGGGCATCGCGCCAGACCAGGAAATCGACCGCGAAGCGGCTGACCACGCCGTTCTTCGCCAAAACCTCGCCGATCCGAATCGCCTGCTCTTGAATGTAGCGCCGATAGTCGTCGTGCGCCGGAAACTTGCAGCCCAAGAACACCTGGTTGCTCGGGCCGCCGAGGATCTGGTCGTGGGTCGAGATCGGCAGCACCTCGCCGTGCGGGCTGATCCGCAACTGGGCGGAAGGGGACATCTTCTCCTTGCCCTCGATCCACTCTTCGACGATCCCCTCCATACGGCGGTACTTGTCGAAATAGCTGTCGACGTCTTCGGAAGCGACCGAGAACTCGAGGTTCGCCAGCTCGCGGCGGATCGAGGCGAGGCTGCGATCCTCGGGATAGCGGAACACCGCGTTGCCTTCCCCCGAGAAGCTGTCGTTCAACTTGACCACCGCGCGCCGGAGGTTCGGCCGTTCGCGGTCGAGATCGACCAACGCGGAGGCGACGTCTACCTCATCGCGCAGATCTTCCGATCCCGCCGGGAGCGCCACGCCGGCTTCGCGAAACACCTTGCGGCTACCCGATTTCGTGCCCAAGTGCGCGAGGTCGGGATCGGCGCCGTTCATCGGAATGCCGAGCAGGACCGAGAGCCGGCGCTCCAAGGGGGTCGAGTTGAATACCGTAAGGTAGGCGCGCGCGTTGTCCTGGATGCCTTCGCGGATTCGCTCGATCAGCCGCGGCCGTTCGAGGATCTTTTCGGTGAGCGACCGGGGCGAGGCGTCGTAGGCGCAGAGGAGAGTCAGGCGCGACCGGGCGTGGCTCGCCGGGATGCCCGCGAGCAGGTGAAAGTAATAGTCCAGGATCATCGGATGGATCGGTTCCGACGTCACATAGACCACCCGCGCCCGTGGGTTGCGCAGGCGAATCAGGAGGAACAAGAGCCGCTCTTCGTAAAAACTCGCGCCGGCCAGTTTTTTCAGCTCGCTCTGGTCGAGCGTCAGCGAAGGCACAACCACCGAGGTATGCGGCTCCTCGTCGCGCATCGTCAGCGCTTCCCAGACCTCCAGCAGGCGAGGCTGGATTTCGCGAAACATCTCGCGTTCGAGTTCGGGATTCAGGTCGGACAGAAACGGCGGTTGCGGTATCACCGAGTCCTCCCTTGCTCCACCGCTCCACCCCTGGAAGGTCTCAATGCCGCTCTCCTCATACCAACTCGCCCTCCGCGACGAGCGGCAGGTCCAGGTCGCAAGCGGGGAACGAGATGGGACGGAGCGCCTGGTCTTCGTGCAGGTCGGTCGCCAGGCCGAGCCGTTCGGCGCGCAGCCGAACTTGGCGATACAGGTGGTAACGCAGGGGAGCGAGCAGCGTGAAATTCGAAGTGAGCTGAAGCAGATAGTCGCTGTTTTCGTCCGGGTAGACGCGGGTGAGGATCTCGCGCCGTTCGGTCGCCCACTGCCGGGAGACCTCGCCGCGCTCGACCCGGCGCTTCAAGATCAGCATCTGGCGGGCGCGGTTGATGATCTCGGGGTGATGGTTGACCCCGAAGATCCGCGGCATCACCCCCGCGTCGTCGCGGGCGAACTCGAACATGGTGAGGGCGTCGCCCATTGGTCCGCCGACCCCCAGCGTCTCGTAGCCGATCGCCGTGCCGCCGGTCCAGGAGGCGGCCGGGTTGGGGATCAGGTCGAACAGCCGGTTGTCGAGGATGCGCAGGCGCGGGCCGTGGAGTTCGCGGTAGAAGCGCTGGAACCACGGATGCTCGATTCCTTCCGGTGTGAGGATGTTTTCAAGCACGCCCGTGCTCTTACCTTCCTTCTCGGGTCCGCGAAGCACCGGCTGCGCTACGCCGGACCAGTCGCAGAGCACGCCGAAGGTGTGGCAGACGGCGATCAGTGCCGCCGAAGGGTCGGCAAGGATCAAATCGAACAGGGCGAACGCCGGATCGCGCCAGGAAGGGTCTTCGCGCAGGCCTTGGCTGTCCTCGCTCGTGCCGTCGTTCTTGCGCGGATCGAGGTGGCCGGGGCCGCCAGTTCCGAGGTAGAGCGCGAATTGCTCGCCTGGCGGATCGGGGAGCTTGGCGCTGCCGCGGACGTCGAACGAGATCGCCCGCACCCGGAGGCCGTGGCGCTGGAGCGTCGAGGAGAGATCGCAACAGGCGTCGACCACCGAGGCGACCAGAGAGTCATGGCCCAGGTTCGGCCAACCGTGATTCATGTCGAGCACCGCGACGTCGATCGTTCGCTCGTCGGGAGCGGGGATGCTTCCGGTTCCCTCGACCCGGGCGAAGCGGAAGCCCGACTCCGGACCGCGAGAGGGGCAATCGGTGAAGCAGAACTCTTGGCCGTAGCGTCTTTTGAGTTGGCAGTTGACGGGCATGCTCGCGGTGTCCGGTTCCGGGCTGAATAGACCTCTGCCGACTCTATAGCTCGGGGCGCCATTTAGTCCACTCCGCGCCGCGAGCCGGCCATGGTAAGGTCGGCCACCTTTTCCCTTCCGGAGGTCAATGTATGCGCAGTTTCTCCCTCTTTCTCGCGGCCTTTGCGTTGGTGATCGGGCTCGCGCCGCACGAAGCCCGAGCCGCCGTTTCCTGGCCGACCCTCGATCAGCAGATGGCGGAAGCGCCGGTTGCGATTCAACCGGGAAGCGCCCTCGCGCGATTGATCGAGGAGAACCAGAACTTCTCCTCGCTGCGCGCCGACGAGGTGAAGGATCTACGCGGCCTGCCGCTCTGGATTCGCGTCTGGTGGCGCAACGAGCACCCGGAGGGCGTCTATACCCAAGAAGATCCGACCGGCGGCTACCCGCTGGTGCTCAAGGAGATCTGGGAGTGGATGCTCCACCACCAAGACTTGGAGCCGGCCGAAGCGGAAGCCGATCGCGCGCCGGGCGAGGATCTCGACGCCCTGGAGGCGGATGCCGCCACGGTGAGCGGCGAGCTGCGAGTCTCCGGCCCCCAGACTACGCCGCGGAGCGAGTCCGACATCCGGGTCAACTACTTCGATCCGACCAAGATCATCGGTGCCTCCAACAGCATCGTCGGCGGCGGCCATCAGGCACAGTTCTTCTCGACCGACAGCGGCATGACCTGGGGCCAGACGACGCTGCCGTTCACCGCCACCGATTCGTCGCACTCCGATCCGACCGTCGAATGGACCTCGGACGGCCGCGCCTGGTCGACCACCCTCGGCATCACGGGCGGCACGCTCCGCATGCGCTCGTACCTGTCGATGGACAACGGTGCCTCGTGGACTTTCGAGGCGACCCCCTCCGCGGCGCAGACCAGCGTCGACAAGCAGATGGTGTGGGCGGATCACAGCGCGAGCTCGCCGTTTAAAGACAACCAGTACGCCATCTGGCACAACGGCGCTCCGGCGTTCATGAGCACCCGAAACGCCGTCTCCAATACCTGGGGCGCTCCGATTCAGGTGAGCGGCGCGGAGTCGACCGGCACCGCGATCGGTAGCGACGCCAAGACCAACTCGTTCGGCGACGCATTCGGCTTCTGGCCGACCACCACGAACGCCCGGGTGTTCGTGGTCAAGTCGACCAACGGCGGTACCTCGTGGGGCACACCGGTCCAGGTCGCGACCACGTTCGACACCTTCGACATCGGCTGCCCGGCGTTCAACAACCGGCGCGCTTTGATCTACATCTCGGGCGGCGCCTACCGCACGGCGACCAAGAACCTCGTCTACGCCGCCTGGAACGACCTATCGGGCGAAGCGGGCTGCACCGCCCCGGGCAACGAGCCGGGGGCCAACGTCGCCTCGACCTGCAAGATCCGAATCTGGTTCAACCGCTCCACCGACGGCGGCGCCACCTGGGAAGTCAAGCGCATGGTCAACAATCAGGCGAGCTTGAACGACCAGTTCAACCAGTGGCTGGTGGTCGACGAGACGACCGGCGCGCTCGGCTTGATGTACTACGACACGGTGGCCGACGCGGGGCGGAAAAAAGTCGACGTCTGGTATCAGTCGTCGTTTACCGACGGCGTCTCGTGGAACGCACCGATCAAGGTGACCTCGGCGCAGACCGACGAGACCACCGGCGGGCAGGATAGCGGCAACCAGTTCGGCGACTACAACTCCCTGTCGGGCATCGCCGGCGTCTTCTGGCCCTCCTGGACCGACCGCCGCGCGGGCGCTCGGGAAGAGATCTTCACCGCCAAGGTCAGCGACGGCGCCTGCACCTTCCCCGGCGCGCCGACGATCGGTACCGCGACGGCCAGCGCACCGAACCAGATCACCGTAACCTTCGCCGACGGCGCGCCGCCGTCATCGATGTTCAACGTCTATCGCGCGGTCGGCACCTGCGCCTCCCCCGGCACATTCGCCCAAGTGGGCACCGGGATCGCGAGCAGCCCCTACGTCGACAACGCCGTCTCGGGCGCCATCACCTACGCCTACAAAGTGGCGGGCACCGACGCTAGCGGGGTTTGCGAATCGCCGCAGTCGGCCTGCGTCCAGGCGACCGCGACCGGCGTCTGCACCCTCCCGCCGAACTTCGCCGGGGTCGGCTCGGTGACCAACAACGCCACGTCCACCTGCTCGATCGACGTCGCCTGGGCCGCGGCGACCCCGCAATGCGCGGGGCCGATCACCTACAACGTCTATCGGGCGACCACCCCGGGCTTTACCCCGATGGTGGCGAACCGGATCGCGGCGGGCGTTTCCGGCACGTCGTTCAACGATCCGGGGCCGCTGATGAACGGCACCACCTACTACTACAAGGTGCGTTCGGTCGATACGGGCAACGGCGCCGAGGACACCAATACGGTCGAGAAGAGCACGGCGCCCACCGGTCCGATCGCGGTGGCGGACTTCACCGAGACGTTCGAAGGACCCATGGGCTTCGATAATTCGGGTTGGACCCACAACCCGATCGCGGGAGCCACCGACTGGACGCTCACGACGGCGCAGTCCCAGACCCCCACCCATTCCTGGAACTCGACCAGTTTGGCGTCGGTTTCGGACCGGGTTCTCACCTCGCCGACGTTCATCCCCTCGGCGGGCACCGTGCTCACGTTCTGGCATACCTTCGCGATCGAACAGAGCACGACCACGCCGACCACCTGTTTCGACGGCGCCACGCTCGAAACCTCCACCGACGGCGGCATGACCTGGGTCGTCATCCCGGATGCGGCGATCACCGCCGGACCTTTCGTCGGTACGGTTTCTGCGAGCTTCTCCAATCCGCTCTCGGGCAAGCGGGCCTGGTGCGGCAATACGACGATCGGAGCGTTTACCCAGGTCAGCGTGAACCTCGCCGCGTTTTCCGGCCAGTCCGTGAAGCTGCGTTGGCACGAAGGCGACGACAGCAGCGTCGCCCGGATCGGCTGGTTCGTCGACTCGGTGAATCTCAACCAGGTCGGCTCGGCGAGCGTCTGCGCGATGCCGGTCTCGCTGACCGGATTCTCGGTCGAGTAACGCGCTGCTTGGCAGTACTTTTGTTCAAAAACGGCCCCCGGCGCGAAAGCTCCGGAGGCCGTTTTGCTTTTCGGAACATGAACGCAGCGGCCGCTTCCCCACGCCTTGGCGCGGTCCATCCGGCTTATGCTGTCGCCCTCTTTCTTTGAGAAGTGACACGTTTGCGGTGTAAGTTGTATACCTTCCAGCCGTCGCGCCGAGCGATCGAACCGGTACCAATCGGAGATCCCCTCATGTCGAACCGCCCCTCGTCGTCATCGTGCCTCTGCCGCTCCTGTACTCTCAGCGGGCTCGCCTTCGTCGTCTTCGCGGTCGTCTTCGCAATCGGGGCGCCGGTGATCGGGCAGACCTGCGGTACCTGCCCGGGTGCGGATCTCAATGTCTTTGTCTGCAACCTGGCGGAGACGCCCGGCTCCTCCAATCCAAGCTGTGCTCCCGGCGCCGAGACCCAGAATTGCCGCACACCGGTGGTCCTCGCCCAAACACCAGAGATCGTGAGTCAGGGAAGCGGCCTGTTCTCGGCGCGCCTGCCGGTCAGAATCGAGACCCTCGGCAATACGCTCATCACCCCGAACGGTCGACTCGATCTGTTCTGGAACCAGGGGCCGCCGGTTTCTCTTTCGACCTCCCTTTGCGAGAACAACACCACCGACGTGACCAGGACTTACCTGGAGCGCAGGGACCTGTCCTGCGCGGGTGCGCCCTATGACTTCGGCGTTTTCTCCGTGCGCGCCCTGGTTTGCACCGGCAGCTCGTGCCAGCGCTCCGCCGATGCGGCCAACCTGCCGTTTCGGGTGACCAAGGCGGATCTCGGCTGCCCGGAGCCCCCCTTTTACGGCTGCAACGGCGATGCTTCTTGCACCCCCTGCCTGGCGCTCAGCGGAGGCGGAGGCGGCGGTTGTGGCGCGGCTTTAAGCGTCTCGGGCGAAGGAGCGGCCGTCACCCCCTGCCAGGGCGGTCCGGGGGCGCTCCTGCGCTACCGCGCCGGGGGGGCCGGCGCGGCGAGCCTGCCCGGCTCTGCCAACTGGAATTCCTCGCTAGGCCGGCACTGGTCGCACGACTACGCGGAGCGCATCGTTGCCGACCCTCCCGGCGACAATTCGCATGTTTGGTTGATCAGCCGTTTCGCCACATTTCGCGAGTTTCGCGATCTGAACGGCGACAACGTTTACGAGAAGATTCTGCCGAGCGACGAGCACCGGACGTTGACCCGCCTACCCGGCACCGGCTGGCGGTTGGGTGAACTCGACGGCACCGTCCACGAATTCGACTCGACCGGTCGGTGGACGCGCACCACCGATCGCAATGGCAATGCCAAGACGGGCTTCTACGGCACGGGTGGATTGGATCACATCGATTTTCCGGATGGTCGAAGGGAGGAATTCGCCTATACCGGGGGGCTGCTTTCTACGATCACGGAAGTCGGCGTGGACAGTTCCCGCCGCGCCTGGGGCTACGCCTGGTCCGGCCTCGATCTGCAGCGCATCACCCGGCCGGAGGGCACGATGTGGGAGTTCTTCTACGAGGACGCCGCCCATCCGGGATTCCTCACCCGGATGGACCTGGTCGGGACCGACGGCTCGCGCCGGATCGAGGCAGCCTACCGCTACGACGCCCGAGGCAACGTGCTTGAAATGTGGAAGGGAGCACTCGTTTCGACGGACCCTGCGGCGGCCGAACGGTGGCAACTGACATATGACAACCCGATCCGTCCGACCCGCACGGAGGCGAAAGATGCCCTCGGCGTGATCTCCGTTTACACGATCGGTCGGGACGTGACCGGCTCTTCGAAGCCGAAGATCTTCCAGATCCAAGGGGACTGCCCGACCTGCGGTACCGGCCCGAACTCCGTTATCGAATACAACGATAGCGCAAACCCGCTGCAACCAACCGTCATCACCGACGGCCGCACCCTGCGCACCGAGATGGATTATGACGGGCTCGGGCTGCTCCTGCGCCGCCGCGAGGCGGTCGGCACCCCGAAGCAGCGCGAGACGATCTACACCTACTCGCCAACATTTAGGACTCTGCTCACCTCGACGGTCCAACCCTCGACTTCCGGCGGCATCGCGCAGCGAACCGCGACCTATCTGCTCGATACCCAGGGCAACCCGACGACGAGTCGCAGGCAAGGAATTGAGGCAGGGAGCGCCTTTCTGTTCGATACGGTCACGACCTACAACAGTGCGGGCCAGCCGCTCGCGATCGATCCGCCCGGCTATGCCGCGACCGATCAGACGACCTTCACCTACAACTTCCCGAACCGCAATGGCCTGATCGCCGATTCGCGCTCCGACCCTCTCGACCTCGGCACGACCCGGTTCGAAGTCGACGGCTGGAACCGTCGCACCCGCGTGATCGACCCGAACGGTGTCGGGACGACCACGGCCTTCGACCCGCTGAATCGGGTACTTTTCGTGCGCCAAGAGGGGGGCGGGGCGGTACCTGATCTGGTCACCACTTGGACCTACAACGTCTTCGGCGACCTGGCCCGGATGACGCTGCCACGCGGCAACGTGATTGAGTACGCCTATGATCAAGTGGGGCGGCTCGTCTCTATCGAGCGCAAGCCGAATGCGACAACCCCTGCGGAGCGAACTCTCTACACGCTCGACGTAGTGGGCCACCGCACGCGTGAGGACCGGCAGCGGTGGACCGGCTCGTCCTGGGAAACGCGGGCGACCACGAGCTTCGACTTTTCGACCCGCTGCCACCTCGACCGCGTCCGCTTTCCGGACGGCTCGGCGACCGAGTACCGCTACGATTGTGACGGCAACCTGGCGCAGACCTGGGATGCCAACCATCCGGTCGGGAGCAACCCGACGCCGACGATGAGCTACGCCTATGATCCGTTGAACCGGCTGACTTCGGTGACCCAACCCTGGGAAGGAACCGGCGCGGCGGTGACCAACTACACCTACGATGTGCAAGACCACCTGATCGCGGTCACCGACGCGAATCAGAACCTCACCAGCTTTAACTATTCCGACCGCGACCGGATGACCTCGGAGTCCTCGCCGGTGACCGCGACCACCACCTTTACCTATAACTCCCACGGCGAGCAGGTCCAAGAGACCGACGCTCGGCCGGTGACGACGACGCGCACGATCGATGCCGCCGACCGGGTGACCCGGATCAGCTATCCGGACGCTTCGCTCGAAACCACCTACATCTATGGTGCCACGCCCACCAACCTCGACGTGGGGCGGCTGATCTCGATCGCACGCCCCGGTTCGATCGTAAACTACGCCTACGATCGTTTCGGACGAATGATCCAGGATGGTGCGATGAGCTACCAGTTCGACGCCAACGGCAACCGACAGGCGGTCGGCTACCCGAACGGGGTCCAGGTCCAGCAGATCTTCGACTTCGTGGACCGGCCGCTCGGGGCCACACTCGTTGACGGCGCGAACCCGCCGCAGGTGCTGGCGGGCAGCGCGGCCTATGAGCCATTCGGACCGCTCACGAGCCTGGCGCTCGGCAACGGTTTGACCGAGACGCGGACGTTTGATCAACGTTACTTCCCGCGATCGATCGAAGTCCCCGGCCGATTGTCCTGGAGCTACACGCAAGACAAGGTAGGCAATCCTCTGGCGATCACTGACACCCTGGTCCCTGCGAGCAGCCGGACCTTCACCTACCAGGACCCGCAGTATTTCCTGCGGGGGAGCGTCGGTCCTTGGGGCGCCGAGACCTTCACCTACGACAGGATCGGCAACCGGCTCACCGACGGGAGCAACAACTATCTCTACCGTCCGAATGGAAGCGGCGGCAACACGCCGGTGCTTCTCAGCCGAGGCGGCCTGGGCTACACCTACGACGCGATCGGCAACGCGACATCGATCAACTCCACACCCCTCGCCTATGGCGACGACCGAAAAATGCAGTTGCTGGGTAAGGCACGCTCCGCGATCTACGACGGCCGGGGTTTTCTCGCAAGCTTCGGATATTCAAAGTACGGTCCGGCCGCCGCGCCGGTGTCCACCGCTCCGGTCTACGGCTCCGAAGGGCGCCTCTATTCCCGAACCGATCGCGACGATTTTCAAGGCCTCAGCACCACGGCCTATGTCTTCTACTTCGGTGACCGGCCCCTCGCGACGCTCGAAAAGGGAACGACCGACCGCCTCCTCTACCTGACCCCCGATCACCTCGGCACCCCGGCCCTCGCGACCAGCAACACCGGAGCGCTCCTCTGGCGCGGAGGCTTTCGCACCTTCGGCGGCGACGACTTCGGCGCGCAGTCGGCTGGAGTCTTCCTTCGCTTCCCCGGCCAGTGGCAAGACGAGTACTGGCAGGGCGTTGACAAGTTCGAACTCAGCTACAACGTTCACCGGTGGTACGAGGTAGAAGTGGGGCGGTATACCACGCCGGATCCGATTCGGCACGGCCAAGCGCTTTCCACCTACGCCTACAGCAATGCGCGGCCGACGATCCTCTTGGATCCTCTTGGATTGGCCGCACTCACTAACAACTCATGTCGTCCCATAATGGTAAAAACTGAGCACGGATCGCACTTCATAGAAATTAGCCCTGGGCAAACCTTCGATGTGGATGGATTCTTCAACGGTAGCACCGATAGCTGTATCACTTTTTGCGGTACCGGGCCTTCCGATCACGTCTATAAAATCAACAGTGGTACGAGCGTGACCATTTCTGGAGGATGCGGCGGCACTTGTTTGACCTCCAGCAATGATGACAGTATATCGAGCATTTTGAATACTCTAGACCCCCGAGGTGTGATCGGTCAGGGGCCGGGCTGGAAAGGACCAGACTGGTTTGTGTCGCACAGCGACTGGCTTCCAAGTCGTCCGGTGCGTCCCACTCCGTGTTGCACGGGACCCCGTATACCCAGCAAGAGCGGAAGTCCACAATAATGGGCATGAGGCTCTTCTTCCTCATCTTGGTTTTGCTTCTGGTCGCAGGTGTCTCTGGCGCTGCGGCCTTCTTCCTGCAAGGAAGAAAGAAGAAATCTCTGCTAGCACTTTTGGTCACTATAGGTGTTGCCATCACATGGTATTGCATCCCTATGAACGACAGGCTGGCAAATGCAATGGTCTTCCCTGACGATACTGTCTATGCAAAAGGGTACTCCGAGTCTTCATTTCAAGAGATTCGTTCTGGCGACAAAGTTTCGACGGTGCTGGTCACCCTGGGAACCCCCTTCTCGCAAACAACCACCCTCGAGGATGGCAAGGTGTATTGGTCGTACACCCGCCCAGGGTTAAACTCTGATAGCTACTGGATTCGGATCGTCATAATCGATCGAGAAGCAGGTTGTGTGGTGGGCAAAGTCAGCGAGTTCTACGCCGACTGACCATCTTCGATTGGCCCATCTTGGCCGCACGGTAGTCATGAGTCCCGGGCTGATTGTCATTGTGCTCCTGCAGCTGATCATGGCGGTCGTGGCACTTGTCGTTTCTGTCAATACTCGGCCTATTCTAGGGTTCGCCTTTGGAGCCTTTGGAGCCTTTGGAGCCTTTGCGCTGGCGCAGGTTGTATCATCGGTGTTGCTGGTTCGAAGAACTCGGACGGGCTGGCCAGCTTCCATTTTTTTCGCTGTATTGGCCATTGGCGTGGTCCTTCTCTGTACTTCGGCGAACATTGCGTTCTTTGTGACGGGGTCGTCGATTTATCACGACTCACCTGCCACGATTTTCGCAGCTCTGTTGATTGGCTTGGTTGGAATCGTGCCTTCAGCTTTGCTCTTAGGACTGCTCCTGCTCTGGAGAAGAGGCTATCAAGCTTAACAAGAGATTTCCTGCGGAGGAGCGTCGGTCCCTGGGGCACCGAGAGCCTCGTCAAAGTCGCTGGACCCGACAACCCTAGCTGTGAGATTTGCACACGTAGGGGAACTCCACTGCAGCTAACCCTCTTGATCCGTTCCGCTCAACGCGCTTGCATCCGAACAGAGAATCTACGTAGAGCCGAGTCTCATCCACCGCCACTTCAGGCGCCCGAATTGACTGACCACCGACTTTGACGAGGCCTTGCTGGGGCGCCGAGAGCTTCACCTACGACAGGATCGCCAACCGGCTCATCGGCGGGGGCAACGCCTATCTCTACCGTCCGAATGGAAGCGGCGGCTACCGGCAGGTCGGGAGAGTTCCTGACCGGGACGATCATCCTTGGCTCGTTGTCGCAGTCGAAACCGCACTCCCGTCGACTTGACGAGGTTCTGCTCGGGGGTACTTTGGGCGGCTCGGGACGTAGGCGGAGCGCGGCCGGGCGCAGGCTGGGCGCCGCGTTGGTTGACGACGCCCCCTCAAGCTTGATAGAAGCACGGGGCAACTTTGCACCGTTAGCCATAGGGGAAGCCATGAACCGAATGACCCGGTTGTCCGCCGGGCTCGCGCTCACCGCCGCAGCTTTATTTGCGGTGAACGCGTCAGCCCAGATGATGCAGAGCAGTGATCCCGGCCCGCTCGGCCGCCTGGCAGCGCTCACCGAAGCGCTGAGCCCGCCTGCCTCGACCGCCCTCCTGGAGCAGACCTCGGTTGGCCTCGCCGCCAACGTCAACGATGCTTGGAGCGGTTTCCGGTCCGAGGTCGGAGGCAGCTGGGTCGCCTACGTCGACAAGCGAAGCGGCTTGCTCGAGTTCGCCGAAGGCTC
>JBBRUC010000040.1:0-33678 GCA_038248205.1 Thermoanaerobaculia bacterium
GACCGAAGGTGTCGTTGATCCGTTTGAAATGGTCGAGGTCGCAGAGAATCACCGCCATCGGCGCGCCGCTCGACAGCGCCCGGGCGTAGGCTTCTTGCAGGCGCCGTTCGAGGATGCGGCGGACGGCGACTCCGGTGAGCGGATCTTCGCGCGCTTCGCGATCGAGAAGGGCGTGCTCGACCGAGGTCGCCATCTGCGGCAGGAGGCGATCGAGCCGCTCGATCGCCGGCGCGTCGACCCGTCGCGGATCGCACCAGAGGCGCAGGCGGACGACCGAGGCGCGCTCGGTTTGCAGGCTCCGTTCGACCATCTGCCAGGGGCGGCGGCGATGGAACCCCAGCAGCGCGGGAGGGTGCGACTCGGGCTCGGGCTCGCCCTCGAACACGGCGCCGCCGCCATGCGACCACCAGCTGCGGGCCGGGGCGGAGAGCGGCGCGAGCTCCAGCTGGAACCAGCCGAAATCGAGCACGCGACTGCACTCGACGGCGATCTGCTGCACCACCATCGACAGCTCCCCCGCTTTGAACATGTTGCGGCCCGCGACCCCGATCCGTTCGAGATCGACGGCCCGCTGCCGGTGACTCTCCGCGGCATGCGCCTGGCGCGCGGCTTCGAGCGCCAGCAGCGAGAGAAGCAGGAGGACCGTGGCCGCCGTCCGCCAGCCGATCGCCAAGCCGATCGAGAGGACGACCGCGCCGCCGATCCAGCCGAGCGTGTCGATCGCGAGCGGCAGCAGGATCGGCCGTAGCTCGACCGGCCGATCCGGCCGCCGCAGCCAGCGGTCCGCCGCTTCGAGCGCCACCCAGACCGAAAGGTAGGCGAGCAACCCGGCGAGCACCGCGGCCGCGACCGCGGCGGAGTCGCCCGCCGCGAGCGGCCGGCGCGCGGCGGCAAAGCGGAAAGTACCGGCCGCCGCGAGGACCGCGAGAACGACGCGCCCCGCCCCTTCGAGCCAGCGAATGGTGCGCCGACGCTCCTGGGTGGTCGAATCGGAACCGGGCGCCCGGCTGGCGAGCTGGGAGAGGGTGCGATAGACCAGCTCGACGGCCAGGAAGCCGGCGGCGGCCAAGAGGGCGGCCGACGCCGGGCTCGCCCGCGGCAGGAGAAGCGGCAACGCCATGGCGCCGAGACCGAGTGTGCCGCTACCCACGAACGGCCGGTGGGCGGAGGCCAAGGCGAGGGCGAGCACGACGAAAGTCAGCTCGGCCCAGCTTGCCGTCCGATCCCCGGAGCCGGTCGCGAAACCCAAGGCGATCGGCGCGCCGAGGAGCGGCACAAGCGCCGCCCAGACGTCCCGGGGGATCGCGAGGGAAGGCCGCCCGGAGGCGCGCGGGGCAGGCGACGAAGTGTCGGGCATCGGAAATTTGGAACGCTGAGGTCGATTCTAGCCCGCTCTCCTCGATATGCTGCCGTGCGGAGGGATTGAGAGATGGAAGTCGTCGCGGAGGCGGGCGAGCTGACCGCTCGGGAGCAGTGGATCTGAAGGCCAACCGGCCGCTTGCGGCGGCCCTCTTCGCGGCCCTCGCGGCGAGCGCCGCCGCGCTGCTGCAGATCCCCGGTTTCAACGGCCCGGCCGAGTGGCGCTGGCCTTACCGGCCGCTCGGCCTCTCTAGCCTGCCGGCGCTCGCCGCGGTCTTGTGCGCCGTGGCGCTCGTCGCCCTGCTGCGGTACGGCCCCGCGGGGCGCCGGGGCGTTCTCTACCTGGCGCTCGCCGGCTACGGTTTCAGCCTTTCGGTGGTCGCCGCGCAGCCGAATGGCTTCGGCCGGGTCGTCTCGGTGCTCGCCTCTCGCCACAGCTTCAGCTATCTATATGACGCGGCGCTCGCCCCGCCGACGCGCGACCTGCTCGCCGACTTCCCCCACGCCTCGGCGGAGCTTTCGATGCACAGCAGGACCCATCCGCCGGGGGTGCTGCTGGCGATCCGCGGGCTCGATCGCTTCGCCCGGACGCTCGGGCCGGCGGGAGCCCTCGCCGCTTCGCTGCCGCAACAGGCGGCAACGGCCCTGGCGTCGGAGATCTCCCGGGCGAAGGGACGGGGCAAGCCGTCGCCGACGATCCCGCCCAGCCCTTTTTCCGCCGTGCTGCTCGCCTTCCTGCTGCCACTCGCCGCGGCGGCGACCGCGTTGCCGCTCTTTGCGCTAGGACGCGGATGGGGGCTGTCGGATCGGGCGGCGCGGTTCGGGGCGGCGCTTTGGTTGACGGTTCCCGCAGCGACGCTGTTTACCCCTTCGCTCGATCAGGCCTTGGTTCTTTTCCCGGTGGTCGGAGCGGCGTTGATGGTCGGGACGGGGAGCTGGAGAGCGTTGGCGGCGGGAGTGGTGATCGCTTTGGCGTGCCTGCTGTCGTACGGCTTGCTGGTTCTGGTGCCGTTCGTCGCTTGGGTGGCGTTTTCGACGGAGGAGGATGCGGGATGGTTCTCGCCGCGGCGGTTGGTTCGGGCGGCGCTGGTGGCAGTGGGCTTTGCGCTCCCTTGGCTCGCGCTCGCACTCTTTGCCGGATACGACCCTTGGGCGAGCTTCTGGACCGCCCTCTCGGCCCACGCGCAAATGGCGGTCGCAACCCGCTCGTACGCGACCTGGCTGCTGGCCAACCCCTACGACTTTGCGCTCTTTTGCGGTCCGGCCGCCGCGGTGCTCGGAGCGGCCGGGCTGGTTTCGCGGCGCGCTCCGGTCGCCCTGCGGCGCGGCCTTTGGGGCGGTGCGGCTCTCTTGGCGCTGCTCTGGCTTTCGGGTAGCGTGCGCGGCGAGGTCGGGCGGATCTGGCTGTTCGCGATGCCGTTCGTTGCGCTCGCCGCGGCGTCCACGATGGATTCCCGGGAACCGGCCGCCCCGGCAAGCCGCACCCTCGTTCTCGTTCTCGTCCTTGCGGCCCAGGCGCTTACGACGATCGCCCTGGCCGCGAGCATGATTTTCGTCGATTGATCGGAGGACCGACCCGATGATCTCCGCCCTTCTCTTCACGTCCCTGCTCTCGGCCGCCCCTTCGGGGACGATCCCTGCCGCCCACGCTGCGGAGGTGGCGAGGAGCTACCGGAGGAAACACGAGTCGGCGATCGTGCGCGATTTCGTCGAACTCCTCTCGATCCCCAACGTTCCCCGGTATCCCTCGGCGCCCGACGGCCTGGCGCGGAACGCGGACGAGATCACCCGGCGGCTGGAGCGGCGCGGCATTCACACCCGCCGGCTGGAGGTACCGGGCGCTCCGGCCGCGATCTACGGCGAACGGACGACGGCCGGGGCGACGTCGACCGTCGTGTTCTACGCCCATTACGACGGCCAGCCGGTCGATCCTGGCCGTTGGACGAACGGCGATCCGTTCCGTCCGTATCTCGCCGATCGGGCGCTGGCCGATGGCGGAAAGCCGATTCCGTTTCCCGCCGAGGGCGTGGCGTTCAATCCCGAATCGCGGCTCTACGGCCGCTCGGCAGGGGACGACAAGGCGCCGGTGGTGGCGCTGCTCGCGGCGCTCGACGCGCTGGACGAAGCGGGCATCCGCCCGAGTGTGAACCTCAAGTTCTTCTTCGAAGGGGAAGAGGAGCAGGGTTCGCCCCACCTCGCGGAGATGCTCGCGGCGCACCGCGATCTGCTCGCCGCCGATCTCTGGATCTTTTGCGACGGCCCGGTGCACCAGAGCCGCCGGCCGCAGATCCTCTTCGGTGTGCGCGGCGTCACGTCGTTCGAGATCACCGTCTACGGCGCACGGCGCGAGCTGCACAGCGGCCACTATGGCAACTGGGCGCCGAACCCGGCGTTCGAGCTGGCCCGCCTGCTCACCTCGATGAAGGACGAGGACGGCCGGGTGCTGATCGCCGATTTCGAGGCCGGCATGGAGCCGCTCGGCGATCTCGAACGGCAGGCGATCGAGAGCGCGCCGTCGATCGACGACGACCTTCGGCGCGAGCTTCTGCTCGGCCGAACCGAGCGCGCGCCGGAACGGCTGGAGGCGGCGATTCTTCATCCTTCGTTGAACGTCCGGGGGCTCGCGAGCGCCGCGGTGGGCGAGGCGGCTCGAAACGTCGTCCCCGATCAAGCGACCGCGGCGATCGACATCCGCTTGGTCAAGGGGCTCGATCCCCAGAGAATGGTCGACCGGGTGATCGCCCACATCCGATCGCAGGGGTTCTTCGTCACCGAAAACGAGCCGACCGCCGAGGAACGCCTCGGCCACCCACGGGTCGCCCGGGTGACGCGTGAGCAAGGGGGCTATCGAGCGATCCGCACCCGAATGGATCTCCCCGTGGCCCAGCGGGTGGTGGCCGCTCTCGAAGCGGCGCACGGTTCGATCATCCGCCTGCCGAGCCTTGGCGGCAGCCTGCCGCTGGCCGCGTTCGACGACGTGCTGGGCGTACCGGTCCTGATCGTGCCGATCGCGAACCACGACGACAACCAGCACACCCACGACGAAAACCTGCGGCTCCAAAACCTCTGGGACGGGATCGAAACGTTCGCCGCTCTGTTCACTCAGTAAGCGGGGCTCGCTCCGCCACCCCTTCCCCTTTTCTCACCGCGCAAAAGCCAACGGGCCTTCGGGAGATCACTCCCGAAGGCCCGTTGGCCGACAACCCGATCGAAGCGGAACCGCCCCGGCGAGCGTTACTGGTTCAAACTCGCCGAGAGCGAAGGAGCCCGACCGACCGTCGCCGAGGGAGCGACGAATTCCAGCTCCGTGGTGCCGGTCCGCTGAACTCGGGCGAACGCGTAAAACGGTTTGTTGCACGAAATCAGGAACCGGGCGTCCACGATGTCGTTCTCGTTCAAGACACCGAGCGCGTCCTCAAAGCTGCGAAGCGACAAGGGCTTGTTGGTGATGGTCATGTTGCCGGCGATCTGTTGGCCGTTTCGGCGGAACGCCTTGAGCGTACAGGTCGCCGTCTGCCGCGCCGCGTTGACGACGTGGATGCTGGTGGTGAGGCCGCTCGGGCGGCGCGACAGCCCTTGCAGCAGGAGGGTCGCGTCGGCCACGGCGACCTGCGCCCCGGTGATCACCGGCAGGTTGGCCACCGCCGCGGCGCCGTTGGGACCCGCGCCTTCGAGACGCGCCGAGAGCACCAGCTGGGGCGCTCCCGAAGCGATCAGCATGCCGGGCCGGCCCGCGGGGGCCACGTTGTTCAGCAGGACGGTCGCCCCGGGACGAACGGTGACCTTCGGCGTCGGTCGTGCCTGGACGCCGTTCGCATCGGCCGCCACGAACTTCATGCTGAAGCCGCGGGATACTCCGCCTTGGTTGGTGACCCAGATCTTGGTGAGATAGTTCGCACCGTTTTCGGTCTGGTTCGATGCGATCGGAATCACCGCGTCACCGGCCTCGGCCGCGATCGGCAGCAGGCCGCCGAGCGCCAATGCGCCGAGGAGAAGAGACTTCCGGACGGTAAGGGGTCGGATCGAATTTGCGCTGCGCATGGGTCAGTTCTCCTTCGGCTCGAACTTCACTTCTAGGTTGGAGTAGACCCAGCCGATCGGCGGAAAGTAGGCGCCGTCGGCGATCCCGGTTTGGCCAAAGTCGACGGAGACGGCGTTGCCGTTGTCCACCAGCTCCAGCGTCTGCGCCGGCCCGGACAGCGAGAGGGTCTGGCGCCCGCCGGTGGTCACCGTAAGGGTCACCCGCCGGGAGGGGGTGTCGTACTCGAAGTGCATGTGGTACTGCGTCCGAGCCTTCCAGGCACCGCCGCCGCTGCGGACGAGCACTTCGTCGCCCAGATCGAGATTGGTCTTTTTGTTGTCGTTGCGGATCTGGATGCCGTAGTAGAAGATCCGCTGGTGCCGGTCGCGGTGCGCGCGGCGCATCGAGGTGACGCCGGTGAAGAGGCCGTTGGGGAACTTGTTCAAGTACATGTCGAAGTCGATCGTCGCCTTCTGATACTGAAGGTTCGGAACGAGCGGAATCCTGTAGCTGCGGAACGAGTCGCTGTTCTTCGCGATCAGGAAGTCACCCGGTACCTTGAAAATCACTTCGCCGGGGCGCGTGATCGGTTCCAGGGTTCCGTTCAGAAGGCCGCCGGGGGTAACAGCGGCCGTGCGCGGCCCACCGACGTCATAGACCAGGGCAAACGCCGTGAACTGCTTGTTGCACGACACGGTGATTCGGGCGTCGGCGATCTCGGGCACGCCCAGCGTGACCCAGACCTCCGGGAAATCGCGCAACGAAAGGGGCTGCAGGCTGAAGGTTGCCGCCGAGCCGATGGTCTGGCCGTTGGAACGCACGGCGGAGACCGTGCAGGACGACGCCTCGCGGGTCAGGTTGGCGACCCCGAAGTCGGTGAGCGGTTTGCCATCGCTCGTCCGGGTGAGGCCCAAGAGGTAGAGGGTCTCTCCCGCCGAGGTGAGCCGCTCCGGGCTGAGCACCGGCAGCCGCGACTCGGACAGCACATTGCCGGAGGTATCGGAAACTTCGAGTCGGGCGTCGATCTGCAGATCCGCCGGACCGTCGAAGCGCAACATCCCGGTCGAGTCCGGGGGCACACCCGATTCGAGGCGAATGGTCTGCCCCGCGGCAACGCTCAAGTTGGTCGTGGGCCCCGGGTCGACCACTCCGTTCGCCCCTGCCGTCAGGAACGTCGTGGAGTAGGATCTCGCGGCGGAGGCCAGGTTCGTTACGAAGATGATCGTGCGGCTCGTGCCACTGCCATTCGGTTGGTTGCGCGCGATGGGGACGAAGGACTCACCCGCTCGGAGCGGCGGCGCAACGACAGCAAAAGCCGCGAGCACCAGAATCCCGGTCAACAACGGTCTTTTCATGCGACTACCTTTCAGAGATATGCTTGTTGATCGCAGGAAAGGCCCTAGGGCCGGCGGATTTGTGGCCTGATTGTACAACAATCTGTGCAGCTGGCCAGTACTGTCTCTAAACTCTCCTCTTTTCTACCTTTGCCCTTCAGGGCTTGGTGATCGCGACCAACTCGACGTCGAACACCAGCATCCCCTCGGGCTTGCCCTGCGCGCCGCGATAGGCGAGATTTTTCGGAATCCAGAATCGACGCTGTTCCCCTTCGGTCATCAGCTGAAGCCCTTCGGTCCAGCCCGGGATCACCTCGGTCAGCTTGAACACCGCCGGTTTGCCTTTCGCGACCGAGGAATCGAACATCTTGCCGTCGACCGTCCAACCCGTGTAGTGGACGCGCACGATGCTCTGCGCTCGCGGCATCTTGGTGCCGGTGCCGGGGGTGAGAATCTTCCAGGCCAGGCCGGACGAGCTCTTTTGCGCATCCGCCGGAGGCGCCGCGACGTCCGGCGGGGTGGGCGGTACGCGCAGGACGTCGAGCAGCTCGACGTCGAACACCAACATCCCCTGGGGCCGGTCAGCAGCACCTTCGTAGGCGAGCTTGGCCGGAATCCAGAGCCGGCGCACCTCGCCCTCGACCATCAGCTGGACCCCTTCGCGCCAACCGGGAATGACGCCGTTGAGCGGGAAGACGATCGGCCGGTCGCGCGCCACGGAGGAATCGAACATCTTGCCGTCGACCGTCCAGCCTGTGTAGTGGACCTTGACCGAATCGGAGAGGCTGGGATGAAACGTGCCGGTGCCGGCCCGAATCACCTTCGAGGCCAGGCCGGAGGCGGTCGTTTCGGCATCGGCGGGAGGTGCCACGACGTCGGCCGGCGCGGGAATCGTCTTGGGCGCCGGCTGGGCGGTGGCGAGGACGGGGAGAGCGAAGAGGGCCAGTGCGAAAGCGATGGTCGGTCGTTTCATAGCGCCGGAACTTATCAGAGGAAATCTGAACGCCACATGACAGGCGCCGCCCTCCGCCCGCCCTTCACTCCACCCCGCGCACCACCGTCCCGCCTTTCATAACGAACCGGACGTCCTCGACGGCCGTGACGTCTTGGGTCGGATCGCCTGTGACGGCGACCAGGTCGGCGAGGTAGTCGGGGCCGGGCTCGCCGCGGAACCTTCCGATCAGCAGAGGATCCGGGGCATCCAAGCCTTTCATGAGGTCGCGAGCTCCTGGCTCCGGCGGACGACGAAGTCGCGCACGGCTTCGTTGACTATGCCGGGTCGTCCTTGCCTCCCCAACGTCCAAAGCGCCACGAGCAGAGCCGCGAATGCCAGCCCCCCGGCCATGATCTCGGGCCAGGCGGAAACTTCCAGCACCACGCGGTGGCGGCCGGCGGGGACTTCGACGCCCAGTAGATTGAGGTTGACCGGGCGGGTCGTCAGCTCTCGTCCTTCGCTACGGGCCACCAGCAGCGGCTGCCAAGCGCGGCGGAGGACGGCGATTCCCCCTTGGCCTTCGGTTTCGATCTCCAGGCGATCGGGCAGGGCGGAAAGCAACCGCACCGTTCCGGCGGGATCGTGTACCGGCAGAAGCCCCTGGTGGCCGACCGCCACCGCCACCGTTTGCACGGGGTCGGGGCTGTGGGTCACCAGGCTCCGCGCCTCCTCGACGCTGGAAACCGGGGTCAGCCGCCGGGGCCACCAGACGGGGGGTGCCGGGTTTTCGATCGCGTCCAGCCGAGTCTTGACGCCCAAAGCTTCGGCACGATCGAGCAGGCGCAGGCCGGGCACCTCGGCTTCCGCGGGGTCGTCGAAGCGGGCGATGGCTAGAACCCCGGTGGAGCGAAACCAGGGGACGCGCTCCTCCCACGAGAGCGCAGGGAGCGCGTCGAGCATCGGTTTGAACAGCAACGTGTGCATCCCTTCGAGGTCGGGAGCCAGCGGATAGGTGAGACCATGAAGAACGCCGGGGGCCGCCCCCAGGTTCATCCCCCAGAAATAATCGACCGGCCGATGCGGGCCGTCCGGCAGGTCGTACTGCGGAGTAGGCCCCCACGACGGAATTCCCTGCACCGCGCTGTGCACGGCGGCCCCCGGCCCCACCCGGCGCGCCCAAGGGGTGGGTTCGCGGTAAAGGGCCGTCCGGTCCGTCGTCACCAGAGGGTAGAGCTGCGCGAGCGTCGCGAGATGCAGGGCGATCAAGAGCGCCGCCTGCCGGGGGCGAAGGATGGCCGGCCGGGTAACGAAAAAGGCCAGGAGCAGAGTGCCGCCGGCCACCAGCAGAGCCCATTGCCAAGAGCGGATCTGGGCGGAGAGCAGGGCGAGCGCCAGGCTTTGCTGATCGCCCGGCAGCCGCGAGGCGAGCGCTCCTCCCGTTTGCAGCGTGCGGGACACTCCGGCCACCAGGATCGGCCCCGCGAGGAGCAACGTTCCGGCCGCGAGAAGCACCAGACCGCCGACGATCGCGGCCCTCTTCCGCCAGGCGCCGAGCCCTTCCGCCAGGGCGCGTTCGATCCCCCAACCGGCGAGGATCGGCAGAGCGAGCGCGAGCCAGAGGACGAATTTTTCCGGAAAGCGAAAGAGGCCGAAGCCGACCTTCACCAAGAGATCGCCGGAGAGACCGGCCAGCACCGCCACCAGCGGACCCGCGAGAGCGAGGAGCGCCCAGCCCCGGTGGCGGCGCACGGCGGCCAGGCCGAGCCAGAGCGCCAGGATTCCGGCGTAGAGGGTGAGGAACAGCGGTACGCCGGGCAGCACCGAGCCGGCCCAGATTCCTTCCGGGCCGAGGTAGGTGGGGCGGCCAAAGGGGAAGGGGACAAACAGCTCCAACAGGCGCAGCGGATGGAGCCGGAAGTCCGCCGCCTGAGAGGCGCTCATGCCTAGGCCGCCACGGACGGTAAAGGGAAGTACCCGCAGCGTCGCCACCACCTGGGGCAGCGCGATCGCGAGGCCCGCGGCACCGATCGCCACGGCGCCGCCGACCCCTCGCCGCCAGCCGTGCCGGGAGACGGCGACAAACAGGAGGGGGAACAGCCCGAGCGTCGCGGTGACCGGCTCGCCACCCAGCAGAGCCAGGCCGCAGGCGATGCCGCCGAGCGCGATCCCGCGGCGCCCGCCGCGCGCTCCGCCGAGCAGCACGAGCGGCCACCAGGCCGCCACCGTCAACACGTTGTAAAAGGTGAGAGCCGAGAGCATCCACCCCGAGCCGGCGTAGGTGATGCCGGCGAGCAGCGCGGCGGCCGGCCCTTGGCCAAGCCCGCGGGCGAGCGCCCGCATGGCGAACAGGGCGAGCAGCCAATGCAGCGCGTAGTGGAGGTTGAAAGCACTCCAAAACGGCAGCACCAAATAGAACAAATTACCGGGGTAAAACGCCAAGGCGTTCGGGTTGCCGCGGAACGGCTGACCCAAGCCCCAGCTGGGGTTGAACGCCGGAATGCGCCCGTGGGCCAGCTCCGCGGCACCGAATGCCTTCAACGGCAGATGGGTGAGAAACACGTCCCTCAGGTAGAACGTGCGCTCGCCCAACAGCGTTGGAACGCAGACCCAGGCCCATAGCAGGAGGGCCGCTCCGAGGACGGCCAGCAGGGGGCGCGCGTCGTTTTTCAACGGAGGGGGCTTTTAGCTGAACAGGTTCTTTACCTTGTGCAGCACGCCCGGTTCCTTGACCTCGTCGCCGGCCAGGGCGGCGAGCCGGCGGAGCAGGTCGATCTCCTCCTCGCCCAGGTCGCGCGGGTTCGGCACACCGAGTTCGACCACCACCACGTGCTCGCCTTTGCCGCCGCCGTGGACCCGCTCGATCCCCTGACCGCGAAGATGGAAATCCTTGCCGTTCTGGGTACCCGCGGGAATCTCGAGCGACGCCATGCCGTGGATGGTCTCGACCTCCACCTTGGCTCCCAGCACCGCCTGCGGATAGGAGATCTTGTGGCGCGAAAAAACGGTCGCGCCGTCGCGCTCGAAACGCGGATGCGGCCGGACCGAGATCACCACGTAGAGGTCGCCGGTCGGGCCGCCTTGGCGCCCCTGCTCGCCTTCGCCGATCAGGCGCATCCGGCTGCCGGTATCTACCCCCGCGGGGATGCGGACATCGAGTGTCCGCTCGCGCTCCACCCTCCCCGCGCCGCGGCAGGTGCGGCACGGATCGGAGACCACGCGCCCCTCGCCGCGGCATTGTGGGCAGGTGCTCGCGAAGGTCAAGAATCCTTGCGAGACCCGCACCTGCCCGCGCCCGCCGCAGGCCGAGCAGGGGACCGGCGGCTTGCCCGACGCGCTGCCCGAGCCGCTGCACGTGTCGCACGACTCCAGCCGCGAGACGCGCAATTTCTGGTCGCTGCCGAACGCCGCCTCTTCAAACGTCAGCTCGACATCGACCCGCAGGTCGGCGCCGCGCGCCGGTCCGCCGGCCGAACCGCCCGACCGGCGGCCGAAACCGAACAGGTCGCCCAGGATGTCGGCGAAGTCGCCGAACGTGCTGGGGTCGAAGCCGGCGGCCCCGGCACCCGCCACGCCCTGATGGCCGAACCGGTCATAGCGCTGGCGCTTGTCCGGGTCGGAGATGATCGAATAGGCCTCCGCCGCTTCCTTGAATTTTTCTTCCGCCGCGGCGTCGCCCGGATTCTTGTCCGGGTGAAATTGCACGGCGAGCTTGCGATACGCCGATTTGATTTCTTTCTCGCCCGCGTCGCGCTCGACGCCGAGCACCTCGTAATAGTCCTGCTTCGACATCCTGTTTTCCCGTTTCCCTTGTTGGTCGCTCTCGCGCCGAGGCTTTAGCCGGCCGACGCGCCCGACGCGCGGTTCATCATCGCGTCGGAGAGCACGCGCGAAACCGAGGTCAGGTCGTAGAGGGCACCCTCGATATCCGCGCGCTGTTCATTGGAGATCGCCACGTGCGCCTGGAGGATCGCGTCGTGAATCCGTTGGCGGTCGTCCTCCGGCAGCATGTCGCGGAACTGTTCGAAAACCCGCTCGTTGCTGTAGATCAGACCTTCGAGTCGATTCTTGAGCTGGCGGATCTCGCGCCGCTCGGAGTCGCTTTTGGCGTTGGACTCGGCCTCGTCGACCAGGCGTTTGATCTCGCCTTCCGAGAGTCCACCGGCCGGATTGATCTGAATGGTCTGGGTGAGATTGGTCTGAAGGTCGCGCGCCGTGACGGAGACGATGCCGTTCGAATCGATCGCGAACGTCACCTCGATCTGCGGTGTGCCACGCGGCGCGGCCGAGATGCCCACCAGCTCGAACCGACCGAGCGAACGGTTCTCCGCCGCGAACTGGCGTTCGCCCTGGAGGGCGTGGACCGCCACCGTGTCCTGGTTGTCGGCGACGGTGGTGAAGATCTGTGTGTTCTTGGTCGGGATCGTCGAGTTGCGCTCGATCAGCTTGGTGAACAGCCCGCCGTGGGTTTCGACGCCGATCGACAGCGGCGTAACGTCGAGCAACACGAGGTCTTTGATGTCGCCGCGCAGGATGCCGCCCTGGATCGCCGCGCCGATCGCCACCACCTCGTCCGGATTGATCTCGCGGTTCGGCGAGCGGCCGAAAATCCGTTCGACCGTACGCATCACCAGCGGCGTGCGGGTCTGGCCGCCGACCAAAAGCACCTCGTCGATTTGGTCGGCGCGCAAGGAGGCGGAGCGCAGGGCGTCCAGGCAGGGGCCTTCGGTCCGCTCGACCAGCTCCTGCACGAGGGCTTCGAAGTGGCTTCGCGTGAGCGTCCGGGTCAGATGGCGCGGCCCGTTCTCGTCCGCCGAGATGAACGGCAGGTTGATCGATGCCTCCTCGCCGTTGGATAGCTCGCACTTGGCGCGCTCGGCCCCTTCCTTCAGCCGCTGGAGCGCCATGCGATCGTGCCGCAGGTCGATCCCGGTTTCGGTGAGAAACTCTTCGATCAGCCAGTCCATGATCTTCAAGTCGAAATCTTCGCCGCCCAGATAGGTGTCGCCCGCGGTCGAGCGCACCTCGAAAACCCCTTGGGCCAGCTCCAGCACCGAGACGTCGAACGTGCCGCCGCCGAGGTCGTAGACCGCGATCTTCTTGCCTACCTGGGTCTTGTCGAGCCCGTAAGCGAGCGCCGCCGCGGTCGGCTCGTTCAAGATGCGCAAGACGTCGAGCCCGGCGATCCGGCCGGCGTCCTTGGTCGCCTGGCGCTGCGAGTCGTCGAAGTACGCCGGCACGGTGATCACCGCTTCGCGGATCGGCTCGCCGAGCGTTTCCTCGCAGAACTCCTTGATCTCGCGCAGGACGAACGCCGAGATCTCCTCGGGGCTGTAGTTGCGGTCGCGGATCTCGATTTTGACGTCGCCGTTGCCCGAAGGAACGAGGTTGTAGGGCAACACTTCGCGCGCTCGCGACACCTCGGGCGAGCCGTGCTTCCGGCCGATCAGGCGCTTGACCGCGAAGATCGTGTTCTGCGGGTTGGTGATCGCCTGCCGCTTGGCGATCTGACCGACCAGCCGATCCCCTTCGTCGGCGAACGCGACGATCGAAGGGGTGGTCCGACTCCCCTCGCGATTGGCGAGAACCCGCGGGGAGAGAGCCTCGACGATCGCCACGCAGCTGTTGGTGGTGCCGAGATCGATTCCCAAGATCTTGCTCACGCTCGCCTGCTCCCCTTGCGCCACGGCCCGGGCCGCGGAGTTCCGAAAGAATTCCGAATCACGCCTCGCCCGCCTCCGGCGGCGAGGTGGGCGAACCGGCCATGGACTTTTCGACCGGCACCGCCACCCGAACCATCGCCGGGCGCAGCAGCCGGTCGTGCAGCCGATAGCCGCGCTGCAAGGCGGCGATGACGGTCGGCGTGGTCACCGAGGAACTCTCCTCGCGCGACACCGCTTCGTGGACCGCCGGATCGAACGGCGCCCCTTCGGCCACGACTTCCTGAACCCCAACCCGGCGTAGCGCCTCCTGCATCTGCCGGGCGATCAGCTCGACGCCCTTCTTCAAGTCGTCCGCCGAGCCGCCGGCACCGAGCGCCCGCTCCAGGTTGTCCACGACGCCCACGAATTCACGGATCGCCTCGGTCGCGGCGTAGCGGCGGATTTCGTCGCGCTCGCGCTCGTTGCGCTTTCTGAAGTTGTCGAAGTCGGCGAGCGTACGGACCGAACGATCGCGGAACTCGGCGACCTCGCGCTTCAGTCGGGCGTTTTCGGCGCCCAGCTCTTGGGCGCCTTCCGGGCGACCGCCCTTGGCGGCGGACTCGACCCCCTCGACCGCCGCCATTGCTTGTTCGATCGCGGACGCGACGTCCGGGCTCATCTCGTCAAGATCCAGCTCGGCGTCGTTCTCGCCCGACGACCGTTCGATCCTTTCATCGTTCATTTCGTCACTCGCCATTCTCTGCTCCCACCGTGGCACTCGAACCGTTCCCGTCGAGGGCTTCCGGTTCTCTATCCGTGATCCATAGATGTTTGGCCCTGTCCGATCCGTCACCCTTCTTGCTCATTCAATCAATCCTGCCGGTAAACGTCTCGCCGAGCGCGCGAGACAGCGCCTCACCGAGGAAATCGACCAGCGGGATCACTTTCTCGTACTCCATGCGCGACGGCCCTAGGATACCGAGCGTACCGAGCGGGCGCTCGCCGACGCCATAGGTGGTCGCGACCAGGCTGAAATCGAGTTCGGAGGTGAGGTCGCTGTCGGCGCCGATCCAGACGCGGACCCCGCCCCCTTCAAGACAACGCGAGAGAATCGACACCAAACGCGCCTTGTCGGCGAAGGTGTCGAACATCCGCCGCACCCGGCCGATGTCGGCGAGTTCCGGCTGGGCCAAAAGCTCCGAGGCACCGTCGACCAGAACTCCCTGACCCGAGGGCACTTCGAGCGCGTGCTTCGCCAGCTCGATTGCCAGGGCGAGCTGACGATCCATTTGCGCCCGCTCCTCGGCCAGCATCCGGATCAGCCGACCGCGAGCCTCGCGGATCGTCGTACCGGCAAAGTTTTCGCTCAGGTAGTTCGAGATCCGTACCAGATCTTCGCGCGGTATCGGCTCCGGAACTTCGATCACCTTGGTCTCGGTGAAACCCGAGGTGGAGACCAAGACGCACAGCACCTTGCGCCCTGACAGGGGCACGAACTCGACCGAAGCGAGGACGGTCTCGGCGATCGACGGCGTCACCACCAAGCCGACCTGGTGCGACAGCTCCGAGAGCAGGTGCGACGCGGAACTCATGATCTGGTCCGGATCGCCGGGGCCGGTGCCCAGGTGATCCTCGATATAGCGCCGCTGCCATTCGGGCACTCGACGGACGTCCATCAGCGACTCGATGAACAGGTGATAGGCGATCCGCGTCGGCACCCGGCCGGCCGAGGTGTGCGGCTGGGCCAGATAGCCCCATTCCTCCAGGTCGGCCATGACGTTGCGGATGGTTGCCGCCGACAAGCCGAGATCCGCCTGCTTCGCCACCGAGCGGGAGGAAACCGGCTCGGCGGAAAGAACGTAGGTGGCCACCACCTGCTTCAAGATCTCGCGGTCGCGCGGCGAGAGCTGAGGGGTGAGTTTGCGGGAATCGGTTCGGTCGGCCATGGGCGTTCAGCGCAACGGTAAACCTCAGAAACAGCGAACGTTTTGCGAGTTGGGCATTTGCCTCTTGCCATGAATCGAAAAGCGCCCATATTGTAGCTCAGTGCCAGCTCCTCACCGACAGCTCGCGAATCTCACCTTTTCCCTGGTCGGCCCGGGGCGGGTCGGATCGAGCCTGGCGGCGTGGGCGGTGGCGTCCGGCGCCCGGTGGATCGCGGTCGCCGGACGGGACACCGGCCCTCCGGACAGCGGTGGGCGGGAGGGTCCGCCGAAGCGGATGCCGCTCGCCGAGCTGGCCAGCGGCGGCCAGGATCTTCTGCTGATTGCGGTGGCGGACGGGGCGCTCGATCGAGTCGCCGCCGACCTCGCGGCCCGGCCCCAGGCAACGGTGGTGCTCCACACCTCGGGCAGCCGGACGGCCGAGGCGCTCGCGCCGCTCGCCAATTCGGGTTCCGCGGTCGGTTCGTTCCATCCGCTCAAGGCGTTCCCCGCGGCCCGGCCGGACGTGGCCGAGGCGCACGGGATTTTCTTCGGACTTGACGGCGATCCCCCCGCCGTGGCGCTCGGGGCGCGCCTGGCCGCCGCCTGGGGCGCCACGAGCGGGACGATACCGCCGGAGAGCCGCCTTCTTTATCACTTCGCGGCGACTCTGGCGGCGGGAGGGGTGACCACCCTCTTGGCCGCCGCGGCCGACCTGGCCGAACGCCTGCGCCTGCCCCCCGATGTCGTCGGCGGCTACCTGGAGCTGGCCCGCGGCGCGGTCGAAGCGGCAGGGCAAGCCGCCGATCCGGCGCACGCGATCACCGGCCCTACCGCCCGGGGAGACCGCGACACCGTCCTCGGCCAGCTCGCCGCCCTCGCCGGCCCCGCCCCGGAGATGGTCGTTTGGGTCCGCGCCCTGGCGGCCGAGACGTTGAGACAGCGCGCCCGGGTCGGTTTGGCCGGAGCCCCGCAGCGGGGTCTTCTCTCCGAGTTGGAAGAACCCTGATGTACACGTCATTGGTGCTATGCTCACCAGCCCCGTCCCAGAGGTCGGCCGGAATATGGTTTTCTTCAACTACAGCACGATGCAGATGGCAGCCAAGGTCGTGTACTACGGCCCGGGTCTGTGCGGCAAGACGACAAATCTTCACTACATCTATAAGCACACCGCCGGAGACTCGCGCGGTGAGATGGTGTCGTTGGAGACCGAGACCGATCGAACGCTGTTCTTCGACCTGCTGCCGATCGACGTCGGCACCATCGCCGGCTTCTCGACCCGCGTCCAGCTCTATACCGTCCCCGGCCAGGTTTTCTACAACACGACCCGCAAGCTGGTCCTGAAAGGGGTCGACGGCGTCGTCTTCGTCGCCGACTCGCAGCGGGCGATGCTCCAGGCGAATCAGGAATCGTTCCGCAACCTGGAGGAGAACCTGGCCGAGATGGGCCTGTCATCCGACAGCTTGCCTCTGGTGCTCCAGTACAACAAGCGCGATCTGCCGGATATCTGCACGGTCGACGAGATGAACCGGAGCCTGAATCGTAACGGCTGGCTCCATTTCGAGTCGGCCGCGCCGACGGGCCAGGGCGTGTTCGAGACGCTCAAGGGGATCTCGAAACTGACCCTGATGTCGCTCAAGAAGCGGCTCGGTCGACCCGGCGAGACGCAAGCCTCCGGGTCAGGACGGCCGGCACCGCCGCCGCTGCCGAAACCGGTGGTCCCATCGGCCGGCGCCGCGGCCCCGCAAGCTCCCGCCCCTCCGGCGCCCCAGCCCGCGGCCAAACCGGCACCGCCCCTGCCGCCCCCAACGCTGCCGCGCCCGGCGATCCCGACGATCCCGGCGGCCGAACCCACCATTCGCCCAGCCGCCGAGGCGCCACCGCCGCATCCGGGCCGCAAGATGGGCACGACCACCGGTGCCCGGCGAACGGTGGACGTCCTCACCGAGTTGGAGAAGATTCGCCGCGAGGCCGCGGCCCCGTCGCGCCCCACCCCGATTCGACCACTCGCCGCGACTCCGCCGCCCTTTCTGCCCGCTCCGTCGCCCGCTCCGGCCCAGCCGACCGGCGCCATCCCGGGCGCCGCGGGTGCTTCGATCACCGCGGCCGCCGCGCAGAGGAACGGACGAGGAGAGCTGTCGCGCTCGATCGACCTGACGCTCAAGAAGGCGGACTTCGCCCGTGCGCGCCGCTTCCTGGTGAGCTTCCAGGTCGAGGACGACGAGCACCGGGTGCTGGATGCGGTGCGCGACCTGGAAGTCGACATTCGCGACGCCGAAACGCTGGAGCGCGTCCTGTTGCGCCTGAACATCGCGCTGCACGCCAAGGAATGACCACGCGCCCATGAGGTGCCCGTTCTGCTCCGAGAACCACGATCGGGTGGTGGATTCGCGCGAGAGCCGCGATGGCGAGGTGATCCGTCGACGCCGCGAGTGCTTGGGCTGCGGCCGGCGTTTCACCTCCTACGAGCAGATCGAGGGAATTCCCTACATGGTCGTCAAGCACGACGGCCGGCGCGAGGAATTCAGCCGCAAGAAACTGGTGTCCGGGCTCTACCGGGCGTGCGAGAAACGGCCGGTCTCCGGCAAACAGCTCGACGCGATCGCCGACGACGCGGAAACCCTGCTGCACGACCGCGAGGACCGCGAAATCTCGACCCGCGACATCGGCGCCTTCGTGATGGAGCGCCTGCGCCAACTCGACCAGGTCGCCTATGTCCGTTTCGCTTCGGTCTACCGCCGGTTCGAGGACATCGGAGCTTTCACCGACGTGGTCCAGGGGCTGATCCAGCGCCAGGATGAGGAGTGACGGTGGCGAAGCGGATCGCATCGATCGAGCTGATCTCCCGGTTCCACACCGAGATGGAACGCCTGTTTACCGAGGCGCTGGAGCTGGGCGCCGATCCGGCGACCGAATGGTGCCCGGAACTCGACATCGTGGAGACCGCCGATTCGATCCTGATCCTGGTCGAAGTGCCCGGTCTCGCGCCCGAGGACCTCAAAATCGAGGTGCGCGGCACGAGAGTTGCTATCTCCGGAGTCAAAACGACACCGCTCCCCGCCGACAAGATTCGCTTTCAGCGCATAGAGCGCGCGCACGGCCGCTTTCGCCGCGAGGTGCAATTGTTCGTACCGGTCAATAGCCACAAGGGGCACGCCCGTCTAACCGACGGTCTGCTCGCAGTCGAGTTTCCGAAGGTTGAAGAGAAGCGCCTCGCCGCGCGCCCGGTGTTGATCGAAGAGATCGGCCCACCTCCTGAGACCAAGGTTTCAGGGGAGGAGGGGCAATGAGCACTGCCATGACCACCGGCGTTCCGACCCGACCGCCTTCCGAGTCGGCCGAGGACGCGATCAAGATTCCGGACGTGCTGCCGGTCCTGCCGCTTAAGGACACGGTGATCTTTCCGTACATCATCCTGCCGCTGTCGGTTGGGCGGGACAAGAGCGTCTTCGCCGTCGATCGCGCGCTCGCTGAGAGCCGGGTGATCCTGCTGGTCGCACAGCGCGACGGCGCGATCGAAAACCCCGGCGAGCCGGACCTCTATCCCGTTGGCACCGCCGCGATCATCATGCGCATGCTCAAGCTGCCGGACGGCCGAATCCGCATCCTGGTCCAGGGACTAGCTCGTGCTCGGCTGGTCCACATCGGTCAGACCGAACCGTACCTTCAGGCGAAAATCGAACGGCTCGACGACGTCGAATTCGAACGCTCGCTCGAAACCGAAGCGTTGGTCCGCTCGGTCAAAGAAAGCCTCGATCGGGCGGTCTCGCTCGGCAAGCCGATCTCGCCCGAAGTGATGGTGATCGCTGCCAACCTCGAAGAAGCCGGTCGACTGGCGGATCTTGCGGCGAGCAATCTCGATTTGAAGCCGCTCGAAGCGCAACAACTGCTCGAAACGTTCGATCCGATCGAGCGCCTGAGGCGGGTGAGCGATCTGCTCGTGCGCGAGATCCAAGTGCTCACCATGCAGCAGGAGATCTCCTCTCAAGCGCGCGGCGAGATGGACAAGAGCCAGCGCGAGTATTACCTGCGCCAACAGCTCAAGGCGATCCAACAGGAGCTCGGCGAGGGCGAGGAACTGGCCGAAGAGGTCGCCAACTACCGCAAGCTCGCCGAAGACAAAGGCCTTTCGGTCGAAGGGAAAGAAGAGCTGGAGCGGCAGATCCGCCGGCTCGAACGGAGCCACCCGGAGAGCGCGGAGACGCAGATCATCCGCACCTATCTCGATTGGCTGACCGCGCTGCCGTGGGCCGCCACCTCGGTCGATGACCTCGATCTCGACCACGGCCGGGAGATCCTCGACGAAGATCATTACGACCTGGAAAAGATCAAAGAGCGGATTCTCGAATTTCTCGCGGTGCGCAAGCTCAAGGCCGATTCCCGCGGCCCGATCCTCTGCTTCGTCGGCCCGCCCGGCGTCGGCAAGACCTCCCTGGGCCGCTCGATCGCCCGCGCCATGGGCCGCCAGTTCGTGCGGATCTCGCTCGGCGGCGTCCGCGACGAGGCGGAGGTGCGGGGCCATCGCCGCACCTACGTCGGCGCGTTACCCGGCCGCATCCTCCAAGGGGTGCGCCAGGCCGGCACTTCGAACCCCGTTTTCGTGCTCGACGAGATCGACAAGATCGGCGCCGATTTCCGCGGCGACCCGTCGTCGGCGCTGCTCGAAGTGCTCGACCCGGAACAGAACTACGGCTTCGTCGATCACTACTTGGGAATCCCCTACGATCTATCTCGTGTGCTGTTCATCGCCACCGCCAACCTGCTCGACCCGATCCAGCCTGCCTTCCTCGACCGGATGGAAGTGATCCGGCTCTCCGGCTATACGGAAGACGAGAAACTCCAGATCGCGCGCCGCCACCTGATTCCGAAGCAACTGAAGGAGAACGGCCTCGAAGAGCGACACGTCGAGCTACCCGATACGGGCCTGCGCAAGATCATCTCGGACTACACGAAGGAGGCCGGGCTGCGCAATCTGGAACGCGAGCTGGCGGCGGTCTGCCGCAAGGTCGCCGTTCGGGTGGCGCGCGGCGAGGAAGAGACGATCCTGCTCGATCCGGAGCAGATCGAAACGTTTCTCGGGCCGCGCAAGCACTACAACGAAGAGTTGCTCGATCGCGACCGGGTGGGTGTTGCCACCGGTCTCGCCTGGACCGCGGCGGGCGGCGATCTACTCTTCATCGAAGTGATCGCGGTCCCGGGCAAGGGGCTGCTGCTGCTGACCGGCCAACTCGGCGACGTGATGAAAGAGTCGGCCCAGGCGGCCCTCTCCTACGCTCGGGCCTACGCCGCCGAGCACGGTCTACCCGAGGATTGGTTTGCCAAACGCGATCTGCACGTCCATGTGCCGGCCGGGTCGATCCCGAAGGACGGCCCTTCGGCCGGCATCACGATCGGCGCCGCAGTGCTCTCGGTACTCACCGGCCGGCCGATCCACCGGCGGGTCGCGATGACCGGGGAGATCACCCTGCGAGGCGACGTTTTGCCCATCGGCGGTTTGAAAGAGAAGGTGCTGGCCGCCAAGCTCGCCGGCATTCACATCATCCTGGTTCCGAAACTCAATCGGCGCGATCTGATCGAGGTTCCGGCAGCGATCCAGGAAGGCCTCACCTTCCATTTCGTCGAGCACATGGGCGAGGTTTTGGATTTCGCGCTGCTGCCTGTTGCCGATCGAAGCGGGGTGACCGAAAGGGCCGCCGCCGCACCGGCGGAGACGATCGTGGTGCCCCCCGCGGCCCAACTGCCGTCCGGCGCGTCCGGCGAGTCGGAACCGAGCACCCCTTGAGCGTATGGCCCGACCGGTCGTGGTTGGCGAATCAGAAGACCGACTGATCGGCTGGCTTCGGCGTCGCGAAGGTCGTGCTGGCAAACCCAGCCCGATCGGCGACGACGCGGCGTTTCTGCCGCCGGGCGGCCCTTGGGCGATCACCGTCGATAGCCAAATTGAAGGGGTACACTTTCCATCCGGGCTCGACCCCGCCCTCGTGGCGCGCCGTCTCCTGTCGGTGAATCTGTCCGATCTCGCCGCCTGCGGCGCCCGGCCCGCGTGGGCTTTCCTGGCGCTCGCTGCCCCTCCCGGGTTCGACGCGCGGCGTCTCTTCTCTTCGTTGGCGAGAGCCTGCCGAACCGCAGGCGTGACGCTAGCAGGCGGCGATCTCGCACGGAACCCGGAGCGGCTGGTCGCTTCGCTCACGCTCCTTGGCAACCGCCCCGTCGGCGGGCGCTGGCTGCGCCGAAGCGCCGCCCGTGTGGGCGATCGGCTCTATGTCGGCGGCACGCTCGGCGAGTCGGCTCTCGGCCAACGGCTGCTCACCCGGGGCGCCGCGATGGATATCCGAAGGCGGGTCTTTCTTCCGGGCGATCTCGTCATCCCCAACGCGCTGGTGCCGGCCGCCCACCGCGCGATCCGGCGGCACCTCGCGCCCAGGGCCCAATTGGCTCTCGGAGTCGCCCTGGGCAGAGAGCGGCGCGCCGCGGCGTTAGACGTGTCGGACGGCCTCGCCCGCGATTTGCATCGGCTCTGCGCCGAGTCCCGGGTCGGCGCCCTGATCGAGGAGAGCGCGCTACCGCTCGCGCCGCGCTTTGCCGAGCTGTCGAGAGCGGTGGGCGAAGAGCCGCTCGCGCTCGCGCTCGGCGGCGGGGAGGACTACGTCTTATTGTTCACTTTGCCGCCACGCAAAGCACCGCCGCGCGATTTTCCGAACGCCGAAATCGGCAGGATCACACCCGGGCCCGCCGTTCGAATCAACCAAGGCGGCGTGAGCCGAGAGTTGCTACCGCTCGGCTGGGACCATTTGGAGTGAACGAGGAATAGAACGAGGTCGGGGCGGATTCGCATCCGCCCCGAAATCATCGACAGCGAGCTAGCCGGAGCGCTCTACTCTAGAAACTTCTGCAAGCTCGTCGCCAAGGTGCGCAGCTTCTTCTCGAAGTTCTGTTGCGCCTTCTCGAGCTGCTTGATCCGATCGGCAACTCCGGTTTCGATCGCATCGACGGTACGGCTGGCGATTCGCGCCACCCGCTGCCCGCCGCGCCCCCCTTCTTCTCGAAGCTGGTTGAACACGTCGACCGCTCCAGCGTAGAACCGGCGGCGACGCCCCTCTCCTTCGTGGGGTAGCCGATCGAGGAACAACCGGACGTAGCGAACCGCCGTCGGATACGAAACCCCCGCGCGCTTGCCGATCTCCGTGAGCGTCAACAGGCCCGAGCCCTTGGCCTTCTTGCCACCGCGCTCCGCGGGAGCTTGCGGAGCGGCCGGCTGGGCCGCTTTCGTCCGCAGTGCCGGGCGGCCGGGAGGACGGCCTAGAGGACGGCCGGTCTTGCCTGCCGCTTTGCGCGGCCTGCCGCGGCGCCCGATGTTTTCGGTCTTCAACTCTTCAAAGACCGCGAGCGAGCTTTCCAGGTAGCGCTGTTTGCGCCCCTTGCCGACCGACGGAATGCGCGATTGATACAGCTTCTTATAGCGCTGCAGGGTCGGCATCGAAATGTTTGAACGCTTCGACACCTCGGTGAGCGTCAACAAGGCTTCACCCTTGCCGGCGCTTCCTTCGGTCGCCGCGTTGGTCGCGGCAACGGGGGACGACTTGGAAACCTTGGCTTGCTTGGCAGGTCTGCCTCGCTTGGCAGCTGGCTTCGCCGCAGGTTGGTTCACAGCTTTCGCTGCTTTCTTTGCTGGCTTTCGGGCCGCGCGTTTTTGTGCCATGAGAGTTCAATTCCTCCGCTTTAGGAGTTGCAATTTGAGCAATCCTTTTTTTCTCTAGGGGTTTTCACTGCGGCAAAGTATCGAGCACCGTTGGCACGTTGTCAACTATCCGCCATTTTATCCTCGCTATCGATCGCTTTCAGACGTTCCATTTCGCCTACCGGAACGCTTAGAATGGAGCCATGACGAACGACAACAAAAAGCGCCAGGTCTATGCTGAGGCGCTCGCGGAAATCGATTCACTGCTTGCCGATCTCGACGATCCGATCGCCGCTATGGCCTCCGCTGCTTCAGCGCTCCACGCCCGCTTGCCTGCCGCCAGCTGGACCGGTTTCTATCGCGTGGTGGCGCCCGAGCTATTGCGAGTCGGTCCTTATCAAGGGGGCATCGGCTGCCTGGAGATTCGATTCGACCAGGGCGTTTGCGGCGCCGCGGCCAGGGAGCGTCGCACCCAATTGGTAGCGGATGTTCACACTTTTCCGGGGCACATTGCCTGCGACGCGGCGGCGCGTTCGGAGATTGTCGTTCCGGTTTTCGATCGGGCCGGAGTTTTGGTCGCGGTGCTCGACGTCGATTCGCATGCGCCGGACGCGTTCGACGAGATCGATCGAGAAGGGATCGAACCGATCGCCCAGCGGGTGGGCCGATGTTGGCCTTTCAATCAGAAGTCGTCAATGCGCAGCTCACGGACCAAATAAGATAGCGCTTGGCGGGTGAGGCCGAGGCTGCGCGCGGCTACGGAACGCTTTCCGCCGGCCGCCGCCATCGCCTCGCGCAGCAGACGGCCGCGAAACTCATCGACCTGTCTTTGGTACGAACCGGCGCTTTTCGTTCCCGGCATCTCGTCGAGTTCCAGATGCTCGATCGTGATCTCCGGCTCGCCCGCCGCCAATTGGCAGGCCAACCGGATGACGTTTTCGAGCTCGCGCACGTTGCCGGGCCACGAGTGCGCGAGCAGGCGGCCTGCCGCTTCGGCACCGAGCCGCGGCACCGCTGAAACGCCGGAGCGGACCGCCTCCCTTTCGATCAAACTTTCCGCGAGCAATAAGACGTCCTCCCCGCGCTCCCGCAAGGGCGGCA
Source organism: Thermoanaerobaculia bacterium (assembly GCA_038248205.1). Classification (GTDB taxonomy): domain Bacteria; phylum Acidobacteriota; class Thermoanaerobaculia; order Multivoradales; family UBA5704; genus DASYKS01. The sequence goes on from JBBRUC010000040.1 coordinate 23,989, forward strand.
AGGTGACACTCGCGCCACGCAGCCGAAAATAAAGATCCTGACGAAACGTTCCCTCGCGGCTCGCGCGGGTCAGATCTCGATGGGTCGCGGCGACCACCCGTACATCGACTTTGCGCGGCAGGCTCTCGCCCAAACGCCGCACCTCCCCTTCTTGCAGGACACGCAGCAACATTCCTTGGGCAACCGGCGGCAGGTCGCCGATCTCGTCAAGAAAAACGGTGCCACCCTGCGCGGTTTCAAACACCCCCAGCCGCTCGCGCTCAGCGCCGGTGAAGGCGCCGCGCGAATGACCGAACAGGTCGGAGAGCAGGAGCGTCTCGGAAAGCGCCGCGCAATTGACCGGCACGTACGGCCCCCGATGGCGCCGGCTGCGCCGGTGGACTTCGCGCGCTGCGAGCTCTTTGCCGGTGCCGCTTTCACCAAGGACGAGCACGGCGAGATCGCCCGGCGCGAGGCGGACGATTCGATCGAAAGCTTTACCCAACGCAGGATGCTCACCAATCCATCCGGACGGCCGTGCCGCGGATCGAGCGACCGGACGAGATGGCGCGGCGGCTCGTCGATCGCCCTTCCCGTGCCCATCGGCCGCTCGCGGCGCAAGTACGCGGCGCAACATTGCGAAGAGCGCGGCAACCGGTTCATCAATCTCCGCCGCGCGCAGGATCAACCGCGCCGGCCCGCAGGCTCCCACCGCTTCGGCCGGCCCGCCGGTACCCCCGAGCAGAACGCGAGCGTCGGGCAGATCTCCGTCCAGCTTTCCGTTGCCCTTGCGATTCAATTCGAGGGTTAGCCGCGCCTCTGGAATTCCGAAGGCGGTGAACAGCGATTCGAGAGCGCGCGGTTCCACGTTCGCTCCCGCCGGTCCGGTCTCGTTGTCCGTGGTGGCGAGCCAGCCTTCGACCGCGCGCCAGGGACTCTTGTCGCGCGATTCGAGCCGTTCGGCAAAACGCCCCGCGCCCTGGCGGCGCAGGATTTCCGCGGCGCGCCGACGACGCGCCGGTGAAACGATCTCCGTTCCGTCCGACCGGCGACCGGAGATCGTATCCAGGTCGAACACCAATCGGGCCGCGCGGGCGGGCTCCAGCCGGTCGAGCACGGCGGCATCCCCATGGCTCGCCTCACCGGTCACCGGCCGCTCTCCGAGCAGGGCCGTGGCATACAGTTCGTACCAGGGGGCGCCGGCTGCGGCGGCGAGGGCGCGCTCGCGCAAGCCGGCGAGGGCGAAAAGGGCCGGAAGCTCCTCGGGTTCAAGTAGCCCCTGCGCTTGGTCGCCGACAGCTTCGAGCTCCGTGGCCGCCTCGTCCGATCGCCCCAGCCAACCGAGGGCGCGCGCCGCGAGCACCGCGAGTTCAACCCTCCGCCAGTCGGCGCGCCGCTGCCGGAGCAACAGTCGGGCGGATTCGATCTGGACGAGCGCCGCTTCGGGACGGCCCAGAGCAAGGTCGAGCCGGACCGAAAGCTCAAAGTCCTGAACCTGACCTCGAAGGTTACCGGCCAGCCGATTCTCGACCGACGAGACGTCGAGGATCTCGCGCACTCCCCCGAGCCGGCCGCGGCGAAGCCGTACCTCCGCCAGGTTATAAAGGGCCAGCGTGGTTCGGCGCGGGCCATCACAGCCGGAGAGCAGGCGGTGGACATGAAGGAAAGCGCGCTCGGCGCCGGCCAGGTCGTCGATCTCGGCGCGCGCGAGGCCGAGGTCGTTCCACAAGCCGCCGGCCTCGAACCGTGGCAGGGTCCGCCGCCCCGAACGCAAGGCCGCCGCAAAATGGCCGGCGGCACCGCGCGCATCACCCTCCGCGAGGGCGACGAGGCCACGAACCTGATGACCGCGCCAAGCGTCGCGCGGATCGCCCGGAAAGGCTTCGGCGAGCGCGAGGTGAGCCCGAGCCGCATCCCCTTCTCCTCGGTCCCAAGCGGAAACGGCGGCGATCAGGGCGGCGCGGCGGGCGAGCGGTCCGCTCGGGGCGGCTTCCAGAGCGCGCGCCGCCCAACGTTTCGCCGCCACCGGCTCTCCGGCATTGGCGAACGCCCGGGTCGCCAGCTCCGCCAGCTCGATCGTGATCTCTGGCGGGAGGGCCAACGCTTCCAACCGGTAGAGCGCCGCGAGCGCTCCCCCCAGTCGGCCGAGACGGAGCTGGCAGCGGGCGCGGATCGCCCGCGCCTCCAGAGCGCGATCTTGGCCCAGGGCTTCGAGTACCCGCTCGAAACGGCCGAGGGCATCGAGCGAGCGGGCGAACGCCAGGCGATCCGCGGCCGAACGCGGCGGTTGCCGCTCCCACGCCAGAACCGCGCTGCGATAGCGGCCCGCGGCGGCGAGGTCGCGCGGCTCTTCGGCGGCCGGCGAGCCGTACCAGAGATCGCGCGCCTCCGCCCCGCCGAGTAGCGCTTCGAGCGCCGCCAGGTCGGCCGCTCGGGCGAGCACCCGGCGGCGGAACGGGCCAGGGCCGGCGAGCCAGAGTCGGCGCGGTTCGTTCCCGTTCGCTGAGGTTCCGGGCACCGTGATCCGCTCCCCGCCGAGAGCCCGTCGGGCGAAGGCAAAAGCGGGCTGCCAAAGGAAGGGCGCCGCGGTGAGAACCTGGGCAACCGCGGTGTCGGCCGGGATCGGTGCCAGATCGAGCGCCCATGCCTCTTCGAGTTCTCGGGCCGAGCGGCGCGCTTCCCCCCGGCCGCGCACGCCGCTCTCGCTAAAGCATCGGAACAAAAGGTTACGCAGCAGCTCCTGGACCGGACCTAGCCAACCCGGGCTCGCCGTGAGGCCCCCGAGCCGGCCCTCGGCGCTCACCCGGGCGCCCGTCCAGCCCTCGGGCAGATTCCATCCCGTCCCTTGAAGATGCGCGAGCAAGGCGGCGCCTTGCAGCACAACGGCGAGCCGCTGGCGATCGGAAAGGCGCGCCGTTTCGAGCGGCGCGCCCGAGATTGGGCACAGAGTCGAATGGATCGTCTGCACGGCAAAGTTCCTGGTGACGGAAAAATCGCGCGAAGACTACCACTCTCCTGCCGACCAGAGTTCCGAACGGGGCAAACACCCTCTTAGGACATAGGACGTCATCGCCCATTCGACCCGGAACGGCCGGTTCCGGTCCCAGTCCGGATACGTCGGCTTGCATGATGAGTTATGCTCTCGCGCAAGCGGTTCGACTAGACGAACCCACAAGGCTCATCCCGGTACAAGGAGACCGCAGTGCGATCCATCCTCTCGTTACCCCTTTTCGTTCTTGCTGCTGCAATCAGCGTTCCCTTGACCGCCACTCCCTGGCAATCGCCCGCTCTCGCCGGCCTGGAGTACATCGAAGTCCAAAAGCCTGTGCTCACGATCGAAGGGGGTGGCGAGGAGCCCTCGCCGAGCGATCCAGAGACCACGTTCGGTTCCCTTTCCGGGAAGCTATTCAGCCTGCTCGGCGCCTCGCCGGTCGACTATCCAAGCTTCGTCGCGGCCTACGTCCCGAAAGAGCAGGTTGGCACGATCGAAGCCGACGCCGACGCGGCCGGATTGCTGTTCACCAACGGCATCGATAGCTGGCTGCAGCTTCCCTTCCACGCGTTCGAAACGCACACCGGAGAAGACCGCGTCTCGAAGGACTTTCCCGCAAGCTTTGCCTCGACGCCGGTGCCCGGCTTCTACCTGGTGCAATTCGCCTACCCGCCGAAAGCAGACTGGCTCGCAGCACTGGAGAGCTGCGGTGCCAAATTGCTCGGCACGTTTCAGTCGCGCACCTACCTTTACCAGGCGGTGGGAACGGGCGCCTTGCTCGGCTGCTCGGTAGCACCGTATCTTGCTTGGATCGACAGTTACCTGACCACCGACCGGCTCGATCCGCAGCTGCTCGCCGAAGAGAGCGCGAACGGCTACCTGCTGCAGATGCGCGGCGACGTGGACCTCTCTGCGAAAGCGTCGAGCGTGGAAACGTTAGCCCCTTCGATCACAGTGGACGACCTGATCGCGCAGAACGATCCGCCGTCCCGCTTCCTCGCCGTCCAGGCGTCCATTGCGGACCTCGCGAACCTTGCAGCGAGCGATCCAGACCTACTCTCCGTTGTGCCCCGCGGCGAAGCGCAATGGAGCGACGAGCGGCAGGGCCAAATCGTCGCGGGCAACGTGCTCGCGAACGGGCAGGGCCTCACCGGACCGGGTTATCGCGCCTGGCTTGAATGCCCGCCTTGGAGCCCGGTGGGAAATTGCAAGAGCTTGCTCGCGGGCACGAACCACCAGCTCATCGGAATGATCGATTCAGGTTTCGACGACGGCAGTGCACCTGCGGCGGGGGTAAACCACCACCCGGACCTGGAGAGCCTGCCGACCCTACCAGCTACGAATCCGGAGGGGGTGGAGCGGTTGTTGGAGATCAAGAACTTCACGAACAAACCGTCCGATCCAGAGCCCTCCGTATCGAAGGACCAGCTGGGTCACGGGACAATGGTGGCTGGACTTATTGCCGGCCAAGGACATCCGCAAATCTCCGAGCAACCCTACGGACCAGGGAGCCAGATATTTTTCGGTGGCGGAAGAGACAGTCAGGGCTATTTCCGAGGCTCAGGGATTTCGCCGTTCTCGCGCTTGGTCGTCGCACAGGTTTCGATCAGTGCCGAGGCTCTGCTCGATACTTCGCCCGGCGGCCGTCACGAACGCGCCCTCCAGTGGATGCGCTTTTCCGGCACGGCCGATCGCGCTTCGATCGTCAACGAAAGCTGGAACAAGGTCCAGCTGGTCGGCGGAAGAGTTCTGGCACTCCCCACCTACGACCAGAGCGCCCAGTTCTACGACGCCCGCGTTCGGGACGCGGACATCTTGCCAGCCAACGGATTGCAACCAACAGCGGTGGTATTTTCCGCGGGAAATCAGGCATTCGACAAGGCCACGGGCATCAGCCGATTCGACTCAGTGGGAACGCCTGGGACCGCCAAGAATGTGATTACGGTCGGCGCGAGCGAGAGCTATCGGCCCGCGGCGGAGGCCAACGCACCCGGCCTCGACTGCCGGGATGACCTACCCGGGGCTTCGGGACCACCAAGAGGACGAGTGGGCTTAGGAGAGGATGCGACGCATCCCGCACGAATCGGCCAATTCAGCGGGCGTGGGGTCAGGTTTCAGGGCAAGGGTTCCATTCCGGCGCTCCCGCCACCACCCCTCCATCGAACACGGATCAAGCCGGACCTAGTTGCGCCGGCAGTGCGGGTGTTTTCGACGATTCCTTACGACATGACTGGCGTTTACACCGATAGCCCCTTATCCGGCGTTGGCTGCCTCGCGTACTCTCCACCATCCGGCAGCGGCGACTTCTTCACTTACGGCACCGGCACCAGCTTCGCCGCGCCCGTGGTCACGGGCTGTATCGCCCATCTGCGAAAGTGGTTCCTCGACAGGACGCCTTCAACGAACCCCTCTCCCGCGCTGATCAAGGCGGCTCTAGTCGCAACTTCTGACAATCTCGGTGGCCAGGCGGGCAACGACAATCGCCCCAGCCCAAACTACGGTTGGGGGCGCGTGAACCTTTCGCGCCTGCTCGATTCGCGGATCTCCCGTTTCTTCGTTGATCGCGCCGACCGTCCGGTATTGAACGGTCAGCCGCCACGGGTGTTCGAGCGGACGATCACGGATCCGACGAAAGACGTCCTCATCGTGCTCTCCTGGTCCGACCCGCCTTCAGGTATTGTCGGCAATTCGCAGGCGGCGCTTGTCAACGACCTTCAATTGGTGGTCGAAGAGTTGAGCGCTGCGGGAGCCCCAATAGGCAACTGGCGAGGCAACAACTTCCAGGAGAACGTGAAAGGGAACGACACCGGTTACTCGGTACGCTTCCCAAGCGCCCCAGATCTTCCTGTCACCGACAGCATCAACACGGTCGAAGCGGTGTTCATCAAGGCGAACACGGTGCCTGCTGGAAGAAAGCTGCGGATCACCGTCTCCGGCACAACGCTGAGGCAGGGGCCCCAGGTCTTCGCGTTGTACGCTCTGAACCTGAATCCCAATTCATGAGGTGGGAGATGAATCTCAAGAAGCATATGAACCGTCCATACCTTTTCTTCGCCTTGTCGCTGAGCCTACTGTCCGAGTCAGCGCTCCATTCCCTCCAGTTTCCGGGTCCAGACGTTCCGGCCCTGCTTCGTGTCAACTCCGTCCGCAGAACCAGCTTCGGCCAATTCTTCCAGCAGGATCAACGGCAGGTGCTGATTTCCCGGGGCGGCGGCGTCATGAATCTGGTGGCGGCAGACGGGCCGTCCGGTGCACTCTTCTATATTCGGGCCTTTCGCGGCTTGGGCACACAGCAGGAACTGGCAACTCTCGGCCAAGCACTTGTCGAAGCGAGGGTTGGGATGCAGAGCGATTGCACTCTCGGCAGCATGAATGCCGGACACATTGAGGTCACCTGGTATGGACGCAACGGGAGGCAGAACACGTTTCGGGTGGCGCTTCAAGAGGAGGCGCCGCCCAGCCAGAGATGCCCGGACAGCGTTTTCTTCCTCGTGGAGGCGATCGATCGATTCATTGACGACGCTGTGTCCGGTTTCCCGCAGGATTGACGATGGCGACCACCGCTCGCCGTCCCCTCTTCGTGCTGTGCTGTGCCGTCCTGTCGTCTAGCCCGATTCTGGCCATTCAGCTACCGGGGCCGGATCTGCCGGCCCTGCTTCGCGTCAACTCCGCCCGGACCCTCTTCTTCGGACCGGATATCGCTCAAGTCCGTCATGAACAAACCTTGATCTCTCGGGGCGGTGGCTTGTTCAGCCTGCTGGGCACCGGGGTTCCGGGCAGCGTCCTCTCGATCGATGCGTTTCGCGGGCTGGGGACAAACGGAGAACTCGCAACTCTCGGTCTGGCGCTCGTCGAGGCGACCGTCGGGATCCAGCACGACTGCACCTCCGACAGTTTCGGAGTCGGCCACATTGAGGTCACCTGGTACGGACGCACGGGGCGACAGAACACGTTCCGGGTTGCTTCCCAGGAGGCGCAATCGCTTCCTGCCTCTCCATGCTCCGCCGAAGTCGTTCATCTCCTCGGTGAGATTGAGCGGTTTGTCAGCGACGCCGTATCTCACCTGCCGCAGGACTAGCGGCCGGTGGGCCGGCGATCAGCGTGTCGAAATCGCGCCAGAAATCCGGGTAGGACTTCGCGACCACCTGCGGGTCGGCGATCGTCACTCCCGCGCGGCGGAGGCCGACGAGCGCGAAGCTCATGGCGATCCGGTGATCGTCGAACGGGTCGATCGTGTGCCGGTCGGAGGGAAGATCGGCGCGCCCGGCCCAGACCCCTTCGATCTCCAGCCCGTCGGGCAATTCGCGCACCGGTACGCCGAGGGCGGCGAGCCCCACCGCCATCGCGTGGAGGCGGTCGCTCTCTTTGATCCGCAGGTGGGGTACGCCGGTGATCCGCGTCGTGCCGGTGGCAAACGGCGCGAGGGCCGCGAGGGTGGGAACCTGGTCGGGCATCCGGCCCAGGTCGACGTCGAGCGCCGCAAGGCGGCCGGTCCCCACGACGACCAGCTCCCCGTCCTGCCACGAGACGCCCGCGCCCATCTGCGCCAGGAGTTCCAAAAAGCCGCGATCCCCCTGCGGTGAGTTCTCTTCGAGCCCGAGCAGCCGAACCGTTCCCCCGGTGAGCGCCGCCATCGCGGCCGGATAGGCGGCGGCCGACCAATCCCCCTCGACCCGCACCCGACCCGGGCTCTCCAGCGCGCTCGGCTCGACTTGAAAAACGGTCTGCCCGAGTCGCTCGATCCGACCGCCGAAGCGGCGCGCGAGTTTGAGCGTGATGTCGATGTACGGCTCGGAGGTCAGGGCGGAAAGCTCGATGAGCACCGGCTCTTCCGCCCGCAAGCCCGCCATTAAAAGAGCGGACAGATATTGGCTGGAGGAACCGGCATTGAGCGTCGTCGTGCCCCCGCGGAGCGTACCGCCGCGGATCGCGAGCGGAGCGCACCCCTCGATCTCCAGGTATTCGACGGCGCCGCCAAGGCGCCGAACCGCATCGACCAACGGACCGATCGGCCGCTCGCGCAAGCGGGGGGTGCCGTCGAGCCGGAACAAGCCGGGAATCGCCGTCAGCGTCGCAACCAGGAATCGAAACATCGTGCCGGCATTACCGCAGTAGATCTCGACCGGCTCCTCGGGCGAACGGGAGAGCAGTTTTGGGGTCAGGCGAACTTCCTCCGCCTCCCGCTCCACCGCAAAACCGCACTCTGTGAGAGCCGCGAGGAACAGCCGCGTATCGTCGGCTTCCAGGGGGTGCTCCAAGTTCAGCGCCCCCCGGGCGAGCAGGGCGAGATTCAACAGCCGGTGGGTGACGCTCTTGGACGACGGCACACGGATCGAACCGGCGGCCCGCCGCCCGGCGGGAATCTCTCGGGGCGGCTCGGCATCAGCCTTCGATGTCGAAGGCGAGGCCGTCATAGCCAAGCTCCATGCCGGGCGGCAGGACAACCTCCAACGAGTCGTGGTCGATGTCGTGGGCGATATGGGTGAAGAACGTCTTCCGCGCACCGATCCGCTCCGCCGCGGCGACCGCCTGCTCTAACGAAAAATGGGTCGAATGCGGCCGATAGCGCAACGCGTCGAGGATCAGCGTCTCCACCCCGGCGAGCATCTCGAAGCTCTCTTCCGGGATCACGTTGCAGTCGGTGACGTAGGCGAAATCGCCGATCCGGAAGCCGAACACGGCCATCGTGCCGTGCCAGACCGGAATTGGAATCCAACGTCGACCGAGAACGGGAAACGGCTCCGCGACCGGGATCAGATCGAGCTGCGGCTTGCCGCCCCCTTCTTGACCCGCCTCAAAGACGTAGGAGTAGATCCGTCGGATCGCCGCGAGCGTTTCGGCCGAACCGAAGCAGGGAATCGCCGCCTTTTGCCGAAAATTGAAGATCCGCACGTCGTCGAGCCCGAAGATGTGGTCGGCATGGGCGTGGGTGAAAACCACCGCGTCGACCCGCGAGACCGGATAGGCCAGCAACTGCTCGCGCAGATCGGTCGAGGCGTCGATCAGTACCGTCCCCTCCGCCCCCTCGATCTTCAATCCCGGCCGGGACCGGCGGTTCCGCGGGCTTGGAGAAGTACAGACCGCGCAACCGCAGCCGATCACCGGTACGCCGGTCGAAGTCCCGCTGCCGAGGAGGGTGACGCGAAGAGACATGAGGGCGGCAAGTGTAGCAGCGCTCTTTCTCGCCGGAGTTCCCGGCACCGTCAGCGGCACGGTGCAGAGCGGGCTGGCGAACCGCACCAAACGCAGGTGGGGGTGCGCATCCTGTTCTGATCGATCGGCTCGCCCCGATCAGCGATTGGCCAGAAGACGAAACAACCCCGCCGCCGTAACCACGCGCGCTCCCGCCAGTTGAGGAGGCAATGGCTTACGGTGGTGGGTGTCGACCAAGAGGTACATCGTTCCCGGGCCGTTCCAACGGCGCCAGAATTCGTCGTCGTCGATCATCCAGGCGCTCGTGTCGTCGTGATGCGTTCCAAACGCAAGCTCACCGGTGAACGAGACCACGGTGATCCGCCGAGCGAGATAATAGGGAAGCGTGTGCGGGTAGAAGTGGTAGCTCGCGACCTCGTCTCCCGGTTGAAGTTGGGGCCGTAGCGCCACGGCGATCGATTTTGTCGACCGGTAGGGATCGAAACGGGGGGCGACCGCCGCGAGAATCGTAAACAGAAGGGCGTTGCCCACCACCAGCGCGGCGAGGCTCAGGCGCCGCCGGCCCC
>JBBRUC010000041.1:0-33359 GCA_038248205.1 Thermoanaerobaculia bacterium
CGCGTCGACGTTCTCATACCCGAGGCGCATCGCTTCGGCGAGATCGGAACCGCCCTCTGGCGCCGGTTGCTTCAACGCCGACTGCGAGACGACCACCTGCGGGTGCAGGCGATCGAACTCCGAGAGCGCGATCGATTTTTCGCCGAGATCCATGATGCGATGGACGCCGTGGCGCGCGAAAGCGGCCGGCCGCCTCGTGCGTTGTTCTTTCTCCACGGCTATAACGTCAGCTTCGAGGAGGCCGCGATCCGGGCGGCGCAACTCGGCTGCGATCTCTCGGTTCCGGGAGCGACGGCGTTCTTCAGTTGGCCCTCGCGCGGCAACGTTGTCGCTTATCCGGCGGACGAGGCAACCGTCGAGGCCAGCGAGCGGTCGATCACCGAGTTTCTGGTCGATTTCGCCGCAAACTGCGGCGCCGAAAAGGTCGATGTGATCGCCCACAGCATGGGCAACCGCGGCCTCCTGCGGGCGCTCCAGCGGATCGCCGCGAACGCCGAGACCCGCGGGCGGGTCAAATTCGGGCAGATCTTCCTCGCCGCGCCGGACATCGACCGCGACCTTTTTCTCGATCTGGCGGAGCTGTATCCGGAACATTCCGATCGGACCACGCTCTATGCCTCGCGGGGAGACCTGGCGGTCCATCTCTCCTCGAAACTTCACGACGCACCGCGGGCGGGCTACTTCACTCCGTACACCATCGCGCCGAACATCGACACGATCGCCGTACCGAACTTCGACGTCGATCTGCTGGGCCACTCGTATTTCGCTCAGGCGGAGGCGTTGTTGCATGACATTTTCGATCTGATGCGCCACGGGGAACCGCCGGCCCGGCGGCAGAGACTCAAGGAAGCGGCGGAAGGCGATGCGAAATTCTGGCGTCTTGCACGTTAGCGAAGGGGAGCGGGGCGCGCCGCCGAGGGAGGCTCGGTCGCGGCGCGTTCGGTTCAGTCGTTCGTTGTGGGGACTACGGACAGCACTGCGACTGATTGGTCGGGAAGCAAGTGGTGATATCCGTGCAGTTGTCGGCGTTCGTGTTGCAGGTTGGATTTCGCGAGGCTCCGGCGGCCACGCCGACGAGCTGGCGGTCAACAAGGCTGCGAACGGTCTCGCGCGAGAGGGCGAGCTTGCGGTTGCGGCGTTTTTCCATGGCGTTCTCCTTTGAGCGGTTGAACCGAGCCTCCTAAGACTCTGGTGCGCTGGGTGGTGCGCGCTGCGCCATGGCTCGTTTCCGCCTCCGCTTTACTCGGGCGCCGAGGCCTTGTCCTGCGCTTCCATCGCCTTGCGCAAGCTGAGAGGCCTCATGTCGAGCCAAACCGTCTTGATGTGGTCGAGGCACTCTTGTTTGGTGCCGGCCTTCCCGACCGGCTTCCATCCTTCGGGAAGCTCCCTTCCCTCGGGCCAGATGGAGTACTGCTCTTCGCTGTTGATGACGACTTGATAGCGCAGCGCCGGGTCTGCTGTGTCGCTCCCGACAGGCCCTAAGGGAGCAAAATCAAAGCTTGAGATTTTGGTTCCCGGGGGCACGTCGTTGAGCGCCTTTCCGAGCTGGCCGCTGCACGCTAGATGCACCATCGCGGCCACGATATTGAAATTCTCTACCTTCTCTTCTCCACCCATCATCGGCGCCAACTGCCAGTCGTAGACCTCCCCGCTTTTCGGGAGAAATCCCAGATCGCGGAAGGCGAGAAGGGTGCTGACATGGAAGAAGGCCGGCAGGTTCCGCTCCATCGCCTCGCGCCACTCGGCCTCTTTGTCCGCAACCTCCTCGTAGACCGCCGAGCCCGTATCGAGCCAATGGATGTGGCCGTCGGGGGTCTGGAGGAAGAGGTCGCCGAAGAGGGTCACGCGGAAAAGCTTCGCGGTGGGCCCGACGAGCCACCGCCAATCTTCGACCGCTTGGTCTCGCTGCTCGGCCGGCAGGTCGACGAACAGCTCGGCCCAGGAAGCGCGGAGCGCTTCGGGACCTTCCTCTTCGACGAAGCGCTCCCTGGCATCACGACCCACGTTGGCGAGAACGAGATTCGACTCGTCGAGCAGAGGCTGAGCGCCGAACAAGTCCGGATCGAAACCGGATTGCCAAGGAAAGAGGCCTTCCCGATCGGGCCAGAACAGTTGAAGGACCGGGAAGTCGTCGGTCTCATAAAAGCCAAGTGCGGTGCCTAAGTACTCCGGGTACCACAAGCTGCGGACTTTGCGCAGACTGCCGGCAAACGTGCCGAACAGGCCGTCATACGTTTTCCCGGCCGCGAAGGTCTCGCCGGCCGCGATACGCTCCGCCATCGCGGTCAAGTTGCCGTCGAACGCCTGGGGATCCCTCGGCGTGACAATCAGAAGCTCGGGGTGATGATAGGTCTTCCACAGACCGATGGTGAAAACAAGCCCCGGCGTATGGCCCTCCCCCGGTACCCCTACCATGTGCCAGCCGACCCGCTTGACATCGCGCCGGGCTCGCTCAACCGCCTCTCGGCCCAGAGCCTCGATCTCGCCTTGTTTCGGAGCGCCGGGGGCCTGCCCCTCGGCGGCTGCCCGAGCTCGAAGAGCGAAAAGCGCGACGAACCCCGCCACGAGGACGACAAGGACAAGGATTTTGGTCATCGGTGGCTCCTGAAAGTCGTTACGGACGGAGACCTTCGGGCGGAAAACGTGGGAGGCCCCGAGAGCGGAGCCTCCCCCAATGTTGTTCGGTTTGGATCAGTCGAGCTGGCCGGATAGCGACTTCTGTTGCGGACAACCCATCCTATCCGCCCGCTACAGGTGACTTCGGCTTCCTCGCGAACGAAACGACCTCTCGTCCAGATTCTTGCTCGCTCCTCTTGAGATCCGCGAAAATCCGAGCCAGGTCGAAGTCGAATCTGGCAGCGTGTTCCTCTCGAATCTTCCTGACTTCCTCGACGATGGGGTCTGTCCAGGTATCCGGCTTCATCGAGCAGTTCCTCCAGAGTAGAGATTGTGGGCGCGCGGTAGCCCGCAGCGGAACAGGCTCAAGGAAGAGAAGCCTCCGGGCTGCGGCATCGGAATCTCCCCCTCTCGCTTCGCGGATTACCGGCTCCGAAGCAAAGAGGTCGAATCGAAGCCGCGAAGTTCGCCACCACCGATGCGTTATTTCCTGGTGCGCCGCAACGATCAGGTCGCGGCTGGGCCAGGCCGCGAGATGGCTCACAACCGTCGTTTCGAGATAAAGCCGAGGTCGGCTCTCGTCTGAACCCATCGCTCGGCTGTCCCTGAGAGGCCTCCTCAGATGCCCGCTCAGTCGAGCTGGCCGGAGGCCGCGACGACGATTTTCTTGCTCGTGGTGCCGCTCTGGCTGCCGTAGGACTCGACCTTCTTGACGACATCCATCCCCTCGGTGACGTGGCCGAAGACGACGTGCTTGCCGTCGAGCCAGGGGGTCGGAACCGTGGTCAGGAAGAACTGCGAGCCGTTGGTGTTCGGTCCGGCGTTCGCCATCGAGAGGAAGCCCGGCCCGGTGTGCTTGAGCTGGAAGTTCTCGTCGGGGAACTTGTTGCCGTAGATCGACTTGCCGCCCGTGCCGTTGTGGTTGGTGAAGTCGCCACCCTGGCACATGAAGCTCGTGATGACGCGATGGAAGGTGCTGCCCTGATAGCCGAAACCCTTCTCGCCCGTGCAGAGCGCGCGGAAGTTTTCGGCGGTTTTCGGAACGACGTCGGCCGCCAGTTCCATGACGACGCGACCGAGAGGCTCGCCGTCGGCTTCAATGTCGAAGAATACGCGTGGATTGCTCATGACGCGGGAGATTACCACGGCGGAATGGGGGGCCGCAGGACGCACAAGTACGCGAGGGAAAATTCGGTTCCAGGGAAGGCCTTCGACCTGGCGTACCTACGATCGCGCCCGCCACCAGGCGGCGGCCTCGGCCATGCCGTCTTCGTAGGTGCGGACGGGAACGTAGCCGAGCTCCTCGCGAAGGCGTTCGGCGGAGCACCGGGCAGCGAAGGTTCCGCCCAGGCCGGCGGGCTCGCGCCGCGCGGGGAGGGCATCGGCAAACCAGGCGCGGACGTCTTCGACGTAGCGCCCCATCGTGACGTGGCCGTCGACCACGTTGTAGGCGCGGCCAATGGCGACGGGGTTTTCGACCGCGAGGTCGATCGCGCGGCCGATGTTTTCGACATGGGTCCAAGGGAGCAGGCCCGCCCCGTCGGCGACCAGGTGTACGCGCCCGGCGCGGACGTTGGCCGGCACCCCCACGGCCCAGCTGGAGGTGGGATGAACGCCAAGGACGGCACCGAGGCGGAGGATCGTCGCAGGTAGGCCGAGCGCCATTTCGGCTTCGAGTGCGCGCTCGGCTTCCGCTTTGGTGAGGCCATACCAAGGCGAGGCGGCGGGGGAATAGGCGTAGGCCTGCTCGCCCTCCTTCTGCACCGTCGTTTCGTCGAACTCGGCGTCTGCGCCTTCCCTGCCTTCGACTTCGCGGAGCCGGCGCGCGGCAGCCCAGTCGTAGACCGAAATGGTCGAGATGTGGACGAATCTCTCGCACCCTTCGACCCGTGCCGCGGCGGCCAGCCCGGAGGTGCCGCCAACGTTGACCCGCCGTGCCTCGGCGAGATCGCCGCCGATCGAGGCGGCGCAATGGATGACGATCGCCATCCCTTTCGCCACGCGCCGCGCGGTCTCGGGATCGACGAAATCCCCTTCCATCTGCTCGACCTTCGCCAGCCCGGGATGATCGCCCTTCTTCCGGACGATCGCCCGCACCCGCGCCCCGGCGGCAGCGAGGCGCTCGGCGAGGCGCCCACCGACGAAACCGCTGCCTCCCGTCACGAGGACGGGTTGGTCGGTCCAATTCATCGCGCCATCCTAACGCGGCGCTCGCTGCCCCTCGCTTCAAGATCATGAGATCCTCGTAGAGTCCGCCCCGATCCGGAGATCCCCAAGCCCATGACCGAGCCCAACGCAGTCAACGAATCCCCAGCTCCTTTCGTCGTCCGCCGCATCCTTCGTTTCGCCGATTGCGACCCGGCGGGGATCGCGTTCTACCCCCGCCTGTGCGGCTTGATCAACGATCTGGTCGAAGACTGGTTTCGCGACGGTCTCGAGTACGGATTTCCGCGCCTCCACGGCGAGCTAAAGCGCGGCATCCCGATCGTGCGCTTGGGCGTCGATTTCACCGCCCCCGGCCGGATGGGGGAAGAGATCACCTGGAGCCTGGGCGTTACCGAGCTGGGAAAATCCTCCGTGGCGCTCGAAATCCGTGCCGAGTCCCGGGAGGGCCGGCCGATCCTCACCGCGCAAGCGCGCCTCGTCCATTGCGACCTGGCCTCGGGCTCTCCCGTGCCGCTCGTCTTTCCCGCCGAGGTACGGGCGCGGATTGCGGGGTTCTTGGTCAGCTAACCGGCGCGGAACACAGAGCTTCGCGTAGCGCGGCAAGTTTCGCACCGCATCGCTCAAAGGCCGCTCCCCGACCACCGGGAACCGCCGGGCGCCCTCTTCGGTCCAATCGATCTGGAGGTGACGCCATGATTCCCCAGAGAGTTTCCGCCAAGTCAGCCGTATTGATTCCTCAACGGTCCGTTCGCTGCGACATCAACGTGACTCCGTTGATCGACGTTTGCCTGGTGCTCCTGATCGTCTTCATGGTCATCACGCCTTTGATCTCCAAAGGCTCGGCGGTTCAGCTGCCGGAGACCCGCAATCCTCTGCGACTGACTGCGGACACACCGCGAATCTCGGTCTCCCTGGAACAAAATGGCCTGGTGTTCATTGACCGGCAACTGGTGACCGAGGAGCGGCTCGAAGGAGCACTCCGGGATCTCGCCGCTGCGAACCCGGACCGGCAAGTGCTCGTGGCGGCGGATCACCGCCTTCCTTACCGCGACGTGCGCCGCCTGGTCGTGAGGCTCCAGGCGGCGGGATGGTCGAAGGTGGCCCTGGCGGCCGATCGGCGCCTAGGGTCCTACTGCTTGTAGAGCCGATCGAGGTTCTCCCGCGCGTTGGCGTCGCGGGGGTTGATCTGCAGCACCTTGCGAAGGAGGCTCTCGGCCTCGGCCTTCTTGCCTTGGACGGTCAACAGAACCGCGAGGTCGCTCATGGCGGGGAGGTGGTTGGGATCGATGGCGATCGCGCGGCGGAAGTCGAGTTCGGCTTCCGTCAGGCGCTTCAGGGCCATCTCGATCGCCGCTTGCTGATAGACCATGTCGGCGTTGTCGGGCGCTTGGCGGCGCGAAGCTTCCGCGGCGGCGAGCGCCTCGGTGAAACGCTGGTCACCCATCAGAATGCGGACTTCCAGGTTGCGGGCGACCAGATCGTCCGGCGCGGACTTGATCCTCCGCCTCACGATGTCGAGCGCCTTGGCCTTGTCGCCGGACGACATGGCACGCAGGGCTTCCTGCATTTCGGGGCTCAAAGTGGGTTGCGGGGCCGCCTGGGGTGCCGGCCCGGGGGCCGCCGAGGTGGATTGGGTTGTGGACGCCGAAGCCGCGAGCGCCTCGCGAAGCTCCCTGGCGGCCTGCTCTGCGATCTGACGCGTCTGGGCGCGGCCGTCGGCCAATTCCTTGGCTTGCACCTGGGCGACCTGCGACTCCTCCGAACGGCCGGCGGCCTTCAGGGCGGCGGCGTACGCGGCGTAAATCTCCGGCGAGAGGGGGTTTAGCTTCGTCGCCCGCTCCAGAAAACCCACCGCTTCGAGCGTCTTGCCCTGGGCGGCGAGGATTTGGCCGTATTCGGAAGCGATCGCCGCCGCCGGGCGCGGATCGCCGATGTTTTTCGTATCAGCCGGCAGCTTCTCGGCAAAAGGTCGGAGGGTCGCCAGGGCGGCGGCGACGTTTTTGGTCTGACGCTGCGCCCGCGCGAGCAGCAGGGCGACCGCCGGGGAGGAATCGGCCTTGCCGGTAAGCAGCGGGATCGCTTCGGCCGGCGAGTCGGCGAGGAGATACGCCTCGGCCTGGGTGCGGCGAATCTCCAGATCCATCGCTTCGGGATGCTTTGCCACGATCGGCTGGAGGAGCGCGAGCGCCGCCGGCCCTTCGCCCTTTTGGATCGCGACTTTGGCCCGTAGCAGACGGATCGCCGGATCGTCTTGCGGCTGGCCGACCAACAGCTCCTCGGCCTCGAACGGCCGTTCCAACTGAAGGGCGAGCACCGCGGCGGTCAGGCGCGCCTCGGAGTCGCGCGGGCTGCGGATCGACCAGGGGCGCAGGCTTCGGTACGCCTCGACCACCTGCCCCTCGCGGGCGAGCAGGAGGCCGAGCTCGCGGGAAGCCGGCGACGCCGGCTCGAGTGCCACCGAACGAATCAGATAGTTGCGAGCATCGGCCGTCTTGCCGAGGGCGAGGGCCGCGCGACCCGCGTTGTAAAGGATCGGCGCGTCGGCGTCTTCCTTGGCGGCGAACGGCATCAGGAGATCGAGGGCCTGCTGCGGTTTGCCGACATCGACATAGATCGCCCCCAGAACCGAGGCCAAAGGCCGGATCTCGGCAATCTCCTTCTTGTGCGGTTCGAGGATCGCGAGCGCGCCCGCGGCGTCTCCCGCCTGGTATTTTTGGATCGCCTCGAACACCGGCTTGTCGAGCGGCGACGGCGCCGGAGCCTTCGCCGGCGGCTCGGGCGCGGTATTGGCCAGTGGGGCCGGGGCGGCCGGCTGCGTGGCGGTTTGGGAAAACAGCGGGAGGCCCGAAACCACGAGGGACGCGGTGAGGAGGGCGGTTGCGAGCACCAGGGAGCTGGGAAAAATCTTGATCGGCACCGACGCCATCGGAAGGGACTCCTTCGCGCTCCGACAAAAGGCGGAGGGCAGATTCAGTTTTCAGCCGGCGAGCTTTTGCAGCTCGGAGCTTTTCGGAAAGAGCGATTGCGCATAGCGCAACAGAGCGGCGGCGCTATCACGGTCACCCAGCACGCGCAGGGTCTGCACCGCCTGGCCATAGGCCGCGGGGGTTTTGTTCGCCTCGGTCATCTGGCGCAGCATCGCCACGGCTTCTTGGGCTTTGCCCTGCGAGGCGAAGAGCGTCGCCAGCCGCGAATAGGTGGGGAGGCCGCCCGGGAACTGCTGCAACTCGTCGCGAAAGGCCCGCTCAGCTTCGTCCGTGCGGCCGAGGCGCGCGAGCAGATCGCCGCGCAGCGACTGAAGGCCTTCGTGCCGGGCACCGGAATGGGCCAGGGCGGCGAGCGCCTTGTCCGCGGTGGCGAGCGCCTCTTCGGTTTTGCCGCGCTTCTGCTGGATCTGGGCGAGAGTCACGAGTGGCCCGGCCTGGGCGCCGCCGGCCGTGAAGGCTTTTTGCGCCTGCTCCTCGGCGGCACCGAGGTCTCCTCTCGCTTCCGCGATTTCCACCAGGACGCTACGCGCGGCGACCGGCGAGCTGTTGAGCCCCAGCTCGGCATGTTTCGTCGCCTCGTCGAGCCGGCCCATCGCGAGCAGAATCTTCGCCGTGCCGAGCGCCACCTGGGGCGAGCCGCCGCTCACCTCCATCGCTGTCTCATAGGCGGCCAGAGAATCCTTCAGCCGGCCGACCCGCGAGAGCGCCGTGCCCAGGGCAACCCAGGCGTCGACCATCTTTGGGTTTTCACCCACCAGCTGCTCCAGCTTCGGCACCGCGTCGGCAAACCGCTGCTCGCTCACCGCCTGCATCGCGACGCCGAAGTCGGCGAGGCTCGCCACCCGGCCCCGAGGATCGGGCAGCGCGGCGTTGAGATCCGCGTCGGTGGTACCGCCCAGATAACCGAGCGCGGCAAGCTTTTGCGCCGCTTCCGGGTCGACTTCCGAAGGCCGCGCGAGCGGCTGCTCCAGCTTGTCGAGCGCGGCGCGGAGCTCGCCGTAGGCTCGGCGTTCGGTGCGCAAAACGTCGGTCTTTTCGCCCGGGTCGGCGACCACGTCGAACAACTCGGGCGCCGGACCGTCGATCAGGTGGAAGCGATCGCGGACCAGGGAGGTCAGTTCGCTCCAACCGAGGTGGAGGCGAGGGTAGAAGGTCTCGGCGTAGATTCCCCGCGACGCCCGGCCCGAGGCCGCATCCGGCTCGGCCACCGGCAGTGGCAGTCCGTCGACTTCCTTGGGCAACGGCAGGCCCGCGAGGGTAAGGATCGTCGGCGCGACGTCGAACAGGCCGACCGGACTCGCCACCCGCCGGCCGCCGGAGCGCCCTTTAGGCAGCTTGACGATCAGCGGCACCTGAAGCGCCTCGCGGTAGAGCAGAATGCCGTGCTCTTCCTCGCCATGGTCGCCCAACCCCTCGCCGTGATCCGACAGGAGAATGACGACCGCGCGATCGTACACGCCCTTCTCCTTGAGGGTAGCGAGGAACCGGCCGACGATCGCGTCGGCGGTCGCGACCTCGCCGTCATACGGGTCGCCGTAGCGAGACTTGAAGGGCTCGACCGGCTCGTAGGGAGAGTGCGGCTCGTAGAGGTGAAACAGCAGAAAGAACGGCCGGTCGCCCTGCTTCTCAACCCAATCGAGCGCCAGCGCGGCGGTCTCGCCACCCGGGCGTTGGCTGCGGCCGAGCGCTTCGCTGGTACGAAGCTCGATGCCGGCTTCGTAGAAGTCGAACCCATCGCCCAGTCCGGTCTCGCCCCGCAGGACGAAGGACGAGACCGCAGCGCCGGTCGCGTAGCCCGCCGCTTTGAGCAGGCGCGGCAGATAAGGATGCGCCGCCGCATCGAACTGATAGCCGACGTTGTCGCGCACTCCGTGGTGGACCGGCAGTTGGCCGGTCAGCAACGAGGTGTGCGAAGGCAGGGTGAGCGGGATGTGGCTATACGCCCGTTCATAGACGATTCCCGCGGCGGCCAGCTCGTCGAGCGCCGGGGTCTCGATCCGCCGGTTGCCGTAGGCGGGCAGATGGTCGGAGCGCAGGGTGTCGATCGAGATGACGATCACCGGGGCGCCCTTGGCGCTCCCTAGTTCGTCGTCCTTGCCGCAGCCGGCGAGCGCCAGGAGCGTCGCCACGGCAAGCGGGGCCACCCCGCGCCAAAGAGATCTTCTCTGGGCCATCGGCCGATTATCCTCCAATTACCCTCCGACCTGGGCGAGCCAGTGGCGCGCCTTGGCGAGATCTGGGGCGAATCGCTCCGGCGGTGCCGTGGCGAGGAAGCGCGTCAGGGCCACCCGCGCCTCCTCGCGCCGGCCGGCCTCGGCGGCGACCAGGCCGAAGTTGAACAGCGCGTCGTACTGCTTGGGATCGAGGGCGACCGCTTTTTGCCAGGCGGTAAGGGCGCCGGCTGTATCGTGGCGCCGGTACCGCACGACGCCGAGCGTATTCCACGACACCGGCAGCTGGTCGTTGGCCTGAAGCGCCCGGGTGAGCAGATCTTCGGCCTCCGCCGGACGCCCCATGCGCAACCGCACGATGCCGAGATTTTCGAGCGTCTTGGGATCTTCCGGCGCGAGCCGGCGCGCCCGTTCGAGCGCGGCGACCGCTTCGTCGAACCGCCCGGCTTCCGAATAGGCGAGCCCGAGCGCGTTTTGGGTCGCCGGGTCTTCGCTGCCGGCGAGCGGCGCGAGCACCGCCACGGCTTCTCCGCCGCGGCCGTTTTCGCTGAGCGCGAGCGCCAGTTGACGGCGCAGTGCCTCGCGCTCGACGCCGCGGCGGAGCGCCGCTTGCAGCGCCTCGATCGCCTCCCCCGGGCGCTCCAGCTGCCGCAGGGCGAGGGCCAGATGCTCGTACGGCTCGGACATGGAAGGGCGCGCCGCGATCACCTCGCGGGAGAGGGTAATCGCCCCCTCGAAGTCGCCGCGGGTGTAGTCCTCGACGATCCGTTGGAGCTTCCCGTCGATCTCGATCAGGCGCTTCGGATCGTCTTCGGCCGTGTAGGTCGTCTTGGCGACCGCCGAGCCGCCGACGTAGCCAAGGCTCTTGAGCCGCGCCAACTCTTCCGCAGAAGCCTCCTCCGTGCGCTCCGGTGGCCAAGCCGACTCGGCCGGCAGGGCGGATTCAAGCTCCCGCGCCCTTCGCCGCTCCTCCGCGTAGAGGTTCTTCTCCTCCTTGGGGTCGCGGGCGAGATCGTAGAGTTCCGGCAGCGGCAGTGAGATCCATTTCTCTCGATCGCGCAACAGGCCGCGCAACGGCGCCCAACCGCGGTTCAGGCTGGTCGACAGAGCTTCGAAATAGCTGCCCTCGCCGGGCTTCTCCGGTTCGAGCAGCGAGCGTCCGGGAAGGCTTGCCGGAACGGCGACGCCGAGCAGGCCGAGGATCGTCGGCACCAAATCGACGTGCCGCGCGGAGCGATCGTCCCGTCCTGGCGCGATACCTTGGCCCCAGACGACCAGCGGCACGTGGAGTGTCGCCTCGTAGGCGAACAGGCCGTGGGTCAGCTCGCCGTGCTCGCCGAGCGACTCGCCATGATCCGAGGTGACGACGACGACCGCCGGACGTTCCTTGGCAAGCAGGAAGGGTTCGAGCAGCGGCGCTAGGAACGAATCGGTCGCCGCGACCTCGCCTTGATAGGGATTACCGCGGAAACGCTCGGCGAACGGCTCGGGCGGTAGGTAGGGGGCGTGGGGATCGTAGAGGTGGACCCAAAGGAATCGCTTGCCGCCGGAATGGGCAGACCACCAGGCACGCGCGGGACCGACCACCTGATCGCCGCGACGCTGCACCATCTCGAATCGGTCGGGGTGGCTGCCGAGCGGATACGAGTCGTCGTAGGTGGCAAATCCGGCATTGAGGCCGAAACGGCTGTCGAGCGGATAGGCGGCGACGAAGGCCGCCGTCTCATACCCCTCGGCGGCAAGCATCGTCGCCAGGGTCGGAACCCGGGGCGACAAGACGAAACCGGTATTTTCCCGCATTCCATTCTGGTACGGGTAGAGACCTGTAAGCAGGTTCGCGTGGGACGGCAAGGTAACGACGCTGTGGGCATGGGCGAAGGTAAAGACCCGACCCTGGCTCGCCAGGCGGTCGAGCACGGGGGTCGCCCGGTCGAATTCGACCCCGGCACCCGGCTCGCGATCGAACCCGACCGCATCCGCTCGCAGCGTGTCGATCGTGATCAGCAGGACGTCCGCCCCGGCCGCAAGCCCGGGTCGATAGCCGGGCGCCGCCTGAGCGAGAGACCGGACAGCCGAGGCTGTCCGGGAATCCTCTTTGCCGCAGCCTACGAGCCCGGCGGCGAGCAGGCCGGCGGCGCCGAGGAGCGCCAGAACCCGCGTACGCCGCATGGGCCGCTTTCCAGCGCCGATCAAAGAGACTTCAAGAACTCGCGCGCGTCGGCGGAGCGCGGACCGTTCGGATCGAGTTCGAGGAGCTTCTTGAAATCGGCCTTCGCGTTCTCGGTCATCGCCTTCTGTTCCGCCGGTTTGAGGCTCGAATCAGCGGACAAACCGAGTGCCGTGAGGCCACGGTAATAGTAGGCCTCGGCCATCGCCGGATTCTCTTGGACCACGCGGTCGAAGCTCTCGTACGCCTGCTTGACGTCCCCTTCGTTGAACTGGCGGATGCCGATGTTGAGCAGGCTCGCCGGATCGACCTTCGTACCCTCGGGCAGCTTGGCGATGTAGACCTTCGCCTCTTCCTCGCGCCCCGCGTCGACCAGGAAGTTAACCAATTCTTGGAGCAGTCCGGCATCGTCCGGCGCCACGAGGGTCGCTTTTTTCAGCGTATCGATCGCTTTGTCGGTTTCTTTGAGTTCGTACTGGGTCGCCGCGAGCATTCGAATCGCTTCGAGGTTGTTCGGCTCGGCCGCGAGAACTTCTTGGAGGCCTTTCTCCGTCTGGGCGAAGTTCTTTTCCTGCAGGTAGGTTTTGGCGATTCGGAGTTTGAGCTTGCCCTGGTTCTTCTCGTCGATCTGATCCATCGCCTTCTGGTACTCGGCCCGCGCCTCGGCGTACTTTTTCTGATTGAACAGGTCGTCGGCGCCGTTGATGATCCCGCCAGCGCTCGCGCGTTCAGCGGCTTCGATCATCTCCCGGGGAATGACATTGAGCGTGATGTTGACCGGGGGAGCCGGTCCAAACTCGTTGACCTTGACCTGACCTTCGGAAGAGAGAAATCCCTCCTTCTCGATCAGTACGCCCCACGCTCCACCCGCCAAGCCCCCGATCGCCCAGCGTCCCTTGGCGTCCGTGGTGAGCGATTTCGGCCCCGGCGCTTCCACCGAGACGCGCTCGGTCCCTTTCCGCAGGGTGACCGTCGCACCTTCGACCGCCTTGCCCTGTTCGTCTTTGATCTCGCCTTGAACCCTGCCCCTGCCGGCCCACTCTTGGGCACCGGCCGGCACGCCAACGAGGAGCCCGAGCGCAACGACGGACGAGATCCAAATCCTGCGCGACTTGTGCGCCATGTCTATATGCCTCCCCGAGTCGATTTGCATAGCTTCTGGATCCACCGTGGGATCCTGCCGGCGGCAATGACCTTCTCTCGCCGGGGCGCGAAGTTTATCGCGGCTCCGCCCGGACGGGCAACAGCGCTTCGACTTCGCTCAGCGCAAGCGCGGGACTTCGCTCGATGTCTCGGCACGCAAAAAAGCCGCCGGGGTTGCCCCCGGCGGCTTTCAGACTGCGGCGAATCGAACCGGCTTAGCGGAAGTTGAACTTCACGCCGAGACGGATGATGCGCGGGCTGATGACCTCGGTGACGTGGTCGCCGGTGCCGATCTGGAGACGGCCCTGCCGCTGCAGAACGGTCGCTTCGTTGGTGGCGTTGAAGACGTCCGCGCCGAGGGTGAAGCCGAAGTCCTTGAACGAGAACTCCTTCTCCACGCGCAGGTCGAGGATGCGGATGTCGTCGTAGCGGAACGACTCCTGATTCGCGGTCAGCGGGACGGCGACACCGAGCGCGCCGTCCACGGTGTTACGGCCGGTGACGCGCTGGAAGTACTGGATCGGATAGCCCTGACGACCGGTCAGGTTGGCCGCCACGTTGAAGCCCCAGGCGCGCTCGGGAGCGACCTGGTACAAAGCGTTCAGGCTGTACGACCAGGTGCTGTTGATGAACACGTTGCCCTTCGCGCCCGAGCCGGTGCCCGAACCCTGGACGACGATGTCGCCGTCCTTGACCGCCTGCCCAACGCCCGTGCCGTTGTTGATCGCGCGGGTCGGATCCTCGTTCTCACTGTCCGGGCTGTTCCAGGTCCAATCGGACCAGGTGAAGTTGCCGCGGGTCATCCAGTGATTGGAGAGGCGCTTGTTGAAGGTGAAGGAAACGCCCTTGTAATCCTGCTCCCGGTCGCCGTTC
Source organism: Thermoanaerobaculia bacterium (assembly GCA_038248205.1). Taxonomy (GTDB): domain Bacteria; phylum Acidobacteriota; class Thermoanaerobaculia; order Multivoradales; family UBA5704; genus DASYKS01. The sequence goes on from JBBRUC010000041.1 coordinate 14,124, forward strand.
TCGAGGAGGAAACCACCGCGGGTGGATACACCCGGGCGGAGCTGCCAAACTTCGAGCGGGAAGGTGGTGCCGTCCGGACGGGTCCGGATGATATCGGCGCGCTTGACGTAGTCGCTACGACGGTGGGCGCGACCGGTCTGGAGGAGGTTCGCGTCGGTGCCCGAGCAATCCGCTGCATCCGGGCAGTCGAACACGAGGCGCTCATACTCGAGCAGGTCGCTGATCTTGCGGTAGGTGAAGTTCAAGCCGATGACGAACTCGGGCAGCAACGCGTGCTCGACGCTGAGCAAGAGCTCATCGGTGAGCGGGGCGTTGAGGTTCGGGTTCACCTGGTTCGACTGAATCAACTGACCGTTGTTCGGGTTGACGTTCGGGCTGGTGTAACCGAAGTAGAACTGCTCGCCCAGCGTCGGCAGGCTGGTGTTGCCGATGCCGCGGGTCGGGCCGTAGTAGTACGAGTAGCTCTGAAGCGCCGCCGGGTTCAGCCAGCCGATGAAGCCGGTGGAGAGCTGGTCGGCATACTGCGAGTAGCTGGCGCGGAGCAACGTCTTGCGCTCGGCACCGAGAGCATAGGTCAGGCCGAGACGGGGGACGATCGACTCCCACTCGAAACCGGCCGGGCCGCCGTCATAGGTGACGGTCGGCAGACGAACGGTTTCGACCGGGTTGCCCTGCAGGGTCACGCCCCGGTTGTCACCACCCTGCTTGTCGTAGCGGACACCGACGTTGGCGGTCAGGTTGCCGATCGTAAACGTGTCCTGCAGGAAGGCGCTGGTGTAATCCGCCTGGACGTCGATGAAGCCATCGCGGGAATACGCCCAGAGGGAGAAGGCCGCCCCAAACGGCCGGAGGTCGAATTCGTAGCCGTCGCCCTGGGTGCGCGAAAGCGTCGTCTGATCGACGGTCCGGTAGCTGGCGCCGTACTTGAGCTCATGGCTCAGGCTGCCGGTGGTGAAGAACGACGAGGCGTCAGCCTTGTACTGCTTCTGGGGCCGCTCGATCTGGACCAGGAAGAAGCTGTTGTGCCAGACGCCGTTCGGATCGAGGTACGGCGGAACGTTGCCGCCTTGGGGAACCAGCTGGAAACCGCCGTTGACGACCGAGTAGAGACCGGTCAGGTAGAAGTTGGAGCTGAAAACGTGCGTGTCCTCGACCTTGTACGCGGTCGGGGACGGACCGAACTTGCTCTGGTTCCAGGTGGTCTCCTGCGGGCGGGTCGGGCTGGCGTTACGACCGATCTTGACCTTGTCGCTCTGCCAGGCGAATGCCGTCGCCGAGTTGTTCGCCGAGATCTGTGCGTTGATCTTGGCGTTCCAGTCCTCGAGCGTACTCAAGTCCTGGAAACCATCGGGGAACCCCTGCGGATTCCGAGCCGACGGCGGCACGGGAACGGTGCGAAGGTCGATCTTCGGCTTGGCGTACGAACCCCAAACCCAGAGGCGATCCTTGACGATCGGGCCGCCGAGTTCGGCGCCCCAGTCCTCGACCTTGTCGATCCGGTTGCCGGTGCGGAATACGGCCTGCGAGTTGTTGTTGTTCCACGGGCCGGCTTTGCCGAACTCGCTGTTGCTGATGGAAAGTTTCGACTGGTTGCTCTTATCGGCCTGGTAGTAACGGCCCGAGCCGCGCCACTCGTTGGTGCCGCGCTTCGTCACCATGTTCAGGACGACGCCGCCGGTTGCGATCGAGGCGTCGCCGCCGCCGGTCGTGACCTGCATCTCTTCGAACGCGTCGAAGTCGTAGTAGCCCGGCGAAGAACCGGTGGCCGACATGTCGGTGATCGTGACGCCGTCGAGCGACCAGACCGCCTGGTCGCCGCCGGAGCCGAGGCCGACGTACTGCGACTGCTGACCCGACTCGTTGCCGCCGACGTTGATCCGGTCGGTGAGAACGCCCGGGGTCGACTGCAGAATGGCCCAGGGGTCGCGCGCGGTCGGAATCTTCTCGAGTTCGGTCGAGGAGACCGTGCCGCCCGTCGAGATCCGCTTCGTGTCGAGCAGCGGGCTCTCGGCCGTGACCGTGATCACGTCCTCGACCGCGGCTGACAGCGTCAGCTCGAGCGAGGTGTTACGACCGATGTTGATTGATACGTTCGGATAGACCAGGCTCGAAAAACCGTCGAGCTGGGCTTCCAGGGCATAGCTGCCCGGCGACAGGCCGAGGAAACGTGCCTCACCCTGTGCGTTGGTCACCTGCACCTGCGGCGCGCCATTACCCGAAACGGTAACGGTGACGCCAGGCAGTGCAGCACCCTGCTCGTCAACGACTTTGGCGAACAGGTTGCCGCTCTGCAACTGAGCGAAGGCAGTGCCCCCGACCAGCAGCATGAGCGCGGTGACGGCGATAATCCGTCCCCAAGTGGTGCTTTTCATACGGTGGAACCTCCCTGAAAGGTGGTTGTGGAGCCTTCCTTCGACGGAAGGACGTGTGGATCACGTCGGTAGGAGAAGGAACGTACCCTCTGCTTGCCGCGCGACACCTCCTTTCCTGCCCGGAAGTGACTGTTTGGTCCTGTGACTCTAGCCAACATCGCGATAGAGGGTCAAGCAAGCGGGGTGCCCGCCTCGAACCGTAGCCTCCAGCGACCGGAAAGTCTTGGTGTGAGAAGAGGTTACCACAAACCGGTCGACCTTCGCCCAACGCGCACGATCTCGCTGATTCAACCTTCTGGATGAAAATCTCCGGTTTTTTGAACCAGCCGTGGGGTTTTCGCCGCGGATTCGGACCGCGACCTGCCCCACCCCTCCCGGAACCGGCCTCGCCGCACACAATGCCCGGACCGGCGCGGTCCTTGCTATGGTGAACGGCCTATGAGGTCTATGGCGGTCAACCGGCGCACCACCTTGGGAATGGTCGCCGTACTCGCAGCTTTCATCCCGTTCGGCTGTACCCCGTACCGGCCGTTCGACTCGGTGGCGAGCTTGCGCCAGGAGTACGCGACCCACCTCGGGGCGGCCGCGGCGGCCGGTATCGTCGTGCCGTTCGAGCTCTCGCCCGAAATCGATGCCGAGCTCACCACCAAGCTTCCCCCGCTGCCCAGCCAGCGCCGGAAGATCAACCAGATCCTCGACTTCATCTTCACCCGACTCGACCTGCACTACGCGCTGCAACCGACGCGCGACGCAGTCGAGGTCTATCGCGAGCGGGAAGGCAATTGCCTTTCCTTCGTCAACCTGTTCGTCGGCATCGCCCGCCGCCAGGGGTTCGCGCCGTTCTACGTCGAAGTGGTGGATTACCAGCGCTGGAACCGGCGCGAAGGGATGGTCGTTTCGCAGGGGCACATCGTGGCCGGCCTGTACCTCGACGGCGAGCTGGCCACCTATGACTTCCTTCCCTATCGGCCCAAGGCGTACCGCGAGTTCAAACCGATCGACGACCGTACCGCCGCCGCCCACTACTTCAACAACCTGGGCGCCGAAGCGTTGCTCAAGGGAGACGCGGCCAGCGCCCAACGACGGCTCGAAATCGCGGCCGGCATCGCCCCGACGTTTGAAAAAGCGCTGAACAATCTCGGCGTCCTCGAATCGCGCAAAGGCAACTACGAGCAGGCGGGCAAGCTGTACCAGCGAGCCCTCGATAGCTCTCCCGAGAACTCCTTGGTCCTGACCAATCTCGCCCGGCTCTATCAGCTCACCGGGCGCCAAGCCGAGGCCGCCGAAATTCTCGTCCGGATCGAAGCGGCGAACACGACGAATCCGTTCTTTTTCGTCTACGAGGCCGAGACCGCCCTCGCGCGGAGCGACGAGCAGAAGGCGATCGACTATCTGACCCGCGCCTTGCGCCAAGACAGCGAGGTGCCGGAGGTTCACGTCGCACTCGTCAAGGTCTACGTCGCCCTCGGAGATTTGGCGAAGGCCCGCCACCATCTCGAACGAGCGCTCAAGCTCGACGCCACGAACCCCGAGGCGCAGGAGCTGGCGCGAATGTTGGGCAGCTTGGCCAAGGAGAAATCATGAGCCGGAACAAGACCCGTCACCGCAGGCCGCGGAGAACGACTCTCGCCGCGGCCGCTCTGCTGCTCTGGGCGGCGATGGCGGGCCTGCCCGCCCGCGGTGCGGACCTGGCGAAGCCCACGCTAACCGCTCCGGCGCCTCCGGGCGAAGAGCTTTCTCCCGATCGCGGCTATGGCCTGCTGCTCGGCCTGATGTCCGAGCAGGGGCGGGAGCGTAAGGCAGCGGCCGAGGCGCTGATCGCCGCCGGGGACCGCTCGCTGATTCCCGGCCTGGTCGATGCGCTGTTCTTCATTCCGAAGACTCGGCGCGGCGAAGCGTTCGAAACGCTCGAACGCCTCGCGGGCGAGAAGGTTCCGCTGCTTTATCTCGACTGGATCGAGCAGGTCGGCGCACACTCGGAGTGGCAGCCCAAGGCCGGGTACGCCACCTGGAAGGCGAGCCTGCTCGCCCGCATCCATCCGACCTACAAAAAAGTTTTCTATCCCGGCGCGCCGTCGCGGATTCGACTGGAAGAGATCGTCTCGGGCGGCGTCGGTTTCGAAGGGATTCCGGCGCTCGACAACCCGACGACGATTCCGGCGGCAAAGGCCGGCTACCTGCGCGACAACGAAAAAGTTTTCGGCGTGTTGATCGGCGGCGAGGCTCGCGCCTATCCGCTGCGGATGCTCGACTGGCACGAGATGCTCAACGACGAGGTGGGCGGACGGCCGGTGACCTTGAGCTATTGCACGCTGTGCGGTTCCGGAATTCTCTACGACACCCGGACGCCGAGCGGCAAGCCCTACACCTTCGGCACCTCCGGCCTGCTTTACCGCAGCAACAAGTTAATGGTCGACCGTCAGACCTTGAGTCTGTGGAACAACCTGACCGGCGAGCCGGTGGTCGGCCGCCTGGCCAACAGCCCGATCCAGCTGCCGATCCTCCCCCTTACGCTCACCACCTGGAAGGAATGGCGGAGCCGCCATCCCGACACCACGGCGCTCGCGCTCGACGCCGCGCTCGCCGGCCGCTTCGGTTTCAACTACCAGCCGGGCGCCGCGGACCGGCAACGGCGCGGCGTGTCGTTTCCGGTCTGGAACAAGAGCGATGCGCTCGACCCGAAGGCAGAGGTCTTCGCTTTGCGGGTGGGCGATCCACCGAAGGTCTATCCGGTAGAGACTTTGATCGCCGAACGGATCGTCAACGACCAGGTGGGCCAAGCACCGGGCGTGGCGGTCGTGGTGATCGCCGATCCCGAGAGCGGCGCGGTGCGCGCGTTTCGCCGTGGCGACCGCACGTTCCGATCCGGGCCGGACGGCGGCCTGCGCGACCAGGACGACCGGCAGTGGCAGATCACGGAGGAGGCGCTACGCGCCGAGGACCAAGAAGCGCTGGAGCGCCTGCCGAGCCACCAGGCGTTCTGGTTCGGCTGGTACGGGTTCTATCCCACTTCGGAGGTCTACCGCGGTAGGTCTCCGAGCGGCGAAGAGCACTAAAGCAGACCCCGGGGGCAGGCCCCCCGATTTCGGGCGAAGGAGAGCACCATGCGTCGTTCGACTCAGCAGCTCTTGGCGGCGAACCTGATCGTCGCACTTCTCGGAATCGGCGCACCGGGGCCCGGGCGGAGCCAGGCGCCGGCCAAGGAGCGGTTCGAAGACGTTTCGCGCGTGGTCTCGATCGAGGTGCCGGTCAACGTCGTCACCCGCGAGGGACAACCGCTCCGCGGCCTCAAGGCGAAGGATTTCGAGATCTTCGACGACGGCAAGAAACAGCCGATCGAGAGCTTCGAGGTGATCGATCTGGACGTCCTTTCCTTGGAGACCGGCCCCCAGAGCCGGGCACGCGCCGAGCAGATGAACGCCCCCGGGCGCCGCCATTTCCTCCTGCTATTCGACCTTTCCTTCTCTTCCGTCCCGGCGATTCTGAAAGCCCGCCTCGCGGCGCGCGAGTTCGTCCTCCATTCGTTGGCGCCCACTGACCTCGCCGCGGTCGCGACCGTCTCGCTTGAACGCGGACCGCGCCTGGTCGTCACCTTCACCCCGGACCGTGCGCAGCTCGCGCGCGGCATCGACACCCTGGGCTCGAAGAGCGAGCTAGGCGGCGAACGCTACGACCCGCTCCGATTCGTCCTCGCTCAGGGGCTGCCCGACGCTTCGGACGCTTCGTCATCGGGCCAGGGTCAGCTGCCGGACCTGCGCGACGATCGTACCGGCGGCGCCCTGGGCGACTACCTCTCGTCACTGAGCGTGATGGGAGCCAAAGATCAGCGTATGTTCGATTCGAGCCGGGTAACCGCGATGAGCCGGACCTTGGGATCGGTCGCCAAGAGCCTCGCCGGCCTCAAAGGCAGGAAACAGGTGATTTTATTCTCCGAAGGATTCGACAGCCGCCTGATCCTCGGCCGCGGTGCGGGAGAGATCGAGGACGCGACCAAGGAAGCCCAGGAGATCGCCTCCGGCCGCCAATGGATGACCGACCTCGACAACCGTTACGGCAACACCGGTCTTCAGAGCGAGCTCAACCGCATGCTCGACCAGTTCCGGCGCTCGGACTGTGTCATCCAGGCGGTCGACATCGGCGGCCTGCGCACCGGTGGCGGCGCCGCGGGAGGCGGTCAGTCGATAGGATCCGGCAAGGACTCCCTCTTCTATCTCGCCAACGAGACCGGTGGCGAGCTGTTCGAGGACGCCAACGACCTGTCCCGGCAGCTTTCGACCCTGCTCGAACGGACCAGCGTCACCTACCTGTTGACCTTCCAGCGCTCGGACCTCGCCGAGACCGGCGCCTACCACCGCCTGCGGGTCAAAGCGAGCCTGCCGAGCGGCGCGCGCCTGTCGCATCGCGCGGGCTACTTTGCGCCTCGACCGTTCGCCGATCTCGATCCGCTGGAGAAGAATCTGCTCGCGGCCGAAGGGATCGCCAGCGCCACACCGCGTAGCGATCTCGCCCTCAACCTGCTGGTCGCCCCGTTTCGAGCGACCGCCGAGGCGTCCTACGTGCCGGTGATCATCGAGATCGGCGGCGCAGGCCTGCTCGCCGGTCAAACCTCCGACCACCTCGGCATCGAAATCTACGCCTACGTGAGCGACGCCGAAGGACGGATGCGCGATTTCTTCACCCAACAGGCCGGCGTGTCGCTCGGCACGGGTCGCGAAGCGATCAGGAAAACGGGGGTCAAATACTACGGCCACCTCGCGCTGCCGATCGGCAGCTACCGGGCTCGCATCCTGGTGCGCAACACCGAGACCGGCCGGACCGGCGTCGCGTCGTCCGCCTTCGAGGTGCCCGCCTTCACCAGCCGGGACCCGACCCTTCTGCCACCACTGTTCGCCGAGGCTCCCGGCTCGTGGGTCTTGATCCGCCAGCGCCCGACGGACGGCGAACGCACCGTGGTCTATCCGTTCACCGTCAAGGGCGAGCCCTATATTCCCGCCGCCCGGCCGACGTTGCGCGAGGATCAGAAGGCCGAGGTCTACCTGGTCGGCTACAACTTCGGCCCCGGGGATCTGGCGATCCAGGGTCGGGTGACCGATTCCGGAGGGCGCGAGGTCCCGGGGGGCCGACTGACGTTGGTCGAACGGACCGCCACAGGGATCTCCGGGTTGGACAAGCTGGTGACGACTTTCCAGCCGAGCGGCCTTGCGGCCGGCGGCTACGTGCTCAACGTCGAGGTCTCGGATCCGTCCACTGGAGCGCGCGAGACCAACTCCCTGCCCTTCGTCGTCCGCTGAGACGAAGCGCGGCCTTGAAAACCCCTTCCGCCGGCCGATCGTCCCGGCGCGATGACGGCTGATCCCACGATCCGGTCCGGGTCGGGTCGATCTATGCTCTGCTAGGGACAAGAACTTTTCATTCTCCCCAACGGAGGACCTATGGCCTCAATCCAAAAACGACTCCTCTGGTCGCTCGCCTGCGCGACCCTCTCGGTATTTTCAACCGTTGGTCCGGCATCGGCGGCCGCCCCGGCTCAACGCTTCGGCGGCGAACGTACCGATGTCGTCGCGGTCGAAGTGCCGGTTCAGGTTACCCGCGACGGCCAGGCGGTCCGCGGCCTCACCGCCGCCGACTTCACGGTCTACGAAGGGCGCAAGAAGCAGGTGATCACCGGGTTCGAGATGGTCGACCTGAAAGAGCCCGCCACCGCCCCGGTTGGCTCGACACCCGCCGTCCAGCAGGTGGACCCCGCCGCGCGACGCCACTTCTTGCTGCTGTTCGACCTGTCCAATTCGGAACCCAAAGCGATCGCCAAGGCGCGCTCCGCCGCCAAGAAGGTGCTCGACGATCTGCATCCGAGCGACCTGGCCGCCGTGGCGACCCACAGCGCCACGTCCGGGACGCGACTAGTGATCGGCTTCACGAGCGACCGGCGACAGGTCGGCATCGCGGTCGACACCCTCGGCCGGAGCGACCTGATCGACCGCAGTCCGGACCCCTTGAACCTGTCGATCTCGGCGGCCGGACCCGCGAGCGCCACTCCACCCCCCGCCAGCCGGGGCGATGACGAATTCGCCGCCAATCTCGAAGAGGACAGTTCGCGCGCCCGAGCGAACGACCGGCAGTACCAGATTCAGCAGCTGAACGCCTACACCCGCGCGCTCAGCGACCTGGGCAAGCTGATGAGCAACGTAGCCGGCCGCAAGTACGTGGTGCTCCTGTCGGAAGGTTTCGACAGCTCGCTCCTGGTCGGTACCGCGAGCCAAGAAGAACTCACTCAGATCAGTGGCCAGGTCGAACGCGGCGAGTTCTACAACGTCGACAACGACGCCCGGTTCGGCAGCTCCAAGAGCGGCAACGACCTCGAAAAGATGCTCGAAGAGTTCCGTCGCGCCGACTGCGTGATCCAATCGGTGGACATCGGCGGCCTGCGCGAGCTGGGAGCCCGCCGGCCCAACGGCCAGGACGGCCTGTTCGCCATGGCGCAGCAGACCGGCGGCGAGCTGTTCCGCAATTTCAACGACCTGTCCGAGGCGATGGGCAAGATGCTCGAACGAACCAGCGTCACCTACGTTTTGAGCTTCCAGCCCGACGTCAAGCGCGACGGCGCCTACCACAAGATCAAAGTCGAGCTGAACAACGTGCGGGGGGCCAAGGTAAGCCACCGATCCGGCTATTACGCGCCGAAGCCGTTCGACCAGCGCGATGCCTCGGCCAAGCTGCTCGACGCGGCGGACGCCATCCTGGGCGGCGTCGAAGAGGGCACGTTAAAAGCCTCGGTGCTCGCCGCGCCGTTTCCCGGTTCCGGAGATCACGCCTACGTGCCGATCCTGATCGAGATCGACGGCAAAGAACTGCTCGCCGGGGTCGACTCGGGCGCCCTGCCGACCGAGATCTACGCCTATGCGATCGCCGCCGACGGATCGATCGGCGACTATTTCGGCCAGACGCTCGGCTTTGACTTGGCCAAGGTCAAAGGGCAGCTCGAACAGGGAGGCCTCAAATACTTCGGTCACCTGGAGCTTCCCGCCGGTACCTGGTCGGTCCGGGTCCTGGTCCGCAACGCCCGCACCGGCGTCTCCCGCTTGCGCGTCTTGCCGGTCGCGGTGCCCGCCTTCGCCGCCGCCGGCCAAGCGCTCCTGCCGCCGTTCTTCCCCGAGGCGCCAGGCAAGTGGCTGGTGATCCGCGAGCAGCCGCGCGGCGAGCAGAAGAACGCCCCGTATCCCTTTATCGCCCACGGCCAAGCCTACGTTCCGGCATCGTTGCCGCAGTTGGCGGCGGGAACGGACGCGGCGATGTCGCTGGTCGCCTTCAACCTGCCCAACGGCGACGTCCGCGCCCAGGCGCAGGTGCTCGGGGCCGACGGCCAACCGATCCCCGGAGGGAGCCTCAAGCTGCTCGACCGCGAGGCGGCGGCCAATGGCCAGGAAGTCCTCCGCGCGAGCTTCAACCCGACCGGCTTGCAACCGGGCGCATACCGACTCAGAGTTCGCCTGGCCGTTGGCGAAGGGGAGGGAACTGCGCTCGAAGCGACGGCCGTTCCGTTCGAGGTGAGGTGAGCCATGCGCCCCGCCTGCCCTCCCCTTCGGAAGAGAGCCCTCGCGACCGCCGTGCTGTGGGCGTTGCCCTGGCTCGCGGCGGCCTCGGCGGCGTTTCCCGCCGCCGCGGCCGACCCGCCCAATCGCTTCACCGGCGAGCCGACCGAAGTCCTCGCGGTTGAAATCCCCGTCCAGGTGGTGCGCGACGGCAAGCCGGTGCGCGGGCTTTCCGCCGCCGACTTCACGCTCTTGGAGGGCAAGGCGAAACAGCAGATCACCGGCTTCGAGGTGGTCGATCTCGGCGCGGAACCCGGTTCGCCGGAAGCGCCGCCACCCTTCTTGTCGAGCATGGGCCGAAGGCATTTCCTGATGCTCTTCGACCTCGCCAATTCCGAGCCCAAGGCGATCGTCAAGGCGCGCGAAGCCGCGCGCGGGGTACTGGCCAAGCTCCACCGAAGCGACTTGGTGGCGGTCGCGACCTACAGCCCGTCCCAAGGTCCGGTCTTAGTTCTCGGCTTCACTTCCGATCGGCGCCAGACCGAAATCGCGCTCGATACCTTGGGGGTACCGGAGTTGGTCGACCGCAACGGCGACTCGCTCGACCTGGTGATCGAATCGCTCGTCGGTACCAATCCCGGTTCTACGCCACCGCGTGTCAACGTCGACCTTTTAAATCTGCTTCTCGAGTTGCGTGATCGCGATCACGCGGCTGACCGGCGCCTCCAGGGGAGCCGCCTCTCCGACTACACGCGATCGTTCACCGATCTGGGTCAGCTGATGGCGAACGTCGATGGGAGAAAGTATGTCGTTCTTCTGTCCGAAGGGTTCGACAGCTCGCTCCTGATCGGTACCGACGAGAACAACGCGGAAACGGTCAACAAGGTCGAGACCGGAAAGTTCTATGAAGTGGACAACGACGCGCGATTCGGCAATACCCGGGCCGGCAACCAGCTGGAAAGGATGATGGAGCAGTTTCGTCGCTCCGACTGCGTGATCCAGTCGGTCGACATCGGTGGCCTGCGCGAGGACGGGGCACGCCGGGCCAACGGCCAAGACGCCCTGTTCGCGATGGCCGACCAGACCGGCGGCGAGCTGTACCGAAACTGGAACGACCTGTCAGACGCCATGGGCAAGATGCTCGAACGCACGAGCGTCACCTACCTGATTTCTTTCCAGCCGCAGATCGAACGCGACGGGTCTTACCATCCGATTCGGGTCGAGTTGAAAAACGCGGCCGGCGCCCGGGTGAGCCATCGCGACGGCTATTACGCACCGCAACCTTTCGGGGAGCGCGATCCCCTCTCCCGGCGACTCGGCACCGCCGACGCGATCATCAGCGGCAAGGAGAGCGGCGATCTCGAAGCGACCGCTCTCGCGGTGCCGCTGCGCGGGCTCGCCGGAATGTCTTATGTCCCGGTCGTGCTTTCGATTGACGGTCCCTCCTTGTTGCGCGGGGTAGAGACGTCGGCCGCTGCGGTTCTGCCGGTCGAAATCTACGCCTACGCGCTGGGAGCCGATGGCACGATCGGCGACTCGTTCGGCCAGACGGTGGGTCTCGATCTGGCCAAGGTCGGCGACAAGCTCCGTGGCGGCGGTATCGAGTTTGTCGGTCACTTGGAGCTGGCCGCGGGCGACTGGTCGATCCGCGTCCTGGTGAGAAACGGCAAGACCGGCACCCTGCGGCTCAGGGTTCTGCCGCTTCGCGTCCCGGCGTTCGACGAAGGGGCCACCGTCTTCCTGCCACCGCTCTTCCCGGAGCCGATCGACACCACCGCCAAGGCGATCCCGCTGCGCGAGAGCCCGCGCGGCACCATGAGCGAATCGCCCTATCCTTTCCAACTCGAAGGGCAGTCTTTCGTACCGGCCGCGGCACCCGTCGTCACCGCGGGCCAGGCCGCGCGCGTCGTGCTGTTCGCCTGGAATCTCCCGCCCAGCGATGTCCGGGCGCATGCCCTGGTGCTCTCGGCCGATGGACGCGAGGTGCCCGGCGGAAAGATCCGCCTGGTCGGCAGCGAAAACGCGGCCGGCGGCGACCTGCTGATCGCGACCTTCGAGCCGACCGATCTCCCCCCTGGGGCCTACCGCCTGCGCGTCCGTCTGAACCTCGGGGATGGCGGCGAAGGCGACGAGACGATCGAAACCGACGCCGTACCCTTCGAGGTCCGTTGAGCGAGATTCGCCTTCGACTCCTCCCCGGCAAGGAGCGCCCGCTAGAGGACGGCCACCCCTGGCTGTTCTCGGGGGCGATCGCCTCGGCCTCCGGACCCGAGGACGCTCCCGTAGCGCGGGTGTTCGCTTCGGACGGGCGCCTTCTCGGTCTCGGCTTTCACAGCCCGCGATCGCAGATCCGGGCGCGGTTGATTCCGGCGCCCCTTGACGGCTCTCGGCCCGAGGCGATCGATCGGGACTTCTTCGCCGAGCGCCTAGCCGAAGCAGCCGTGTTGCGCCGCGCGGTGATCCCCGCCGACACGACCGGTTACCGGATCGTCAACGCCGAGGGGGACGGCGTGCCGGGCTGGACGGTCGATCGCTTCGGCGACGTGCTGGTGAGCCAGATCACCGTCGCTGGGCTCGAAGCGTTGCGTGCCGAAGCGTACGCCGCGCTCGCCCTGGCGTATCCCGGTCTGCCGATTCTCCAGGTCAACGACCTGCCGGCGCGCCAAGGCGAGGGGCTCCCCCTGCTCGATGAGGTGATCGCGGGCGAGCCTCCGGCCGAGGCAGAATTCTTGGAATCCGGTCTCCGCTTTTCCGCCGATCTGGCCGCCGGGCAAAAGACCGGCTTTTATTGCGATCAACGCGAAAACCGCCGCCGCGTCTCGCGCTACGCGCAGGGTCGGAGCGTGCTCGACCTGTTCGCCCATACGGGGGCCTTCGGCCTCTACGCCCTCGCGGGAGGCGCCACCCGAACGGTCCATGTCGAGTCGTCCGAGAAGGCGATCGACCGAGGCCGCCGGCTGGTTCTGGCCCACGGCCACGCCGCGGATCGCGCCGAGTGGGTCAAGGCCAACGTTTTCGAAAACTTGCGGACGAGGACCGAGCGCTACGATCTGGTGATCTGCGATCCGCCGCCGCTGGTCAAGAAGCGCCAAGACCTCGACGCCGCGGCCCGCGCTTATAAAGATCTGAACCGCCTGGCTTTCCAACGAACCGCCCCAGGCGGCCTGCTCTTTACCTTCTCGTGCAGCGGCGCGGTCGACACCAAGCTCTTCCGCCAAATCCTCTTCGCCGCGGCCGTCGAAGCAAAAGTCCGCGTCGCCCTGCTCGAACCCCTCGCGGCCGCTCCCGACCATCCGGTCTCGATCGCCCACCGGGAGGGAGAGTACTTGAAGGGGTGGATGGCGATGGTGCGGTGAGGTTCTCGGAACCTCCGAGTGTTGTTTGCCTCCCCCTGGAGTGAGTGGTATCTTACTCAGAGAAGGGAGATCCGCCATGGCTCGTTTTCAAGCGCAAACCAACGCGGTACTGGATGAGGAGCTTTCCGACCTCCGCGACCGGCTCGGCTTGCGGGAGAACCAGAAAGCCGACCTGCTCCGCGAGATCGGCGCGCTCGCGGCTTGGGTGATTCGGCAGGCCGAGGCCGGACGCAGGATCGAAGCTCGCATCGGACAGGACGTCGAGATCCTTCAAAGCCCCGCCCTCGATCGCTTGCGTCACCAGCGAGATCCGATCTTTGCCGAGAGCCTCGTCCTCACCGATGCGGAGGTCGAGCGGCTCGCTGCGGCTATGGCTCGCGGCTTCTCTCCGACGCCTGATCTGCGCCAGGCACTCTCGCGGCTCGCCGATCCGAAGCGGCGGCCGCCCCGGCTGCGATGGAAAGAGACCTCCGCGGCCTGAACTATGGCTTTGCGGATCGAGGTTCTGGAGCGGAAACACCGAGCGTTGCTGGAGGACTTCCAAAACCAGCACCCCTCCCTCGTCGAGTACCTGCAGCGCTTCGCGCTGCGGCATGCCGAAAAGGATCTCCTGGCGCGCACGTTCCTGGCGATCGACGACCGAGACGACCAGGAACGCCTTGCCGGATACTTCACCTTGGCCACGGCCGGTGTCGAAAGACGCTCGGTGGATGCGCTTGAATCTCTTCAGCGCCTTCCTCGTTTCCCCATTCCCGCCGTGCTGCTCGCGCGGCTCGCCGTTGACGGCCGGGTTCAGGGGCAGGGGCTCGGCCGGTATCTTTTAGAGGAAGCTCTCGGATTGACTCTTCAGCTCGCAGAAAGCGGCCCGGTCGCGTTCCGTCTCTTCGTCACCGACGCGATCGACGAGGCCGCCGCGAAGTTCTACGAGCGTTTCGGTTTCACGCGTCTGGCGGATGAGTTTCCCTGCCGTATGGTTCTCGACTTGAAGCCTCGGACCGGCAAGGCGTCCTCCCAGTTCACGGACTGACCTCCCGATCCAACAACCGCACGATCGCATCGCGGATCAAATCGGGGCGCTCCCAAGGGATCAGGTGGCCTTGTTTCGGGATTCGCATCCGGTGGACCGGCGCGCCGGTCAGCATGCGTTCGGCGAAATCGGCGTTGGCCGGCGGTACCAGCGCGTCATCGTCGCCTTGGATCACCTCGACCGGCATGTGGATGCTGCTCCAGAGCGGCAGCATCTTTTCCAATTCGCCTTTAAGCGGCAGGATCTCATCGTTGGCCAGGAGGAGCACCCTGGGCACGATCGAACGGATGATCGGCCAGCGGGCAACCTTCTGGTACCAGGCGGTCTTTTCGAGCGCGGGGTCGATCGAGGCGGCGACCAGCACGAGGCCGGCGACCTGTTCCGGATGATCCATCGCCAGGCGTGCCGCCACCGGCCCGCCGAGCGAATGGCCGACGATGATCGCGGGCCGCCTGGGTGCGGCCTGGGCGAGCACTCCGGCGAGCATCGCCGCCTGGCGTTCGAGCGAGGTTTCGAGCTGGCCGAAACCCGACTTGCCAAAGCCGGGCCGATCGACCGCGATTAGGTGGGCGCGACCGACCAGTTGCGGATCGGTCATCAGAGCCGCCGCATCATCCCAAGAGCCCGGCGAGCCGTGGACGTAGAGAACCGGCGGCGCGTCCTCGGGACCGATCTCGGCTGCAAAGATCTCGCGCCCCAGCACCGTGTAGGAGTGGAAGGTGGGAGGGGTGCGGCCGGCGAACGCCTTCGAGGTATCGGGAGGGCCGAACGAGACGCAGCGCAGCAGGCCGAGCACCATCAGGCCGCACAGGGCAGCCAAAACGAAAATCTTCTTCGAGCGTTTCTTCATCAGCGTGGCGTTCTTTACGGGGCGCGCGAAACCGGGGGAAGACCGGCCGCGGCTTCTAGGCCGAACGATATCCGGAAACGTCGCCGCTCAGCTCCCCCCGTCGAGTCTATAAAGGACGCAAGAAGCAGGTGATCACTGGCTTTGAAAAGGTCGATTTAACGGAGACGGCTACAGCCGCCGCGGGCGCTACGCCCGCCGTGTTCTGGTCCGCAATGCTCGGACCGGCGTCTCCCGGCTTCGAGTGAGGCTACCCTAACCGACAGGTGCCCGAGAAAACGATACGCTTTGGGCACCGAAATAAGTGGGGCGGCACCTGTTTCCGGCAGCCCGCGACGGTGGACCGCGCTCGGCTCGCACCGCTAGCGATCCCGCTCGACGACGTAGCGCACGGTTTCGAGCAGGAAGCGCTTGTCTTCGGAATCCGGCACTTCGGCGAAGGCGGAAAGGCCCTCGGCGAGCGCGGCTTCGGCCAGCTCTTGGGCCGCGCGGCGAGCGAAGTCGAGACTGCCTTGGGCCTTCATCTGCGCCAGGATTCGCTCCACCTCGGCCGGGGCTCGTTCGTGGCGGGGCTTGGCCAGAAAGCGGCGGAGTTCCTCGCGCTCCGCCAAGCTCGCCTTCGCAAGGAGGTGGATCAGCATCAAGGTTCGTTTCCCTTCCAGCAAGTCGCCCGTGATTTCCTTGCCGTACCGGACGCAGTCGCCTTCGAGGTTGAGCAGGTCGTCCTGAATCTGAAACGCCGCGCCGAGGTACCAGCCGAATCGGTCGAGACGGGCCACGTCGTAGCGGCCATCGGTCGCGATCAACGCACCGACCCGGCAGGGGTAAAGGAAGGTGTACCAAGAGGTCTTCTTCAGGCACATCCGGTAGTAGTCGTCGGGAGAAAGATCGCAGGCGTTGTCGCGGATCCAGGAGAGTTCCAGCGCTTGGCCTTCGAGCGAATGGCGCATCATCTCCTCGCTCTCGACAAAGACCCGCCAGGCGAGATCGGAGCCGAGGATTTCGCGGTTGGCGCGGAGGCGGCCGAGCGCCACCAAATTCGTCGCATTGCCGACGTTGACCGCAATCCCGACGCCGTGCCGGGCGTGAAGGGTCGGCTCACCGCGCCGTAGCTCGCTCTCGTCCTGCACGTCGTCATGGATCAAGAACGCGTTGTGAAACAGCTCCACCGCGACCGCCGAGTTGAGCGCCCTATCGATGCGTCCGCCCAGCGCGCCGCACGTCGCAAGACAGAGCGCGGAGCGGAGCCCCTTGCCCGCGCGACGCGGGTAGTCGGGGATCAGGTCGTAGAGATAGGCCGGGCTCTGGGCCGGCAACGCCTGAAACAGCGCCGCGAGCGTCAAGTCGCGATAACGCCCCAGGAGGTGCGGCACCACGCCGGGGGTCGCGCGGCGCGCCTTGGTCGCTCTCATTGTGCCGATCGCGCCGGCTTCGACCGTTTGGCGACCGGCGGAGGCGTCGTCTTGGTGGGTTTAGGCCGGTTCTGGCGCGGTTTCGATTTCGTCCGCGAAGCGCCCTCCGACCGGACCAGCTGATCGATCAGTTTCGGCGTCATCTCGACCAGCGACATCGCGAGATCGAGGGCCTGGTGAGCATCAGCGACCAGACGCCCTGCAAGATCGCCGTTCGGATTCGACTGCGCTTCGGTTGCAAGATCACGGACGAGATCGACGACCGCATGGCCATTTTCGCGGAGCCGGGAGAGCGCATTCTCAAAGTCCGCAGCATCCACCTTTCCCGTTTCACGAAAGCGCGTCTGGGCGGCGCGCGCCGTCTCGAGCCCGACGGCCAGCTCTCTCTCAAGAACCGCGGTCGCACGGCGGACGACATCCGACACGCCGGGTGCCAGGTCCAAGATTGGGTTGCGCGCTCGCTTGGAATCCACACCGGCTGATTTCGTGCGCTTCGTGGCCATCGTTTTCTCCTTGCAAGGGCGATGAGTGTCCTGTTGCTCCGAGGACGCCGCAAGGGCTCCTTCAGAGTCGCTCAAATAGGGGCGAACTCCGAGGACTATCCGTTACACTTCCTTTTGAGAGCGCCTCGACGCCCGAGATCACGTCGAACAACTCCTCGTCGATGCTGCTCTGTCGCAATCGATGGAACGTCCCGTTGAACTCTTCGAGGATCTGCATCGCATTCTCCTAAGGGATCGAGGAGGTCTGCTTCAATATCGATAGATCGCGGCCAGCCCCGTGCTCGATGGCATCCGCTCCGCGGGAATCACCAGCACCGTTCCGCCCTTCTTCGCGACCAGTTCCCCCAGATCGTCGAGCAGGTCATCGACGTGCGGATCGCTTAGGTCGGCGAGTTCGACCCGGCCTGTGGCACCATCGAGCCGGCCGGCGATCTGGCGATCGGCATCGACCAGCAGAGTCTCGACCCGGCCGGAGGCGGAAGCCTCTGCGACTTGCTCCAGGTCGTCGCTGCCCACGCTCTTGGAGCGTGCTTGCTCGAACTCTTCGCCTAGGGACGCCAGCCGCCCTTGATATCGAGGCTCGACGACCTGCCAGGCGAGCGCGCGGAGTTCGTCGGCCGGCAGGGATTCGGGGTTAGCTTTAACGCCCTCGGCGACGAGATGCGGGTTCTGGCTGACCTGGTGAAAGAGGTGATGGTGTTCCGGCAACGCCGCCAGGATCAGCGGCAGGCCCGAGGGCTTGGTGTAGTGCTCCAGAACCGCGCGATCGACAGCGCGGAAGAACCGCTCCGCGTCGATGTCTGCCTCTTCCGGCTTCCCGCCTTGCCCGTGGTGCATTCGGTGGCTGGCCCCGCCGACGCCTCCGTAAGAGGCCACCGTCTGGTGCGGTTCCGTCAGCTCCCCGCCCAGCGCGTCCTCGATGGTCCGCGGGACCCCGGGAAGCAGATCGAGTTCATCCAGTGCGTATCGGTTGCCCTCGAACATCCGAATCTTGCCGCGGCTCAGTCCAAGGACTTGGTAGCGATCGAGCGACTGAAGGAAGCGCCGTAGAGGCTTAGTATGGAAGCTGTCGGCGACAACGACCAATTCGGCGACCGACTGCGGAATCCTCAGGGCCCGAAAGATGCCGGGCCCGCCCAGGACGGCCAAGCCCTCGAGGGTGTGGCTCCAGAACTCCTCGTCGTGCGCGAGGGCTTCGAAGGGTGCCAGCAAGAGCCGCGCCTCGGCGGTCGGAACCTTCTGGAGGAGCGATGCTTCCAGCGCCTTCAGGAGGTTCCGAAACCGAATCGGATCCTGCTGGTTCTCCGGATGCCGCCGATGAGTCGGCTGGTACAGCGAAAGGCACGGCGGTTTGGGATCGGCCGAAAATTCGGCGAGTGTTTGGTTATTCATTCCGGTCATCGTGGGGCTTTTGATCATGTGTCTCTCCGTTTCAGGTGATCGCGCCGCAAGCGGAGCGCATTGTCAATAGCCGATACCGAGCCGAAGCGGACAGGGCAACGCTCCACGATTTGGTTCTGGAGCATTCCGACATGCAGCAGACCGCCTCGAGATTTGGATCGGCCAGACGCAAAGGGGGCGACATCCCTTCGTTGCGTGGTCTTAGTTCTTCGACAGGGCAAGACGTATGCCAAGGCGTATGCCAGAGATCGCCCCGGTCCCTGGGGCGCAGGGCGGTTTTCTCGGGTTTCATTGCACATCTTCCACAGCGGCAGGAAGTTACAGGCGGCAGGCGCTGCATTTCTCAACGCAGAACTTGCCGCTGGGACCGGATAGGCCCCCGATAGGTGCCCAATAGGTGCCAGCCTCATGAAGGGACAAGGCCGTATCCGTGTGCGACGAACGAAGACGGAACGATCACTCCCGGCCGGGAACCGGCGTTCTGAAGTGATCAAGCCGAGATCAAAGCTCGCGTAGGCTCTCCGAAGCGACGCTCCACCCTGTCGGAACGCGGGACCGCACCAACCAGGAAGGGGGCGCAACGATCTGATGATTTTTGGATTTTCGCGCCCAGCCCGCCTACCTCGCCGGGCTGATTGCCAACCGGCCCGTTCGAACAAACGGCAATCCCGGCGGGAAGCTCCCATCGGGGAACCGAGCCAGCCGGTCGCCGGCCCGTAGGTACTCCGCCGCTTCTCGAAAAGCCCTGACGAACCAGGCGTAGGCGATCTTGATCTCGGTACGAACCCG
>JBBRUC010000042.1:0-33208 GCA_038248205.1 Thermoanaerobaculia bacterium
CCCGGCAGCGTGCGGACGCCGATCTCGACGACGCAGGAGTCGGGGACGACGTTGATCGCCGAGCCGCCGTGAACGGTGCCGACGTTGACCGCCGCGAACGGCACGTCGGGGAATCGCGCGGCGCTCTCCGCCCCTTCCTGTTCGAGCGCCGCGCCGAGTCCGGCGAGGGCGACGATCGCCCGGCCGGCGGGGACGATCGCGTTGGCCCCGAGGTGCGGGTAGCCGGAGTGCGCGCTCACCCCCGAGAACGACGCGCGCATCTTCAAGTGCCCCTTGTGGAGACCGATCACCGCGAGCGACGTCGGCTCGCCGATGATCACCGAGCTGGGGAGCGTGTCGAGTCCGCCGTAGTCCTCGGCCAACCAGCGCGCGCCGAGTGTGCCGACCTCTTCGTCGTAGGTGAGGACGAGCGCGAGCGGTGCGGCCAGCCGATCGGCCCGGGCCGAGGCCTCCGCCGCGAGATTCACCGCCAACGCCACGAACCCCTTCATGTCGCACGCGCCGCGCCCGACCCAGCGATCCCCGCGATCGGTCAGGGTGAACGGATCGTTTTCCCACCCCGGCTCGCCCGCGGGAACGACGTCCATATGGCCCGAAAGCACGAGCCCCGACCGATCCTCCCGCGCGGAGCCCACCCTGACGATCAGGTTCGCCTTCGTTCCATCCGGCGAAAGGTGCCGCTCGACCTCCACCCCCGGCCG
The DNA here is from genome assembly GCA_038248205.1 of Thermoanaerobaculia bacterium. GTDB lineage: Bacteria > Acidobacteriota > Thermoanaerobaculia > Multivoradales > UBA5704 > DASYKS01. Next base: position 702 of record JBBRUC010000042.1, read on the forward strand.
GTCCAAATAGTCCGAGAGAAAATCCACCAGCGGCAGATTCGGATTCGAGCTGACCGTATCGAACGCCACGATCCGGGTGAGAAGGTCGGGGTCGGGGAGGAGGTTGGGCATTTTTTAAGGTGACTTCCGCAGGTCGAGGGGAGCAGCGAGCCCTCCTACAATAGAATCCTATGGTGAATTCCCCCGACCGCGCGACCCTGATCGCGACGCTCACCGATCTGCCGAGCGACGCCGATCTCGATCGACTGGCTCGCGAGGCGGACGTGCTCGAAGTGCGCGCGGATCTGCTCGGCGATCTGCCGGCTGAGAGTCTGCGCGCACGGTTTCCCGGGCGGTTGCTCTACACGCTGCGCAGCAGGCACGAGAGCGGCGCGTGCGAAAGCTCGCCGGAGAAACGGCGCAAGCGAATCGCCGAGGCGTCGGTCGGCTACGACCTGGTCGATCTCGAATCCGAGCGGGATCTTTCGGGCGGCCTGCTCACCGCGATCTCGCCTGAGCGGCGCATCCTTTCGTGGCACGGCGGACCGACGCCGCTGCCGGGCTTGGAAGCGCGCCTTGAGCGGATGCTCGGCGCTCCGGCTTTTCTCTACAAGTTGGTTCCGGCGGCACAGCAGCCGGGCGATGCGTTCGCCCCGCTTCAGTTGCTCTCCGACCTGAAGCGTCGCGACGTGGTGGCGTTCGCTTCCGGGTTGCCGGGTGTTTGGACCCGCCTCGTGGCGCCCCGGCTCGGCGCGCCGGTCGTCTACGGCTCGGCGGGCAAGACGCCGGGCGCTCCCGGCCAGCTTTCGATCGCCAAGCTGCGCGGCGACTACGGTCTGCCCGACCTGCCGCCGATCGAGGCGCTGTTCGGCATCGTTGGCAATCCCGTTTTCCATTCGCTCTCGCCGCGCCTGCACAACGGTTGCTATCGCGCGCTGGGAATCCCGGCGCTCTACCTGCCGTTTCATGTCGACGGCTTTGGCGACTTCTGGCTGGATGTGGTCGAAGGGGCGGTGTTCGAAGAGATCGGCCTGCCGCTGCGCGGTCTATCGGTCACCGCGCCGCACAAGGAGGCCGCCCTCGTGGTGGCCGGCGCGTCGAGCCCGCTGGCCGAGCGGATCGGTGCGGCAAACACCTTGCGGCTGTCCGACGGCGTCTGGGAGGCGGAATCGACCGATCCGGAAGGAGTGGTGCTGCCGATCCGCGCCCAAGGGATTCAAGTCGCGGGCCGAACGGCCGCGGTGGTCGGAGCCGGCGGAGCCGGGCGCTCCGCCGCCGTGGGTCTCGCCGCGGCGGGAGCCCACGTCACCCTGGTCAATCGGAACCAAGAAAAAGGGCGCCGGGTGGCAGCGGCACTGCATCTCGCTTTCGCGCCGCTCGAAGGCTTCGATCCTTCCGGATTCGACATCCTGGTCCAAGCGACTTCTCTTGGACGACAGGACGACGACCCGCTGCCGTTCGCGGTCGACAAGATCCGGCCCGGGACAGTGGTCGTCGATCTCGTCTACCGCGCCGAAACGCTCGAACCGACCCCCTTCCTCACCGCCGCAATCGCCCACGGAGCCGTTGCGATCGACGGCCGCGAAGTCCTGCTCTCGCAGGCGTTGGGCCAGTTTCGGGTCATGACCGGGCGGGAGATGCCGGTGGAGTTGGCGCGGGAGTTGTTGGGGGGCGGGGGGCTATTAGTCGAAGAGTGAGGCCAAAAAGGCCGAATTCCCTCAGACCAGCTGAGGAGCCGTAGTTTCTAGAACGGGATATCGTCGTTGGGGAGTTCAGCCTTCTCAGCAGCATCCCGCCGGGCTTCAAGCCACCGCTCCAGAAGGAAGTGATTCACAGCGCCCGCCAGATGGACGGCGAACTGTGCCAGAGAACGGTCCACTTCGCGCAGGTCGGTGCCCTGGCCGTGACCGGTGCCAGGTTGGTTACGCTCTTTGACCGCGCCGAGCATGATCTTCTCGAAGTGCAGCAGGAACTCCCTGTAGTACTCGGGGACGGTGCCCGACTTAAGGAGCTTGGAGAGAAGGCTGCCGAAGGTTTGATGGTCGCGTACTCCCAAGACGGTCTTCATCACGCTCTCGACAGACTTGTGAGCTTCCGTAACTGACCTCTTATGCTCACCTTGCTGGAGAGCTGCGACAGCCGTCTGAAACTCGTCCTGAGCGCCTGCCACGGCACCTTCGGTCATCAGCAGAAAAGTCTTGGCGATGATCTCCTCGTGGAGGTACTGCGAGTCCACGAGAATTGAGTTCCCATTCACGATGCGCCAGGGCGACCGATTGATGTTGAACAGGTCGTTGAGCTCGAATTCTGCTTCGCGGGCCTTTGCCGGCCCGGTGTCGAACCATGCCTCAATTGCGTCCAGAACATGTCCCGGGTATCCGTTCTCTATCACCTCTCCAAAGTTGGCGCCCTCAGCAAGGACTTTGTCCTTGTAAGCCCTGAGACTTCTTTGACCGTAAAACGTTCTGAGCTTATCTTCGGCGGCTTCATAAGAACAATTCTCTTCCTGGTTGTATCCATCCCAATTCGAAAAGCGGTACAGAATGCGCTCGACCGACACACGCAGGGGCCTGCTGAAGGTAACATGGACGCGCTTGGCTTCCAGGGCGTCACGGTGGCGTGCTGTAAAATAGGCTTTCATCTCAAGACCACTCTCCTGCCAAATGTCACGCTTTCTCTCAAGCTACAAACGTCCGGTGGACGTTGAATTTAGCACTACTTCGTGATCATCCCCGCGGGATGGATCGGGCTTTCAGCCCTTGAATCTTCTGCTACCCTTATAACCTAGGGCGGTGCCCTAGGCTAGTATGGGTCCGCGCCGTTGGCGCTGGGAGAGCCTCGAATTAGAGAATATCTCCTGACCGCCAGGTCTCTTGAGGCAATCCCCTCTGGCTGGGTACAACGCGCGATGTTAGGGTTGGAGCAAGCCGCTGACAGAGGGCCGAAGGCCCATCCGATAATAGCCTAGGGCAACGCCCTAGGTTCCCGGTCGATCCCCCGAGCAAGGGCTGAAAGCCCGCACCACTCTTGACAACCCCCACCCTGCCGGCAGAAACTCCCACCCGTCACGGACTGCTGATGATGATGAACGCCAACCGCACCCCGAACCGCGCACCTCTCGCGATCTTGTCGATCGGCGAGGGTGTCGTCGCGCCTTCGGTGGCTTCCGCGTGGCGTTGGCATCACCATCATCAGACCTCCAACTAGGCCGGGACGCTTCCGTCTCTGGCCTCTGCGGCCCGGGACGAGAACGCGAACGGTTTTCGACAACTCCTTCCGGCCCCGGAAGGAGTTTTTGTTTTGAGCGAGAAATACCAAGGCCCTGAGGGGCGTCGATGAGGATCTCGACCGGCTTGCCGATCGGGGTGACGGCCCTGCTGTTTTCGGCCGCCTCCCGGCGGAAGGGTCTGGAGGACGCCCTGGTTGCTCGCTTGGTGGGCAACGACTACTCCGAGGTCGTCCTGCCGATTCTCGATTACGCCGAGCCGTACGAGGCGCTGCTCTCTCCGGCGAGCCGTGGTGAGCTGTACCGGTTCGTCGATCGCGACGGCGAGGTGCTCGCCCTGCGGTCGGACTTCACGCCGCTGCTCGCGCGTTTGATCGCGCCGCGCCTTGGCGGCCTTTCCCTGCCCTTGCGGCTGTTCTATCGCGGCGATGTCGTTCGCTGGGCCGAGGAACGCGCCGGCCGGCTGCGGGAGAGCTATCAGGTGGGGGCGGAATTGCTGGGGGAGGACGGCGAGGCGGCCGAGACCGAGATGCTGGGCCTGTTTCTCGATCTGCTCGCTGCGGCCGGCGCGCCGCGGCCGGCGGTGATCGTCGGCTTTGCCGGTGCGCTCGACGAGTTGCTGCTCGGGGCGGCCGGACCGGGCGGGGCTGCCGAACTCGCCGCGGCCGTGGCGCGCCGGGAACGCTCGGCGGTGCGGCGGTTGGGCGGCTCGGCGGCTTTGCTCGAAGTGGTTGATCGAGGCGTTCCGGCCTATCCGGCGGCGCTCGGTGCTTCGGGAGAGCGGCTTGCGCGCTGTGCCGAGATCGTGGCCGATCTGGCCAAGGCGCACCCGGAGATTTCGATTGGCGTCGATCTCGCCGAATTCGCCCAGCTGGCGGTCGATCCGCGCCTCGGGACTTCGGACACTTCCCAGCGTTCCTATTACGACGGTCTCGTGTTTCGCGGCTATGCCGGCGCGGGCGGGATCGAAATCGGCGGTGGCGGGCGCTACAACCGGCTGTTCGATCAACTTGGCGTGAATCTGCCGGCGGTGGGCTTTACGCTCGGGCTCGATGGTTTGACTTCGGTGACGGGGTTTGAATCCCGGCGGGAGATCTCCTCATGATTCGGCTCGCGTTGCCCAAAGGGCGCATTCGCGAAGCGGCGCTGGTGGCGTTTGGCGTCGCGGGGGTCGAGGTGGATCAACTCGATCCGGAGACTCGGGCGCTCACCACGCGGCTGAACGGCGGCGAGGTCGAGGTGCTGTTCTTGAAGGATTGGGACCTGCCGCTCTACGTCGAGCGCGGCATCGCCGATTGCGGCGTGGTCGGCTCGGACGTCCTCGGTGAGGTCGACGGCGACCTGCTCGTTCCCGCCCGTTTGCGCGACGGCGCCTGCCATTTTTCTCTGATCGGCAAAAGGAATGAACTGCCCAAGGCGGGGGAGCAGGCGCGGCTCGCGACCAAGTACCCGAAGACCGCCCGCCGCCTGCTCGCCGAGCGTTCCTGGGGCGCCGAGATCCTCGAGCTGTCCGGCTCGGTCGAACTGGCGCCGATGCTCGACCTCGCCGACCTGGCGCTCGACATCGTCCAGACCGGCCGGACGTTGCGCGAGAACGGGTTGATCGAAGTGGAGGTGCTCGACATGATCCACCCCTGCCTGGTCGTCCACCGCGCCGCCTACCAGCGGCACCGCACGGTGTTGAACCGGTGGGTTTCCCGCTTGGAAGCGGCCGAGCTGGTGCTGTGATGAGCCGGCTGCTCCAAGCCGCGATGCTCGGCACCGCCGCGGGGGATCGCGCGCTGGTGCGTTTGGAGCGCCGGGGCGGGGTCATGCTCGACCGTAAGCTGACGGCGGCGGCGGCGCGGATCGTCGCGCGCGTCCGTCGCGAAGGAGACGCGGCTCTGATCGAGTTCGTCGCGCGGCTCGACGGAGTGGCGGTCGCCCAGGGCGGCGAGCTGCGCCTCCGTTCGCTCGATCCGGAGCGCGACCGCGCGACGCTCCCGGCGGGTTTCGAAGCGGCGCTCGAACGGGCGATTCGTTCGGTCGAGCGCTACCACATGGGCCGTGCGCCGCGCGGGTTCTCTCAACTTCACGAGGGAATCGAAATCGAGCAGGTGGTGCGCCCGCTCGGGCGTGTCGGCCTCTACGTGCCCGGCGGCCGGGCGATCTACCCTTCGACGGTCGTGATGACCGCGCTGCCGGCCCAACTCGCGGGAGTCCCTTCGATCGCGGTCGCCACCCCGCCCGCGGCCTACCGGGCGAGCGCGGCGCTCCGCTTCACGCTCGCCCGGCTCGGAATCGACGAGGTCTGGGGAATGGGCGGAGCCCACGCGGTCGCGGCGTTTGCCTACGGCACCGAGAGCGTGCGTAAAGTGGACAAGATCCTCGGCCCCGGCAACGCCTGGGTCGCGGCGGCCAAACAGCGGGTGCAGGGAGACGTGGCGATCGACGGCCTCGCCGGGCCGAGCGAAGTGGTGATCGCCGCCGATCCGGCCGACTCGCGCGTCGACGCCGGGGCGGTGGCGGCCGATCTGCTCGCCCAAGCGGAGCACGATCCGCGGGCGGCGGCGGTGCTGGTGACGTTCGATCGAACCTTTGTCCAGGCCGTGCGCGAAGAGCTGGAACGCCAGCTGCCGACGCTTTCGACCGAAGAGACGGCCCGCGCCTCGCTCGCCCGGTTCGGCCTGGCGCTGATCGCCACTACCGACGACCAAGCGGTCTTTGCGATTGAGAGGATCGCGCCCGAGCACCTGCAGCTGGTGGGGGCGCGGGCGGAGGCGCTGAGCGATCGGATCGGCAACGCCGGGGCGGTTTTTCTCGGTCCTTCGACCCCCGAAGTGTTCGGTGACTACATCGCGGGGCCGAGCCACGTGCTGCCCACCTGCGGCACCGCCCGCTTTGCCTCGGGGCTCGACGTCGAGGATTTCGTGCGCCGGTTCCACCGTGTCCGCTTCTCCCAGGAGGCCGCCCTCGACGGCGCTTACGCCGCGGCGGTGTTCGCCGACGTCGAGGGGCTTCCGGCCCACGCCGCGTCGGCTCGCAGGAGGCTCGCATGAATTCCCGTCCGCCCCGAACGGCCGATCCCGCGCTCCTCGTTCGCCCGGAGTTGCGCGCGCTTCCCGCCTACCATCTCGAACAGACGGCATGCCGGTGGAAGCTCGACCAGAACGAGGTGCCGTGGGAGCTGCCTAGGCGCCTGAAAGAAGAAGTGGCCGCTGCCCTCGCCAAAGAACCCTGGGCGCGCTATCCGGACTTCCACGCCGACGCGCTGCGCCGCGAGCTTGGGGCGCTCCATGCCTGGCCCTGGGAGGGGGTGCTGGTCGGCAACGGCTCGAACGAGCTGCTCGCCCTGGCGCTCGAAGCGCTCACCCGGATCGGCGGCGAGGCGTTGGTGGCCGAGCCCTGCTTCGGGCTCTACCGGATGTTCATCCAAAAGGCGGGCGCGAACCCGGTCTTTCTGCCGCCGCGCTCGGACCTCGCTCTGCCGATCGACCAGCTGCTCGCCGAGGCGGAGCGCGTTCCGGAGCGCCCGATGGTGCTCTGTACGCCGAACAACCCGACGGGCGCCGCGGCGAGTGTCGAGCAGGTCGAAGCGCTGCTCGAACGGATGACCGGCCCGCTGCTGCTCGACAACGCCTACGCCGAGTTCTGCCGCCACGACTACCGGCCGCTGCTCGCGCGCTATCCGAATCTGTTGATCTTCCGGACGTTTTCCAAAGCCTGGTCGCTCGCGGGTTTGCGTCTCGGGTACCTGCTCGCCGATCCGCGACTGGTCCATGAGCTGATTAAGATCAAGCTCCCCTACAACCTCAACCGCGCAAGCGCCGCCGCGGGACGAGCCGCCTTGGACGCCGAACCCGCGGCGGCGCGGCGGGTGCGCACGATCCTCGGCCGCCGGCCACAGTGGGAAGCGGCGCTCGGCCGGGCGGGGTTGGAGGTCTTTCCTTCCGAGGCGAATTTCCTGCTCGCGCGGGCGCCGGGGGCCGACGAGGCGGCGCGCCGGGCGGCTGCGAAGGGGATTCGCGACAGGTTGGCGGAGGCGGGGATTCTGGTGCGCGACGTGGGGGGGTACCCCGGGCTCGCCGGTTGTCTGCGGGTGTCGGTGGGAAGCGGCGGCGCGTTGCGGGCGGTGGCGGCGGTATTGGGAGGGCTTGCCACGTCAGCCCTCACCCCCGGCCCCTCTCCCAAACAGGGAGTGGGGTGAAAAGCACGTGCATCGGGGCCGGTCTCCCCTCTCCCTTTGGGAGAGGGGCCGGGGGTGAGGGCCGATGAGGCACGGCGCTCTGCCACCGTCTCGCGCTCGACGAAGGAAACCCAGATCCGGCTCGTCCTTTCGCTCGACGGCGGCGCTCGGCGGATCTTGGTCCCCAACGGGTTCTTCGGTCACATGCTGGAGGCGTTCAGCACCCATGGCGGTCTGGGGATCGATCTCGACGCCGCGGGCGACACCCAGGTCGATCTGCACCATACGGTCGAAGACGTGGGGATCGCGATCGGCGAGGCGATCGCGTCGGCTCTGGGGGAGCGGCGAGGGCTGGTTCGCTTCGCCCACGCGTATGCGCCGCTCGACGAGGCGCTGGCGCGCGCGGTGGTCGATCTTTCCGGCCGCGGGTCGTTTCATTGGCGCGTGCCGCCGGAGCTGCTCGACGTTTGGGTGACCGCGGAGTTTCCGCTCTCGCTGGTCGCCGATTTCTTCGCCGCGCTCGCCGATCGCGCACGGCTGACGCTTCATCTCGACGTGCTTTCGGCCCGGAACGGCCACCACGCGGCGGAGGCGGCGTTCAAGGCTGCCGCTCTCGCCCTGCGCCAGGCGGTGGCGATCCGCGCGGGCTCCTTCGAAGTTCCTAGCACCAAAGGGACGTTGTCCGCATGAGTGACAGCTCGACCACCATCGTAGATCTCGGTGTCGGCAACCTGGGCAACGTCGCCCGGGCGATTGAGCATGTGGGCGGAGAGGCCAGGGTGACCGCGAATCCAGAAGAGATCGCCGCGTCGCGCCGGCTGATCTTGCCCGGGGTGGGTGCCTTCGCGCCGCCGCGCGAGGCGCTCCGCGGGCCGATCGAGCAGGCGCTCCGTTCGGCGCTGGCCGAAGGCGCCTGGCTGCTCGGCATCTGCGTCGGGTTCCAACTGCTGTTCGAGTCGAGCGAGGAGTTTGGCACCACCGACGGCTTGGGCCTCCTCCCCGGCCGGATCGTCCGCCTGCCCGACGGCGTACCGCTGCCGCACATCGGTTGGAACCGGCTGCATGATCTTGGCGAGCACCCGCTGCTGGCCGGGCTTCCCGCCGATCCTTGGGTCTACTTCGTCCACAGTTTCGCGCCCGCCGGGCCAGACGGCACCGACGAGGTGACGCTCGCGCGCACCACCCACGGGCGTAGCTTTGCCGCGGTCGCCGGCCGCGGCCGGGTGCTCGGTTGCCAGTTCCATCCGGAACGCAGCGGGGCTACCGGCTTACAGATCCTGGCGAATTTTCTGGCTCTCGGGAAAGGGGACGCGTGATGGAACTGCTGCCCGCGATCGACCTGCGCGGCGGCAAGGCCGTCCGGCTGCGCCAGGGGGACGACTCACGACGGACGACGGTCGGAGACGATCCGGTAGCCTTGCTCGACCGGTTCGTCGCGGCGGGGGTCGCCCTCGTTCATGTCGTCGATCTCGATGCCGCTTTGGGCGAGGCGCCGCAGCGCGATTTGATCGGGCGCCTGATCGAAACGATCACCGGCCGAGGAACCGCGATTCAGCTCGGCGGCGGATTGCGCGATCGATCGACGATCGAAGCGGCGCTCGCGCTCGGGGTCGAGAGGGTGGTGGTCGGCTCGCTGGTCGCGCGCGATCCCGATCTCTTCGTCGCGATCGCCGCCGAGCATCCGGGGCGGCTGGTGCCCGCACTCGATCTTTCGGGTTCGACCGGCGAGGTACGCATCGCCGGCTGGCGGGAAGGAGCGGCACGATCGCTTGCCGAGCTTTCGGCCGCTCTGGTCGGGTGCCAGTGCGCCGCGGTCCTAGTGACCGATGTCGACCGCGACGGCATGATGGGCGGACCAAATCTGGAACTCGCGAGGAACGTCGCGCGCGCTTGCGGCCTGCCGGCGCTCCTTTCCGGCGGCGTCTCCTCCCTCGAAGATCTCGCGGCGGCGCGGGTTTACCCCGAGATTGCGGGAGCGATCGTCGGCCAGGCGCTGTACTCCGGGGCGTTCACGCTGGAAGAGGCAATGGCGGTGGTGCGTGGGGAGGCATTCGCATGACGGCCCTCACCCCCGGCCCCTCTCCCAAAGGGAGAGGGGAGAACAGCCGAGGAAGGTTTTTGCTTGTCTCCCCTCTCCCTTTGGGAGAGGGGCCGGGGGTGAGGGCTGATGCGCCGGGGACGTTACTGTGAGTGCGCTCGGCCCTACCGGTCTCGCCCGCCGGGTGATCCCCTGCCTCGACGTCCGCGATGGCCGCGTGGTCAAGGGCGTCCGTTTCGAGAACCTGATCGACCAGGGCGATCCGGCGGAGGCCGCCGCGCGCTATGCGGCCGAGGGGGCGGACGAGATCGTCTTTCTAGACATCAACGCGGCGCCCGAGGCGCGCGACACCGATCTCGATTGGGTGCGGCGGACGGCGGAGCGGGCGTTCGTGCCGCTCACCGTCGGCGGCGGCGTGCGCGGTCTCGCCGACGGCCGGCGGCTGTTGCGGGCCGGAGCGGACAAGTTTGCGATCAATTCCGCGGCGGTGGCGCGGCCGGAGCTGCTCTCCGAGCTGGCGGGTCAGTTCGGCAGCCAATGCGTCGTTCTTTCGGTGGACGCGAGAAGAGGGACGGCGAGCACCTGGGAAGTAGTGACCCATGGCGGCCGTACGAGTACCGGGCTCGATGCGCTCGACTGGATACGCGAGGGGGTGAGGCGCGGGGCGGGGGAGATCCTGCTCACCAGCATCGATTCGGACGGTACCCGCGCCGGCTACGATTTGCCCCTGCTGCGGGCGGCGGTTTCGGCGGTCAACGTACCGGTGATCGCTTCCGGCGGCGCGGGCAGCCCTGAGCATCTGGCCGAAGCGCTCGCCACCGGCGCCGCCGCGGTGCTCGCGGCTTCGATCTTCCACCAGGGGGACTGGACGGTGGCGGCGGTCAAGAGGGAGCTTACGGCGCGCGGGTTTCCGATCCGCCCCAAGGAGAACGTATGACGGCGGCACCCGATCTCGACTCGCTGCGCTTCGGCCCCGACGGTCTGGTGCCGGTGATCGTCCAAGAGGTCGACTCCGGGGCGGTGCGCATGCTCGCCTGGGCCAATCGCGAGGCGCTCGATCGGACGATGGCGACCGGTCAGGTCTGGTTCTGGAGCCGCTCGCGCCAGAGCCTCTGGCGTAAGGGGGAGACCTCCGGCAACGGGCTCGACCTGGTGGATCTGGCGGTCGATTGCGACGCCGATTCGGTGCTTGTCCGCGTTCGCGCCCACGGCCCCAGCTGCCATACGGGCGCGCGCACCTGTTTTGAGAATCCGCCGAACGGTCCCGATCCGGCGCGCCTGGAGCTGGGCTGGCTTGGCCAAGTAATCGCGGCGCGCCGCGGTGCGGATGCGGAGAAGAGCTACACCGCGCGGCTGCTCGAAGAAGGAGTCGAGCGGATCGCCCAGAAGGTCGGGGAAGAAGGGGTGGAGACCGCTCTCGCGGGAGTGCTCGCTGGCGCGAACCCGCAAGATCCCGACCGGCACCGGCGGTTGACTGAAGAATCGGCCGACCTGCTCTACCATCTGCTGGTCCTGCTCGAAGCCTGCGGTGTCGATCCGGCCGAAGTCGCGGCCGAGCTGGGGAGGCGCCATGCCGGCCAGTAACGCGAGGAAAGTAGCGAAAAAGAAAGCCATCCCGCACGTCCGCGAGCTACTGGCCGACGAGCTGACCCCCCTCGGCGCCTACCGGCGACTCGCGGCGGTCTCTTCCATCCGGTTCTTGCTCGAAAGCGTCACCGGCGGCGAGCGGGTCTCGCGCTACAGTTTCTTGGGCGCGGGGCCGCGCGAGATTCTGCGGTTGTATGAAGACCGGTTGGAGATCGAGAGGGACGGGAGTCGTACCGATCGGCCCGGGCCGCCGCTTGAAGCGCTGCGCGCGGCGCTTTCGCGGGTCGAGGCGGAGCTTCTTCCGGGCGAGATGGGCTCGGTGCCGTTTACCGGCGGCTTCGTCGGCTCGTTCGGCTACGACCTGATCCGCTTGGTGGAGCGGTTGCCGAACCGGCCGCCTGAGCCGATCCCGGGGCAGCCCGTCGCGATCTTCGGCCGGTTCGACGCCGTGCTCGCGTTCGATCATGCCTATCAACGGCTGCTCGCGATCGCCAACGAGATCGAGGGCGAGGTGAGCGCCGAGGAGGCCGAAGCCGAACTCGACCGCTTAGAGGCCCTGCTGACGGCTGACGGCGGCAGCGGTGCGGTGGCGATTCCGCCCCTCTCCGCTCACCAAAAGCTGACGCCGGAGGCGATCGCTCCCTATTCCGAAAGCGCGAGCTTGAACGGGGAGGCCTACCGGCGCGCGGTAGAAGTCGCCAAAGAGCACATCGCAGCGGGCGACATCTTCCAAGCGGTGCTCGCCCGGCGTTTCGGCATCCCTCGGGCGGTTCCGCCGATCGCTCTCTACCGGGCGCTCCGGCGGGTCAACCCGAGCCCCTACATGGTGCTGCTCGAAATGCCCGAGCTGGCGCTGGTGGGGGCGAGCCCCGAGATGCTGGTGCGCAAGACCGGCCGCCGGATCGAGACCCGGCCGATCGCGGGGACGAGGCCGCGGAGCGCCGACCCCGAGACCGACCAGCGCTTCGCCGAAGAGCTGGCGGCGGACCCCAAGGAGCGCGCCGAGCACCTGATGTTGGTCGACCTTGGGCGCAACGACCTCGGCCGGGTGGCGACCCCGGGGAGCGTACGGGTGCCGGAATTCATGCTCGTCGAGCGCTACAGTCACGTCATGCACCTGGTCTCTTCGGTCGAGGCGGATCTGGCGGAAGGCAACGACGCGCTCGATGCGCTGCTCGCCTGCTTTCCCGCCGGCACGGTCTCGGGCGCGCCGAAAATCCGCGCGATGGAGATCATCGATTCGCTCGAACCCAAATCGCGCGGCCCCTACGCCGGGGCGGTCGGTTACTTCTCGTTCTCGGGCGACCTCGACACCTGCATCGCGATCCGTACGCTGGTGGTCGCCGGGGGCGAGACCACGGTCACCGCGGGCGCGGGCATCGTCGCCGATTCCGATCCTGCCTCCGAGCAGCGCGAGACCGAGAACAAAGCGGCCGGCCTGCTCGCCGCCGTCGCTCTGGCAGAGCGCTTGGAATCACCTCTGGCAGAGCGTTTGGAGGAGCGGCCGTGATCCTGATGATCGACAATTACGACTCGTTCACCTGGAACCTGGTCCAGATGATCGCTGCCGTTGGCACCGAGGTCGAGGTGATCCGCAACGACGCCGAATCGGTCGCCTCGCTTCTGGAGCGGCAACCCGCGGGGATCGTGCTGTCGCCCGGTCCCGGGCGGCCGGAAGAAGCCGGCGTCTGCCTGGAGCTGCTCGCGACCGGCACTCCGGTGCCGATCCTCGGCGTCTGCCTCGGGCACCAGGCGATGGGAGTGGCGTTCGGCGCCACGGTCGAGCGCGCGCCGCGGCTGATGCACGGCAAGACCTCGCCGGTGCGTCATGGTGGGCAGGGGGTGTTCGCCGGCCTCGACGATCCGTTCGAGGCGACCCGCTACCATAGTCTCTGCGTTCGCGAGGAGACCCTCCCTGAGGAGCTGGAACCGATCGCCTGGGCGACCGACGACGGTACTCTCATGGGGATGCGCCACCGCGAGCTGCCGTACTGGGGTGTCCAGTTCCACCCCGAATCGGTGCTCACGATCTCGGGGCCGCGATTGATGGAAAACTTTCTTGCCCTCACAACCTCCCAGACCTTCGGAGCCCCCCGATGAGCGAATCCCCTTTCGAAGCGAAACACGCGCTCGAACGACTGGTCGGCGGCGGCAGCCTCTCGCGGAACGAGACCGAAGAGCTGTTCGGTCGCCTGATGGACGGCGAGCTGTCCGAGCCGATCAAAGCCGCGCTCTTGATCGCGCTCCGCATGAAGGGGGAGGAGCCGGCCGAGATCGCGGGCGCCGCCGCCGCGATGAGGAGCCGCGTGGTGCGCATTCCTCATTCGCGCACCGCGGTGGTCGACACCTGCGGTACCGGGGGAGACGGGCGGGGCACGTTCAACATTTCGACTGCCGCGGCGGTGGTGGCCGCGGCGGCGGGGGTGCCGGTCGCCAAGCACGGCAACCGCTCGGTATCGAGCAAATCCGGTAGCGCCGACGTGCTCGCAGCGCTGGGGGTAAAGATCGATGTTACGCCGGAGGTCGCCGGCCGCGCGCTCGACGAGATCGGCATCGCGTTCCTATTCGCTCCGGTGCTCCACCCGGCGATGCGCGAGGTAATGCCGGTGCGTCGCGAGCTGGCTCTGCGCACCGTGTTCAACGTGCTCGGGCCGCTCACCAACCCGGCCGGCGCAAAACGGCAGTTGATGGGCGTCTACGCCGCGCACCTCGTCGAGCGGATCGGTCACGTGCTCGCCGACCTCGGAGCGGAGCACGCCCTGGTCGTTCACGGCGACGACGGGCTCGACGAGATCTCGACCACCGGCACGACAAGAATCGCCGAAGTCAAAAACGGCACGGTCCGCATCTTCGCGCTAGAGCCCGAGGACTTGGGGCTCGCGAGAACGACGCTCGCTGATCTGGCGGGCGGCGGCCCGGAGGAAAACGCCAAGGTCATGAGGCGGCTGCTCGCCGGAGAGTCCGGTCCGATCGCCGACATCGTGATCGCCAACGCCGGAGCGGCGATCTGGGTGGGTGGCTTGGCGGAAGATCTCGTCGGAGGCGTCGACCTGGCGCGCGCGGCGCTCGGTTCCGGCGCCGCGGCGAGCAAGCTCGACGAGCTGTGCAGGTTCCAGGCATGAGTGGGCCGCAGCCCTCACCCCCTGGGTGCGCGGGCCTCCGGCCCGCAAGGGCGGGCGGGCCGCCCGCGCACCCAGGGGGACCGAAGGTGAGGCGGTGAGCGCTCCACCGGATGTGCTGCAACGAATCGTCGAGCAGAGACGGCGGCGATTGGCGGAAGAGAACGCCCTCGGCACGGCGCCGGATCTGGTTCATGGAGCGCCGCGTACTCCTTCCGACAACGAGTTTGTAGCGGCGCTCACCGCGCGACGAGGGCAGCAGGCGCCCGGGATCATCGCCGAGATCAAGCGCGGCTCGCCGCGGCTGGGGCCGATTGGCGAACGTTTCGATCCGATCGAGCAGGCGCGCCTCTACGCCGAACGGGGAGCGACCTGCTTATCGGTGGTCGTCGAGCCCGATCACTTCTTCGGTTCGTACGAGCTGCTCGCGGCCTGTCGCGAGGCCTCCGGGCTGCCGGCGATCGCCAAGGATTTCATCGTCGATTCCGTCCAGCTGGTCCAGGCGCGCGACGCCGGGGCTTCGGCCGTGCTGCTGATCGCGGCGCTCCATTCGGCGGCGGAGCTCGAAGACTACGCGGGGCAGGCGCGCGGGCTCGGCCTGGTACCGCTCGTCGAGACGACCGACCCGGACGACCTGGCGAAAGTCGCGATGGCCGAAGAGGGGTGGGAGATCGTCGGCGTCAACAATCGCGATCTACGCACGTTCGACGTGTCGCTCGAACGGTCGATCACCCTCTTGCCTCTCCTACCGTTCGGCGCGATCAAGGTCGCCGAGAGCGGCATCCGCAACGCGGGCGACGTGGCGCTCTTGATGGATGCCGGGTTCCACGCCTTTCTGGTCGGCGAGGCGCTGTTATTAGCCGAGAACCCGGGCGCGTTGCTGGCGGAGATGACCGGCGCGGGGCGGTTGGGATGAAGCCTCCACAAGTGAAGGTGTGCGGGATCACCAGCGCTCACGATGCACGGCTGGCGGTCGAGCTGGGAGCCGCGTACCTGGGGTTCAATTTCTACCCCGGGAGCCCGCGCTTTCTTTCCATCGAAAGAGCCCGCGAGATCGCCGACGCGGTCGAAGGGCGCGCGCGATTGGTCGGCGTGTTCGTCAACGCGCCCGGCCCAGAGGTCGAAAAGATCGCGGACGCGGTCGGCCTCGACCTGCTGCAGTTTCACGGTGACGAGAGCCCCGAGTGGATCGCGCCGTTCGCCGCCCGCGCGATCAAGGCGTTCCGCGGTTTGACCGACGAGGCCGAGAGTTTTGGAGACGTTCAGGGTTTCCTTTTCGACGCCCCGACCGCCGCGGGAGATCGCGGCGGCACCGGCCGAACGTGGAATTACTCCGCCCTCGCGCCGCTCGTCTCGCGCCTTTCCTCTCGGCCGGTCTTCGTCGCGGGGGGGATCGGGCCTGATAACGTTCGCTCGGCGCTCGCCCTAAGCGGTGCCACGCTCGTCGATCTCTGCTCGCGGGTCGAAAGCGCTCCGGGCGTCAAGGATGCCGATCTTCTCCGGCGGCTGTTTCAGGCGGTGTCAGCTAGAGATCGGCGGCTCGTCGGCGATCTTCAAAGCGCGGCGGATCAACTCGGCGCCGAGGCGCATTCCGTGCTCTTCGAGGCGAGCGAGCCAGGGACCGACCGCAGGTAAGAGGCCTTTTTCTTTGGCGAGCAGCAGAATCCCTACCGTTCCGGTGAGTTGCAGCTTCATCCGTTGGGCTGCGGCTCTCCCCTTACGCTCGTCCATGATCACCAGACTTGCGGAATTCTCCATCGCGAGGGCGAGCGTCTCGGTTTCGCCAAGATCGAGGCCAAGGACTGAGATTCGAGGACGCTGGTCGCGGAGAGGAACAACTCGAATCCAAGGCCGTTCGGCTAAGGCTCGTTGCCGCTCGCCTCGAGCGAAGGCGACGAATTCATCCCTTACCGCAGGCGCGATCCAGATCTCCTGGAATATCTGGTGGAGAAGGTCGAGTTGGTCGATGGCCCAGAGAGCCGCGAGCGGGCTGTTATTCGCTACGACCGGCCCGGCGGGCATTCTCAAGATCCTGCTCCAGCTCTTCGGCCGGGGCGAAGGGAGACAAATGGTGGGCGGCGAGTACCCTGAAGAATTGTTCGCGCGGCATGCCGGCCAGTTTGGCGGCGAGCCCCGAACTCAGCCGCCCGGTTTCGAACATCTTCACCGCCAACAAGCTGCGCGCCTCGGCCTCAAGCTCGGCAGGTTCTTGCTGCAAGGCGTCCAGCACCTCGTCCGGATATTTGAGCGCGGCTTGACCCATGGTGATTCCTGTCTGACCCAGTATAAACCCATACCCGGTACGCCGTCGGATGGATTCATACTCAATTGCTCTTAGAGGTACCCACTATGCCCCAGCTAAAACATACCCTCCCCGACGCCCGAGGCTACTTCGGTAGCTACGGCGGCCGGTTCGTGCCCGAGACCCTGATGGCGCCGATCGAAGAGCTGGCCCGTGCCTATGACAAGGCGCGGAAGGACCGGCGCTTTCGTCGTCGCCTGAACGACCTGCTGAAGAACTTCGCTGGCCGGCCGACGCCGCTCACGTTCGCCGAACGCCTGACCGAGAACCTCGGCGGCGGGCGGATCTTCTTGAAGCGCGAAGATCTGCTGCACACCGGCGCCCACAAGATCAACAACGCGCTCGGCCAGGCGCTGCTCACCTTGGAGATGGGCAAAGAGCGGGTGATCGCCGAGACCGGCGCGGGGCAGCACGGGGTGGCCACGGCGACCGCGGCGGCCGCCCTCGGCCTCTCCTGCACGATTTACATGGGATCGGAAGACATGCGGCGCCAGGCGCTCAACGTCCAGCGGATGCGCCTGCTCGGGAGCGAGGTCGTGCCGGTCGATTCCGGCAGCCGGACGCTCAAGGACGCGATCAACGAGGCGATGCGCGACTGGGTGACGAACGTTCGCACGACCCACTACATCCTCGGCTCGGTGCTCGGCCCCGACCCGTTTCCGCGCATGGTGCGCGACTTTCACCGAGTGATCGGCGACGAGGCGCGGCTCCAGCTCAAGCGTCAGGCGGGGACCGAAACTCCGGATCTGGCGGTCGCCTGCGTCGGCGGCGGCAGCAACTCGATCGGCCTGTTTACCGCGTTCCTCGCCGATCCTAAGGTGCGAATGATCGGCGTCGAAGCGGGGGGACGGGGGGACGGGTTGGGAGAGCACGCCGCCCGTTTCGGCAAGTTGGGGAGCGGCATCGGCGTCCTGCACGGTACGCGGACGAGAGTGATTCAAGACGAAGACGGGCAGATCGGCCTTACCCATTCGGTCTCGGCCGGGCTCGACTATCCGGCGATCGGCCCGGAACATGCCTGGCTCGCCGAGCGCGGCCGGATCGAGTACACCTCGGTGACCGACGCTCAGGCGATCGAGGCGTTTCATCTGACGGCGCAGACGGAAGGGATTCTCCCCGCGCTCGAAAGCGCCCACGCGCTCGCCGAGGTGATCCGGAGGGCGCCGCTGCTGTCGAAAAAGGCGGTGATCCTGGTGAACCTCTCCGGGCGCGGCGACAAGGACCTCGATTCGGTGATCGAGTTCGATCGCATGCAAGGGGAGGTGGCGTCATGAGCAAGCCGCAACGGGCGATCGAACGGGCATTCGCCACCTGCCGGCGCGAAAAGCGCGCGGCGTTCATTCCGTTCTTGATGGCGGGCGATCCCAACCTTGCGGTAACGGGCGACTTGATCGAAGCGCTCGAACGCGGCGGCGCCGACCTGATCGAGCTGGGCCTACCGTTCTCCGACCCGATCGCCGACGGCCCGGTGAACCAGCGCGCCGCGCAACGGGCCCTCTCGGCCGGAACGACTCTCTCCGGTGTGTTCGAAATGATCGCGGCGCGCCGTCGGCGGGTGACGGTACCGATCGTTCTGTTTACCTATTTCAACCCGCTCCACGCGCGCGGGCTCGAGCGGTTCGCCGAACAGGCGGCGGGCTCCGGGGTGGACGGTGTGCTCTGTGTCGATCTTCCGCCGGAGGAAGGGGAGCGCGAGCTGGTGCCGACCCTCGATGCGCACGGGATCGACTCGATCTACCTGCTCGCGCCCACCAGCACCAAAGCGCGGGTCCGTCGAGCGGCCAAAGCCTCCTCCGGTTTTCTCTACTACGTGTCGCGCACGGGGGTGACGGGCGAACAGAAGGCGCTGGCGGACGATCTCGCCAAGGAGATCCGGCAGATCAAGAAGAAGCTGCCGCTGCCGCTCGCGGTCGGCTTCGGCATCTCGACCCCCGAGCAGGTGAAAGAAGTTGGCAAGCTCGCCGACGGCGTGGTGGTCGGTAGTGCCCTCGTTCGCCTGGTCGAGGAACATGGGGGCGAATCGGACCTTGCCGAACGGTTGGAGGCCCGCGTCCGCGAGCTTTCGGCGCCGCTTAAGCGACGGTAGGAATAGGAGAACGCGATGACCGAGCCCAAAAGTACCTCCCCCTCGCTTTCCATTCCCGCTCGCGTTCACGGCACGGTGCTTTATCGCGAGCCGATCGAAAGGGGGGGCGGCCCCGTGCCGCTCCTGGTCGGCTTTCACGGGTATGGCGAAAACGCCAAGCGGCATCTCGCGGAGCTGGTGCGCATTCCCGGCACCGACAGCTGTCTGGTCGCGGCGGTCCAGGCGCTCCATCCGTTTTACACTCGAACGCAGGAGGTGGTGGCGAATTGGATGACCCGGTTCGACCGCGAGCACGCGATCGAAGACAACATCGCCTATACGGTCGCGGCGATCGACCGATTGCGCGAGATGCTCCCCGGGGAGCAGACGGGACCGTTGGTCCTCGCCGGCTTTTCCCAAGGGGTGGCCATGGCCTATCGCGCCGCAGCCCGGCTCGGTACCCAATGCCACGGATTGATCGCGCTCGGCGGAGACGTACCGCCCGAGATCTCCAACCCGGATCTCGCCGGCCTCCCTGCCGTGCTCGTAGGCGCAGGGCTCGGCGAGTCGTTCTACACCCCCACCAAACTCAACGCCGACATTGCCCGCCTCCGCGCCGCGGGAGTCGACGCCCGCTCCGCGCCCTACCCCGGCGGCCACGAATGGACCGAAGAATTTCGCGCAATCGCCGGTCGCTTCCTGGCGGAGCTTTTCTAGGCCCGCGATCGCCCGGCGACGGCGGATAGCCGCTATCCGGCCCTGGGGAGCGGCTATTCGGCTCCATCCGGGCCAAGCGTCGCCGACGATTCCCTTGTCGTCGGCGATGCGCTTGTACAGCTCGAAGTTCGAATCCACGATGTCCTGGATCACGTGCTCGGCCTTCTGGTCGAAGGTGAGGCGCACGTACTCGCGCGTGTTAGCGCTGCCCCGGCCCCAGCCCGCGCGCTGGTCGTTGACCAGCTTTCGCACACAGTCGAGCTGCTGGTAGCGCGGCGCCCAGGTTTCGTTCCACAGGTCGTCGGTGGCGTAGCCGCTGCGGGTGGGCGAAACGGGCGGGTTGCCCGCGCCCCGCTCCCAGCCCTGGTTGAACGGTAGGAAGATGGTTTTCGGTCCGGCGAGCTGGGTGGTGCGCGCCCGCGGCAAAGGCCTCCGCAAGGGGCTTTACACTGCCGAGGGGAAGCGCTAGTCTATGAGCACACCTCGGTTAGTATTTTCAGACCGACTCAGCAAATCGCTTAGGCGTCAAAGGAGTCTCCGCGAGTCCTCCGGGACATGGCGCCGATCGAGCTGATCCCAATTCCGCACCCTCAGGATTCGTGCCGCCGGCCCTCGGCCGCACGCTTTAAACTTTTTTCGTCCCTAGAGAGGACACCCCATGAGAAGGAATCTCGCTTTGGCGGGAGCGGTAGCGGCCTTGTTCGCGATCGCTCAAACAGCTGGTGCCTTGATCACCATGACCACGTACCCCTATGCCGGGTCGACGGGAGTGGCGCTCGAGGACATGTCGTCGGGCACCGCGCAGCTGATCGCGGCCAGCTCGGATGACGGCAACTCGGCGTTGGCGCCGATCGGCTTCGACTTCTGGTTCGACGGCACGCGGATGACCCAGTTCTCGGTCAACGCTAACGGCATCATGCGCCTCGGCGCAACGGTCATCACGGGCACCAACTTCGCCAACTCCTTGGCCTCGACGACCAGTGCGCCGAAGCTCGCGCCGTACTGGGAGGACCTGTGCATCGGCACCAACGGCAAGGTTCACTTCAAGGTGATCGGTAGCGCACCGAACCGCAAACTCGTCATCGAATGGTTGAACGTTCAGGTCACCCGTGGGGCCGGATGCGCCGGTGCCGGCAACGGCACGTTCCAGGTCTGGCTTTCCGAGACGACCGGCGTGGTCGAATTCGTCTACGGGGCGCTGCCGATCGGTGCGGTGGCCGACGGCGGCTACTCGGTGGGCATCCAGTCGGGCGGCGCGACAAACTTCGCGAGCGTTACCACGACGGGTGCCACGGTTTCCTACGCGGCGGCCAACAACACCCAGATGACGGCGATCGCCGACACCACGGCCGAGACGTTCACGCCGGTCGCTCTCGCCGCTCCGAGCGCCCTCAACTTCACGGGCACGACCCCGGTCTCGACGACGCTCAACTGGAGCGACAACTCGACCGGCGAACTCGGTTTCGCGATCTACCGCTCGACCGACGGCGGTACGTCCTATAGCTTCCTCATCCAGACGGCAGCCAACGCGGTCATGTTCGCCGAAACCGGGCTGGACTCCCAGCACCAGCTATTTCTATCGCGTCTACGCGGTGGCGGAAGGTGCCCTGGGCGGGCCGGCCGCGAGCAGCGTGACCACCAACGCCCCCGGCAACGTTTCTTCGAACGCAGCGACAGGCCTATGGAGCGCTCCCGGCACCTGGGCGGGCGGCGTGGTTCCCAGCGCGGGCGACATCGTCACCATCGTCGACGGCGCAACCGTGACCGTCGACACCGCGTCGCAGGCCTTCAGCGTGACGGTCGGCCAGGGCGGTTCGGGGATTCTGGAGTTCGAACAGACGACCGCGCGGACGCTTACCGTCGGCTCGAACGTAACGATCACCACGGGCGCCACTTTCCGCTCGAACCTCGCCGGAACGGTCACCACCCATAATTTGAGCGTGGGCGGCAACCTGACGAACAACGGCACCCTCGACTTCTCGACCAATGCCGATACGGCGGGCGCCATCATCACCTTCACCGGCGCGGCCAACTCGACCTTCTCGGGGACAGGGGCCACCACCGACATCCGGCAGATCACGATGAACAAGGGCACCACGCCCGCTTCGATGATGGAGATCACCGCCGCCAACTTCACCCACCGCGGCGTCACCACCGACGTGGTCGGCGGCTGGCTGGTGATGGCCAACGGCACGATCAAGCTCTCGGGCACCTTCACCGGCAGCCATCGCGTCTTCGCCACCGCCACCTACATCATCCCGGTGAGCTGCGGCTTCTGGCTCAACAACCCGAACTACACCGTGCTCGGCCAGGCGGGCGGTACGACGACCGTTAACAACGGCCTGCTCCGGATCTCGCAGGGCATCTTCAACATCGGCGTCGGCGCGGGCGACGGCATGGGGGGTGGCGCGGGCGCGGTGTTCACGATCGAAGGGGGAACCCTCAACTCCGCCGGCCGCATCGATCCGCAGAACGCGGTGACTTACACCCAAAGCGGCGGCACGGTCAACGTCGGCGTGGTCGGCAACACGCGTTCGAACTTCGGCACGTTCGAGCTGTTCAGCGCCGCTTCGTCGTTCACCTTGAGCAACGGTGCGATCAACGTGGTCAACCCGAGCACCGGCGCGACCAAGGTCGATTTCGATATCCGCTCGGGCACCTTCAACCTGACCGGCGGCCTCGTCACCTTCGGCGCCACGGGCGCGCCGGCCAGCTCCACCTACAACGATAACGGCGGCTTCCTGCCGAACTTCACGGTCAACCCGACCATGACGCTCAACATCAACAACGCCGCCATTTTCTTCCGCGGCACCACGATCATCAACGACGGCACGATCATCTCGACCGGCACGGGCGCCCGCTTCGATTTCGCGGGCACTTCGGCGATGAGCTACTCTGGGGCCGGCACCTTCGGCACCCTGGTGACCCCGTTCGGCGGCGTTGGCATCAGCGCCAACAGTGCCTTCCTCACCACCCTGTCCGGTCCGATCTTCTGCAATCGGGTCAACTTGTTCCAGGGCGGCTTCGTCAACAGCAACCAGTTCACCCTGGGCAATGGCGGCACCTCCACCACGGTCGTGCAGGTTGGCTCGACCGGCCTGGGCACCCCGGGCGGCTCGTTCGACGTCTCCCCGGTCCACATGCAGGGGACGGGCGGCGAGATCATCCTCTACGCTTTCGAGACCGCGCCGCGGACGACCGGTCCCGAGATCAATCCGACCCGGACCTTGACCTCGGTGACGGTCGACAACCCGAACAACCTAACCCTCGCGGGTGGCGATCTGACGGTGGCGGGTACCGCCGCGGGAGCGATCACACTCACCAACGGACGGGTGATTACCGGGGCCAACACCCTCTACCTCTCGAACTCTACGACTGGCACCGTGGTCCGCACCAATGGCTACGTCGACGGGAACTTAAGGAAGGCCTTCGGCTCTCCGGTGTTGAAAACGTTCGAAGTGGGCACGGCTAACGGCTACTCTCCGGTCGACGTGAACCTGACGGGGGCGAGCGGTTTTCCGATCGACTTCGCGGTGCAGGCCGTCCAGGCGACCGCCCCGAGCATCCAGCCGGCGGCGATGGCGCTCTCGCGCTATTGGACGTTGACGGCGACCGGTGTCACCGCCGATCTCACCTTCACCTATCTCGATCCGGCAGACATTCCGGGCACCGCGACCGAGGGGAACTTCGTCGTCTACCGGCGCGACGGTCCGGGGCCATCCGGCTATATGAACCTCGGCGGCACGATCAACACAGCGGCCAACACGGCCAACGTTACCGGCATTACGATGTTCTCCGACTGGACGCTCGCCGAGCCGGGCGCCATGCCGGTGCAGTTGATGTCGTTCGAGATCGAGTGACCTCGAACCGGGCGTCGCTACCGACGCCTTGAAAAAACCAAAGGGGCGGCCGATGCTGGGCCGCCCCTTCGTGTACGCGGGCA
This sequence comes from Thermoanaerobaculia bacterium, assembly GCA_038248205.1. Taxonomy (GTDB): domain Bacteria; phylum Acidobacteriota; class Thermoanaerobaculia; order Multivoradales; family UBA5704; genus DASYKS01. The sequence continues at coordinate 23,843 of JBBRUC010000042.1, forward strand.
AGGCAAGAGCCCCTCCCAAACGCGAAAAGGGCGCCACCGTTTCCGGGGGCGCCCTCTTGAAATCGTTCAGCTTTACGGCGGTCTACTGACCGGTCGTCATCGGGGCCATGTCCGAGGTCATCTCGGTGCTCATGGGCGCCATTTCGGTGGTCATCTCTTCCGCACCGGTGGTCTCCATGGTGGTCTCGACGGCGGTCTCCGCCGCCGGCTCTTCCTTCTTGGCGCAACCAACCATCGGGGCGACGAGAACGCACAGCACGGACAGAGAAATCAGAGCCTTCTTCATTTGGTCTTCTCCCTTTATGGATGTAAGGACAGAACGAACTCTCGGTAAGCCCGGGAGCCCGCACGGTTCGGGATAAAGATCAGCGGAAATGTGCCGCTGATCGATTGCCGGCATTTTAGGTACGTTAGGGTGGCGAGCATCTCTCCTGGCTTTTGCCTCTTCCGAGATGAACCTCTCGGGACTGTTCACCGCCTTCGTACACTCACCTTCCCGGAGACTCGCAACACGCAAATCAGGTGGTTGGAATCCAGGAGGGTCGAATGGGCCGGAAGTATACAGCTTTCCAGAGCGATTTCAAGAGGTGGCCCCGGGGCGGAGAAGGCTCCCGGGCTCTCTGGCTTCGACCAGCCGGCGTACCGATCGTACGTCTTGGTCCAGGGTGCGGTCGGTCAGCATCGTCTTCGCGACCTTTCGAACAGCTTGGTAGGCCGCGCGGGTGCCTTCTCCCAGGAAGCCCACGATCTCCGTCTGCCGCTCGCCGGTCCAGGCCGCAAATTCGGCGAGTTGCCGATCGTAGGCGCCGCTGCGCTCTTGGGCGGCGCGGATCAGGCTGCCGGGATCTTCCCCCGCCTCGGCATTCGTCTGGCCGAGCCTGCCGCCGCCGTTGCGGCGCAGCGTTCGCCATTCGACCGCCTGCGCTCCTACCAGTAGCTCGATCGCCAAGACCGCCTGAACGTTGCCGAGGACGGTGCGGAGCTTGCGCGTGGCGAACGTCGCCATCGCGTTGTGGTCCTCGCTGTTGGCCGAGGTCGGGATCGAGTCGACCGACGCCGGATGAGCCAGGACTTTGTTCTCCGAGACGATGCCCGCGGCCGAGTACTGGGCGATCATGAGCCCGGAGTTCACTCCCGCCCAGGGGATCAGATTCGGCGGCAGGCCGCGATTGTGGTTGCCGTCGAGCAGCATCTGGGAGCGCCGCTCCGAGATGTTCGCCAGCTCGGCCAAGCCGATCGCCAGGAAGTCGGCCGCCATGCCGACCGGCTCGCCGTGGAAGTTGCCGGCGGAGAACGAGGCGCGCAGGCGGCCGTCGTAGCCCGCGGGCCAGTTGGCCTCGAACCGAACGTCCCAGGGTTCTTCCTCGGCGGCGGGAAAGAACAGCGGGTTGTCGGTCGCGGCGTTGATCTCCTGCTCGGCGATCGAGCGGGCGAAGCGGAGCGCGTCGCGCGCCGCGCCGTGGACCTGCGGCGCGCAGCGAAGGGAGTAGACGTCTTGGACGGCCCCCGCGCCGTCCAGCAGCCGGCTGCCGGCCAGATGGGTGCGCAGCCGCTCGGCGCTTTCGATCGCGCCCCGGTGGCCGCGCATGGCATGGACTTTCGGGTCGAGCGCCCGGGCGCAGCCGCAGACCGCCTCCAGGCTGAGCGCCGCGGCGAGGTCGGCGCATTCCGCCGCGGCCTCGCCATCGTGAACCGCGAGCGCCAAGAGGGCCGCCGAGAAGGTGGCGCCGTTGGTGAGCGAGAGCCCCTCTTTGAAGCGCACTCCCGGTGAGGGCCAAGGCGAACCGGTCGCCGGATCGGCGAGATCTTCCGCCAGCGCTTCGAGCCCGCGGCGGATCGTGCGCGGGCGGCTCGCGAGGTCGTCGACCGTCCGAACGACGTAGTAGTCTCCTTCACCCAGCAGCACCAGGAACAGATGGGCGAGCGGACAGAGGTCGCCGCTCGATCCGACCGAGCCGCGGGTCGGTACGCGCGGCACGATGCCGCGGACGAGCATGCGGCGCACCGCTTCGACCAGCTCCGGGCGGACACCGGAATGGCCTTTGAGGAAAGCGTTCAGCCGGATGAGGAGCGCGGCCCGGATCACCTCGGGCGGAAAGTAGCTCGCCGGATCGTCCGGGTCGGCGCTGTCGCCGATGCCCACGGCGTGGGAAAGAAGGATGTTCCTCTGCAGCAGTTCCAACTGCTCGGGCGCGATGGGGATGTTCTTGAACTCGCCGAAACCGGTCGTCACCCCGTAGTCGAGCACCGGCGGTTCGCCCGCCTCGCCGCGCTCCAGTCGTCGGTAAGCCTCGGCGTAGTCCGAGGCGATCCGCTCGATCCGCCGCCAGCCGAGGGCGACCCGGGCGAGCGCCTCGTCGGTGCAGGTGACGTCCTCGGCCGGATCGCGGGCGATCCGCGCGAGGTCGGTGAGAGTGAGGCTCTCTCCGTCGAGGATCACCATCGGCTTACTCCTCGGCCGCGTCGAGCATGCCGCGGACTTCCTGGATCAAGTCGGCGCGGGGAACCTCGCGCTGACCCGGCCGCGCGGCGAGCCATTCGCGCCGATCCCCCAGTTTTTTCGCGCGCTCGCGGCCGGCTTCCATGTCCTTGAGCGTGAGCACGCCCCGCTCGTGCTCGTTCGAGCCGTAGAGCAGGACGATCGGAATACCGGTCGAGTCGGCGTATTTGATCTGCTTGCCGATCGACTTTTCGGTTCCTAGATAGAGCTCGGCGGGGATACCGGCGCGGCGCAACTCGTACGTCATCGCCAGGGATTCCGCTTCGAGCGCCGGGTCGATCCGGGCGACGAGCACCTGCGAGGTCGACTTCCGCCCCCCGGCGAGCCCGAGGTGGGCGAGCGCCGCGAGCAGCCGGTCGACGCCGAGCGAGGCGCCGGTCGCGGGGATTCGCTCGCCGCGGAAGCGCATCACCAGGTCGTCGTAGCGACCGCCGCCGAACACCGAGCCGAACTGCGGCGCGTCGAGCAGCACCGCCTCGAATACCGGCCCGGTGTAGTAGGCGAGGCCGCGGGCGATGCTCAAGTCCAGCTCCGCCTGGGTCTCGGTGTAGCCCAAACTGTAGAGGTGGTTGGAGATTCGCTCGATTCCGTCGAGTTCGACGGTGGCGTTTGCGGCATCGGCGGCACCGGAGAAGTACTCGCGGAGTTGGGCGAGCACCGCTTTGCGATCGTCGCCGCGGATCGCGAGAAAGCGCTCGATCCGCTCCACCTGGGGCATGGCGAGGTCCAGACCCCGAATGAAGTCGCCCGATTCGTCGTAGTAGCCGACGGTCAGCTCTTTCCGGATCTTCTCGATGCCGATCTTGTCCAGCTTGTCGAGCACGCGTAGAACGTCCACCCCCTGGCCCTCGGGGACGTCGGCATGGCGCAACAGCAGGTCCAAAATCCGGCGGCTGGAGAAGCGGACCCGAAACGGTCCGACTTCGAGCGCCGACAGCGTGTCGCACATGCCGGCGATGATCTCGGTGTCCGCGATCTCCGATTCGGTGCCCACCGAGTCGAGGTCGAACTGGGTGAACTCGCGGAAGCGTCCGGGGCCGGGTTTGTCGGCGCGAAAGACCGAGGCCACCTGGTAGCGGCGGAACGGCCGCGGCAGGTCAACGTACTGGGCGATCACGCGCGCGAGCGGCACGGTGAGGTCGAAGCGTAGGCCGAGCGCCTCCTCTTCCGGGTTGCTGACCCGAAAGATCGATTGCGTGGCTTCCTGTCCCGCCTCCGAGCCGCGCAGCACGTCGAGATACTCGATCGCCGGGGTGGCGAGCGGCACGAAGCCGTACAGCTCGTAGACCTTGCGGGCGGTATCGATCACCTGCTGCCGCGCGAGCATCTGCTCCGGGAGCAGGTCGCGCAGACCGCGCGACAGGCGCGGCTCGACGAGGGTTTGGGCTTCCACAGCGTCCGAGTTTTCCGGCATCACCGAGTCTTCCTATTGAGAAGGGCCGATCGAAATGGGGCCTGCGGAGGGGATGGCGGGGACAAAATGGCACCGGCGATGGGGGTCGAACCCATGACCTCCTGATCCACAGTCAGGCGCTCTACCACTGAGCTACACCGGCGCAGCCCGCGAATCCTAGTTGCCGAAGCCAAACCTGTCAAAAGAGAGCGGCTTAAACCATCCGGTACGCGTTCAGGCGATTGTAGAGTGTTTTCAAGCTGACGCCCAAGACATCGGCGGTTTTTCTTTTGTTGCCGCCGTGTTGGTCGAGGGTCGCGATGATCAAACGGCGCTCGACCTCCTCGATCGAGGCGCCGACCTCGAACTGGAGCGCCTGGGTGGGCATCGCTTCCGGGGCGAGGGTTTGGGGCAGGTGGCGGGGCCCGATCTCGGCGTCGGCGAGGATGAAGGCGCGGTGGACGACGTTTTTCAGCTCGCGGACGTTACCCGGCCAGCAGTGGCCGCGTAGCCGGTCGAGCGCATCGGCCGAAAACGTCTTCGAGGGGTCGCCGCGCCCGTTGAGTTCGGCCAGAAAGTGCTCGGCCAACCGTTCCAGATCCTCGCCGCGCTCGCGCAAGGGAGGCATGGTGATGGGAAAGACCTGGAGCCGGTAGAGCAGATCCTCCCGCAGCTTGCCGGCCGCTACCGCCTCGGCCGGATCGCGGTTGGTCGCGGTGATCACCCGAACGTCGACCTCGGTCGGCTGGTCGCCGCCGACCCGGGTGACCTGCCCGGTCTCCAAGACGCGCAGGAGCTTGACCTGCAGCTCGACCGGCATCTCGGTGATCTCGTCGAGAAACAGCGTGCCGCCGTGCGCGCGCTCGAAATATCCCTGGTGGCGGCGCTGGGCGCCGGTGAAGCTGCCGCGCTCATGGCCGAACAGCTCGCTCTCGATCAAGTTGGGCGAGATCGCGCCGCAGTTGAGCGGCAGGAACGGCCCGCGCGAGCGGGCGGAGAGCATATGGAGCGTCTGCGCCGCGAGGTCCTTGCCGGTGCCGCTTTCGCCGATCACGAACACCGTGGCGTCCGTCGGCGCCACCCGGGCGAGCAGGGAGTAGACCTCGCGCATCGCGGTCGAATCGCCGATCAGCAGACCGAGTTGGCCGACCGCGGCGGAGGGGATTTCGGTCGCGACCACCTGCGGCTCGGTATGGTCATTGGCGACCTGGCTCAAGATCCCTTTGAGGCGGCCGATGTCGAGCGGCTTGGTCAGGTAGTCGCTCGCGCCGAGGCGCAACGCCTGGACCGCGCTTTCGAGATCGGCGTGGCCGGTCATCAGGACCACCTGCGCCGGGCGCACCGCATCGAAGTCCTTGAGCAGCTCGATGCCGTTGCCGTCCGGCAGATAGAGATCCACTAAGACGATGTCCGGGGTCTGCCGGGAGAGCCTTTGGCGGGCGTCGCGGAGGGTGGTGGCGGTGTTGACGGTAAACCCTTGGCCCTCGATTAGCTCGGCCAGAGCCAAGAGGAAGTTCGGATCGTCATCGACGGCGAGCGCATGGGGCATGCGTCAGCCCTTTCGATCGGGGAGGGTGGGGGTGAACACGAAGCGCGGCCGATCCCAGGTGCCGATCCGGACCAGGTCGAAGCCCGCCGCGGCCAGGCGGGAGCGGGCGGCGGCCAAGCGCTGCTCGATCTCTAAATCCAGCGGCGCGGAGCCGGACAGCTCCAGCTGCGGCAAGCCGTCGGCCCCCTGGGCGAGGTGGACGTCCAACGAACCGCCGGGGGAGAGCCGATCGAGGATTTCGAGCGCGAGGCCGAGCGTCACGCGGCGAAACGCGGTGCGGTCCCCGGAGGTGGACAACGGCATGTCGGGCAGATCGACGACTACGTCGACGCGTTTCTTTTTCGCCGCGGCTTCGACCAGCAAGACGAGGTCGGCGACCGTCTCGGTGGCGTCCCAAACGTCGGTCGAGACGCGGACGAACTGGGCGAACAGCGCTTCGAGACCGCGATGGAGCCGCGCGAGTTCGCCCCGCAGGCCGCGGGCGTAGCGCATCGACCGCCGAGCAACTCGAGTTGAAAGTTCATCGTGTTGATCGGGCCTCGCAAGTCGTGGGCGAGCGCGGGCGCGATCCGTTCGAGCGCGTCGAGATCGGTTGCGGAGGCGGTCGAGAACGTCGTCGCCGGGGCGGCGGCGAACCGCTCTTTTGGGCTGATGGTTACCAGAGTGAGTTCCGATCTAGAACGCGATCATATGCCGTTCGCTATTTTGATAAGTCGGGAGGGAACGTGATGATGGTAAAGCAAACTTCGTGCCGCAGACTTCCCGGCGGCCGGTAGGGACCAGCGACACGAGTTTTGGGTGACATTAGGTCACCCGGCGGCGGCTACGGCTGCTTCACCGCCTTCGGCGCCCCTGGGATCGCGATGTCGATCGCCGTCACCGGTCCGAAATCGCTGAGCGGTCGCTCGCGCTGCGCGGCGGGGCCGACCACCAGGATCGCGAACTTATCGGGGTGGATCAAGCGCTCGGCCACTCGCCGTACCTCGGCCGTGGTCACCGCCTCGACCCCCGCGCGGTAGCGCTCGTACCAATCCGTGGGATAGGCCCAATACTCCAGCAGCAGGCGTTGGCGCAGAACCTTCCGCGTCGAGTCGCGGGTGAAAACGAACGAGGCGAGGAGCGCCTGTTTCGCCTGTTCGACCTCGTGGTCGGTCGGGGGATCGGTGAGCAGCCCTCGCGCCTCGGCGAGCAGGGCGGCGATGCCGGCGCCGGTCGTCTCCGCCTTGGTCGTAAGCACGAGCTCGGTCACGTTCGGTCCGCCCCAGTCGCTGTTGATGCCGCCATAGACCACGTAGCCGAGAGCTTTCTTCGAGCGGACGTTGGAGAACAGCCGCGAGGAGAAAGAGCCGCCGAACAGCTGATTCAGTACTTCGATCGTGAAGATGTCCGGATCGTCGCGGCGGACCCCCAGATACCCCATCGCGATGTTGGATTGCGGCAAGCCCTCGATGTCCACGGTATAGACGCCGGCCTTTACCTCGTGCTTGCCGGCCGGTTTCGACTCGCTCCGGACCGGCCCGCGCGGCCAGTCGGCGAACAGCTCGCGCAGCCGCGCGAGGGTCGCCGCCGCGTCGAAATCACCGACGATGCCGAGCACCACCCGGTCGGGGTGGAAATACTTGGCGTGCCAGGCGACCAGGTCGGCGCGGCGGATCGCGCCAAGCGTCGCGAAGGTGGGGATGCGCGCCTCCGGCGAATCTTTGCCGTAGACGAGTTTTTGGAACTCGCGATCGAGGATCTCCTGCGGATCGTCGTTCTGGCGCGCGATGTCCGATAGCGTCCGATTGCGCGCGATCTCGACTTTCGCGGCTTCGAAAACCGGCCGGCGCAGGATGTCGGCGAAGGTCTGAAACAGCTCGGGGAAGTCTTCGCGCAGAGAAGAAAACCGGGCGACGCCGACATCCTGGGCGATCGAGGTCTCGATCATCGCCGCCCGGTTTTCCAACAGGTCGTCGATCTCGTCTCCGGTTTGACGCTGGGTGCCGCCGGTCCGCAGAACCCGGCCGGTCAGCTCGGCGAGGCCGACCTTGTCGGCCGGTTCGTCGTTCGATCCGGTGCGGATGAGGGCGATCGCTTCGACCAGCGGCAGCTCGTGGTCTTCGAGCAGCAGGACGGTCAGGCCGTTGTCGAACACCACCCGCAACGGCGTGGGAGAGGTCGTTTCGCGCAGCGGCGGAAAGTGTAGCTGGGACGCCTTCTCGACTTGCGCCGACGCCGGAAAGGCAAGGGTCGCCAGGGCTGCGGCGCAACCGCAGGCGGCGAAAAGACGGGCGACCCAGGGACGGGCGGTGCGGACGCGCATGGTCACTTCCCCTCCTGCTTCGTAGTCGGTCCGGGCGCCGGTTGCTCGTCGCGGATCACCTCGCCTGTCGTCTTGTGGGCATCGACGAACGTCGCGGTCGCGATCCGCTGAACATCGGCCTTGGCGACCGCGTCGACCCGGTCGAGGTAGCGGAACGTCTCGCGCCAATCGCCGAAGTACCTTTGCGAATCGGCGAGCTGGCGGGCCAGCCCCTCGTTGCTTTGCAGGTCACGGAGCAGCGTTGCGCGGACGCGCCGCTTGGCCCGGGCCAGCTCGGCATCCGACAGGTCGCCCGCCTTCAAGCGTTCGAGTTCTGCGCGTACGGCATCGCGCACTTTGTCGAGCGGTACGCCTTGGGCCGGAACCACGAAGACCCCCCACAGATGAGGATACTTGGAACCCGGAATGCCGCTGAACGTGCTGACCGAAACGGCGAGTTTCTTGTCGCGCACGAGAGAGCGGTACAGCCGCGAGGCGCGGCCGTTGGACAGCACGAGGTCGAGGACGTCCCAGGCCGGCTCGTCGGGATCGGTGATCGCCGGTTTATGGTACGCCTCCAAGTAGAGCGGCTCGGACCGATCGCGCAGCACGATGCTCTTTTCCGCGATCTGCTCGGGTTCGACCGTGCGCAGGACCGGCGGCGCGGGGCGCGCGGGAATCCGCCCGAAGTACTTCTCGATCAGCGGGATCGCGGTCACCGGATCGATATCTCCCACCAAGACGGTGAGCAGGTTGGTCGGCGCGTACCAGATGCGGAAGAACTCTTCGGCGTCGGTGCGGGTGAACGATTGCAGATCGCTCGTGGCACCGATCGTCGAGTGGCTGTACGGATGGGATACGAACGCCGACCCGAGCAGCTGTTCCAAGAGCTTGCCCACCGGCTGGCTGTCCACCGAATAGCGGCGCTCGTCCTGCACGACGTCGCGCTCCTGGTAGAACTCGCGGAATACGGGGTGGTAGAAGCGTTCCGATTCGAGGTAGGCGAACAGCTCCAGCTTGTTGGCCGGAAGCGAATAGAAATAGCGGGTGGTATCGGCGCCGGTGCTGGCGTTTAGTCCCACGCCCCCTTCGCGCTGGACCAGCGAGTCGAACTCGCCTTTGATCACGAAACGGCCGGCTTCCTCTTCGAGTCGCTTGAATTCGGCGTAGAGCGGTTCGAGCTTCGCGGGGTCCGGGCGCGGCGACAGGCGCTCGGCGGACCAGGCCTGATAGGCGACCTCCACCGCGGCGAGCGCCTTCTGCTCCACCGGCCAATCGGTGGTGCCGATGTTCTGCGTCCCTTTAAACGCCATGTGCTCGAACATGTGCGCCAACCCGAAGATCCCGGGCACCTCTTGCGCCGAGCCGACGTCGGCCACCGTGACGAACGAAAACACCGGGGCGACCGGCCGCCGGACCAGCAGAAAGGTCCAGCCATTGGCCAGCCGATGAACGGTGACTTGGCTTTCGAACGACGCCAAACTCTGGGCCGCAAGCGGCAGGGGGGCGAGCACCGATGCGGCCAGAGCCGCGGTAGCGAACCATCGAAGAGCGTGTCGTAAACTCATGGGCACCTCGGATCTTTCCCGTATCGGACGGACGATAGCACTGGCCCGCCTTCCTGCGTCGGGGCGGTGACGAGG
>JBBRUC010000043.1:0-32771 GCA_038248205.1 Thermoanaerobaculia bacterium
GGCCGAGCGGGCCACCTGGAGGTTGCGGAGGAGGACCGGCAAAGTGGAGATCGGTTCCCGGCCATCGGGCAGGATGACCAGGCGGCGGGTGCCGTTGGCACCCAGGAAACACTGGGTATAGAAGGCCTTCTGTTCCGCCCGGACCCAGTGCGAAGCCTTCGCGTCGGCCGTCCAGAACAGGACGAAATGCCGGCTGCCGAGCAGCCCCGCTTCGATCGCGTCGGTGAAATCCCGGCCGAGCGCGTCACCCAATGTATCGGGCGCCCAGAAGACCCGAAGCCCACCTTGCCGAAGTGTCTGACAGATGGCGTCCGCCGCGTCCTGGTTCGCCGAAGCGAAGCTCAGAAAGACGTCGTATTCGAAGGCCTCGCGGGCCTCCGCTTCCTCTCCACCTCCCGGCACCCGATCCGCCAAGCGTCGCTCCTCCGGTTTCCCTGATTTCGCGAAGAGACTCTAGCCTACCAACTGTTATCGTCGGCCCCGAACGCTGAAACCGTCTCCCTTCTCTCATCCCCCGAGCGAGACCTGGGTGCGCGGGCGTCTCGCCCGCACAGTAGGGCCTCTCGCGGCCCGGGGCGCCTCCGCCGCGCGTTCGAGTACGCCTTCGTCGTCCTAGCCGAGGCGCTCGCCAAGAACCGCCTCGTTTCGCCTCTGGAGATTCCGCCGTTGCCGGGGTAGAGGCCGCTTCCGCCCTGCCTCGTCGAATACAAGTGCGGGCGAGACGCCCGCGCACCCAGGATGGCTTCGAGCAACGCGGAGGAACCCCCGGCCGCGAGCCCTAACGTCAAAGCGGCAACAGCCGGTACGCCGGCTCCATCAGCGTAGTCCCCCGCCGCGCGACGATCAGGGTGTTGCCCCACCCCCGCCGCCAGAGGGGCAGAGCGCGGAGTGCTTTTCGCAGCCAGCCGCGCGGGCCGGTGGGGTCGGCGCGGTGGGGTAGCGACCGGTGCTCCAGGATCTCCATTCCCGCGGCTTTGAGGAAGCGGACCATCTGGTACGACTGGGCGACGTGGACCGCGTCGGCATCCGGAACGTAGCCTTCGGTCAAGACGCGCGGATGGGCCACGGTGTCGAAGCGATGGCGGCCGTCGAGCAGCGAGAGCGCTTGGCGGCTGAGACGGCGGAGTGCGACCTCAATCCTCCGTTTTGGATCGAGGCTCGGCGGCATCTCGTAGGGTAGGTCCCAGGCCGAGCCCACCAGCAGCAGCAGGCCCCCGGGCTTGACGATCCGCGCCGCTTCGAGCAGCGTCCGCCCCGGCTCGCCGAAATGTTCGAGCGCGTAGGTGGAGAGCACGGCGTCGACGCTTCCGGTCGCCACCGGCAGAACCTCTCCGTCGCCGCGCAGGCGAAGGGCCACGGGGCGATTCTGCTCCCCCGCCATCACCAGCGCGGCGGTCGAAACGTCGAAACCGACCATGCGCACACCCTCCGGCATCCAGAGCGCGTTCTCGCACGAGCCGCAACCCAGGTCGAGCACGACTTGGCCCGGGGCGAGGTACGAGAGCAGAAGCTGGCGCTCCGGCGTGGCTTGCGGATTCGCGTCTCTAGCCTGCTCGTAATAGGAGCGGCTGGAATTCCAGAACGCGTCGAGGCGGCGCTTGGTTTCGGGTTCGGGGGAGGACATCGGGAACGAATCCTACCAGTCGGCTGGTACGATGGCGGGAACTTCCCGGAGGTGGCGGCGCATGGCTCTCGATCGGTTCTTCGGCAGGAATGATGGAAGGGCGCGTGGCATTCCGGCGCTCGTCGCCCTTTGCGGCATCGCGCTCTTTGCCGCTTGCACGTCCTCGGCCCCTCCGACGCCCCAGGGCCTCGCCCCGGCGCCCTCGAAGGCCCGGACCGCGGTCCTGCTCGCGATCAACGACGTTTATCGTATCGAAGGCGTCGAAGGAGGCAACCAAGGAGGCCTCGCCCGGGTGCGCGCGTTGCGCCGCGAGTTGGAGCGGCAAGATCCAGACCTGCTGCTGCTACACGCGGGCGATTTGCTCTACCCCTCGTTTGCGAGCCGGATGTACAACGGCGAACAAATGATCTCGGTGCTCGACGAGCTCGACGGTTCGGACCAGTTCGACCCGCGCCTGTTCGTCACATTCGGCAACCACGAGTTCGAGAAACGGAAAATGAAGGATGCAGGCATCCTCGCCGCCCGCGTCGCCGAGTCGCAGTTTACCTGGCTGGGCGGCAACGTCACGCTCGCCGAAACCGAGAATGGCCGGCCGTTCGCGGCGCCGGGCGCAATCGAGAAGACGGTCCTGGTGACGAGCGGCGGCATCCGGATCGGCCTGTTCGGCGTGACGATCCCCTCCGCCGACATCCAGTACGCCGAGTTCGCGGGCCCGATTGAAACCGCGAGAAGGCTCAGCGCGGATCTCCGGGACGCTGGAGCCGAGGTGGTGGTCGCTTTGACCCATCTGACCGCCGAAGAGGATCGCCAGATCCTGGAACGCCTGGGGGCGATGGGTCCCGATCTGATCGTCGGCGGGCATGAACACGAAAAGATGGCCTTCCAGGTCGGCGGCCGCTGGGTGATCAAGGCCGATGCGGATGGGCGAACCGCCTCGGTGATCAAGATCCGGCTCGACCGCGGACCGGTCGAGGTCTCGTACGAGCACCGGGCGCTCGGAGAAGGACAACCCGGCTCGCCGGAACCGGACGCGCAGGTCCAGGCGCTCGTCGACCGGTGGCAGGAGCGCCACAACCGGGAGTTCTGCGGGAAGAGCCACGAATCGGCAGACTGCCTGGAGCAGGCCTACGGCCGCACCCGGACGGTCCTGGAAGGGGAAGAGAACAAGATTCGTGGGCGAGAAACCTCGCTCGGCGACTGGATCGCCGACCGGATGCTCGAAGCGTTCGCCCCTTGCGGCGCCCAGGTCGCGTTCTTAAACGCCGGCACCCTCCGGCTCAACCAGGATCTCGCCGCGGGCAGCACGCTGACCCGTCGCCAGGTGGAAGAGCTGTTCGGTTTCCCGTCTGCTCTTCATCTGATCCGCATGAGCGGCGCCCAGCTCCAACAGACCGCGGAACAATCCGTCCACGGCTGGCCGGGAAGCGGCAGCTGGCTCCAGATCGCGGGTTTCGCCTTCATCCACGACGAGGCAAACCGGACCGCGACCGGCCTTGTGCGGCTCTCTCCCACTGGGGCGATTCCCGTCCAACCGGACGACGAGATCCTCGCGGTAACCGGCGACTACCTCGTCAACCCCGACATCGGAGATCAGGACGGCTACACCTTCCTTCCCACCGAAGAAGTCCCCGGCTGCCCGGCGAGCGGCAAGGACATCAAGGACGTGGTGATCGAAGCCTTCCGAGCGGCCGAACGCGAGGGTATCGCGCCGGTTACCGAGGGGAGGATCTGCCAGGGGAGCGAAGGGCCTTGCCTGGCGGGGCGTTGAAACCTACCGCCCCCCGCCCCGATAGACTTCCGCCCAACCCTTGGCGCTCCGCTCGAAGATCGAGAAGCGGACCTTGTCGGCGGCGAAGCGGCGGACCAGAAGCTCATAGGCTCCGTCGTTGTCGAGATCGGCGGAGGCGAAGAACTCGTAGTCGAAAAACCCTTCGCCGGTGGCACCGAGCAGCTTGGTGTCCTTCATCAGCTCGGTGACTTTCGGCGTGTCCGCGATCGGTAGGGTATCGAGCTTGCGGAACGAGACGAGCAGCCGCTGCCCCTGATGGGTTTCCAGATCTTCCGGAGCCAGCCGAAAGCTACCCAGGCCCACGCCGCGCAGTGGCGGCTCGTACGAGGTGATTCTGGCGCTCCCGACCCTGCGCCCCTCGTTGTACAGGTAGACCGTTCGCCCCGGGCGCAGCAGCCATTCGCCGAGAAACGAATAGTTCGGGTCGTTCGATTGGTCGAACATCTGGCGTCCGTTCCACACCGTCGCCACGTAGTCGGCCGGAGCATCCGGATCGCGAGCCAGGTGGAGAACGGACAAGACATCGAGCCGGCGGGCGATTTTCGCCATCCGCTTCTCGACTTCCGGTCCGGAGAGAAAATCGACGTCGGCGTCGGAAAACCCCGAGTGCGCCGCCCGGTGCATGCCATCCACCAGATAGAGCCAAGGCGCCCGCACCGCGACCATCTCCCCTTGGTCCGCGACGAAGCTCCGCCCGGCCTCTCCCTCGACTTCAAACGGCATCGCGTGGGTCAGGCGGGCAAGTTGGACCGGCGGGATCGGGGCATCCGTCGCCTCCCCCTGCGCACAGAGGCCCGAGGCGACGAAGAACGACGAGGCGAGGCAAACGAAGAGCGACAGGACAGGGGAACGTCTCATCGGCGGGCGAATCCTTAAAGCCAGGCGAAAGCGAGATGCCGGTTCGACGAGAACCTACCACCGACGGGCGAGAATGCTTCCTGCCTAACCCTCCGCATCGACCACCACGCATTCCAACCGGCCGGAGGACTGACCCAAGCCCAGCCGCAGATCTCCCCAGGGGTAGGTGTAAACCTGGTAACGCGGGGAATTCGGCGGCTGCTGGGCGTTGGGAAACTCGACTTTGAAGCGGGCTCCGAAGCGGGCGGTGAGATCAGGCTGACGAACGTTGACCACGATCGGCTCGAGATCGATGATCACCAAGCCGTCGCGGCGGGTGGCTCCGGGGAGCGGCAGCCGCAGCTCAATGCTTCGAATCGGCGACTGCGGCGCCACCGAGCGGAGGATCGTGAAATACGAGTTCGCGGCGTCCAGATCTTCGCGCAGACGAAGACCCGTAAGGCGTTCGACGGCCCGCTGCGAGTACGGGCGGGCTTCGATCAACTGGGAGATGAGATCGAGGACGTTCATCGAGCGCTAGCTCGTGTCCTTTCCCCCGGATCCGACGCCGAGGCGTGCACGGGCGGCGGCGAGGCGGGCGATCGGTACGCGGTAGGGCGAACAGGAGACGTAGTCGAGCCCGACTCGGTCGAAGAAATGGACCGAACGCGGATCGCCGCCGTGCTCGCCGCAGACGCCGAGATGAAGTTGTGCGTTGCTCGCGCGACCCTGTTCGCAGGCCATGCGGACCAGCTGGCCCACTCCCTCTTCGTCGATCGAGGCGAACGGATCTTCTTCGAGGATGCCATCTTCCAGATAGCGAGGCAGGAAGCTGCCGACGTCGTCGCGCGAGAAGCCGAACGTCATCTGGGTCAGGTCATTGGTGCCGAAGGAGAAGAAATCGGCATGCTCGGCGATCTGGCCGGCCACCAGCGCCGCGCGCGGCACCTCGATCATGGTGCCGACGAGGATCTCGATCGCGAGCCCCTCCGCCGCCAAAATGCGGTCGCGCACCGCGAGAATTCGTTGGCGCAGGGCGATCATCTCGGTGACCGAGCCGACCAGCGGCACCATGATCTCCGGCCGAACCTTCTCGCCCGCTTTGGCCCGGACGCAGGCGGCGCGGACGATTCCCTCCACCTGCATGTCGTAGATGTCGGGGGCGGTGAGCCCCAACCGGCAGCCGCGGTGGCCGAGCATCGGGTTCGACTCATGAAGCTGCTCGGCTTTTGCCTCGACCGCTTCGGGGGCGACGCCCATCTGCTCGGCGAGCGCCCGGATCGCCTTCTCGCCATGGGGCAGAAACTCATGCAGCGGCGGATCGAGTAGTCGAATGGTGATCGGCAGGCCGGGAAGCGCGGCGAAGATCCCTTCGAAGTCGCTCTGCTGCATCGGCAGAAGACGGGCGAGCGATTCTTTCCGCTCCGCCTCATCGTTGGCGAGGATCATCCGGCGCACCCAGGGGATGCGTTCCTCGTCGAAGAACATGTGCTCGGTGCGGCAGAGGCCGATCCCTTGGGCGCCGAACAGCCGCGCGGCCTCGGCGTCGGTCGGCGTGTCGGCGTTCGCCCGGACTTTCAACCGGCGCACCTGATCCGCCCAGGCGAGAATCTCGACGAACGCCTTGGCGCCCGGCTCGTCCGAGCGCCCGGAGCGCAGACCTTCGAGCACGGCCGACGGGACCGATTCCAGCCGGCCGGCGATCACTTCGCCCGTCGTACCATCGATCGAGATCTCGTCCCCTTCCGCCAGGTGCCGATCGCCCACGCGAATGCCGTCAGTTTCATCGACCGAAAGATCGCCCGCCCCCACGACGCAGGGCTTGCCCATGCCGCGCGCAACCACCGCGGCGTGCGAGGTCATGCCCCCGCGGGAGGTGAGAATGTCCACCGCGACGTGCATGCCGACGATGTCTTCGGGCGAGGTCTCGGCGCGCACCAAGATGATCGGCTTGGACTGCGGCTCCGCGGCCATCGCGGCGGCTTTTTCGGCCGTGAGCGCGATCCGCCCGGTGGCGGCGCCCGGCCCGGCCGGCAGCCCCTTGGCGAGCAGGCGATGGTCGGCGACCGCCGCCTTCTTCTGGTCGAGATCGAACACCGGCGCGAGCATCTGCTCCAGATGCTGCGGCTCGACGCGCTTCAACGCCTCGGCCGAGTCGATCACCCCTTCGCCCACCATCTCTGCCGCGATGCGCACCGCGGCCGACCCGGTCCGTTTGCCGGTGCGGGTCTGGAGCATGAACAGCTTGCCGTGTTGGATCGTGAACTCCAGATCCTGCATGTCGCGGAAGTGCGCTTCCAGGCGCTTGGCGACCGCTTCGAGTTCGCGCGCCGCATCGGGAAAATCGGCGGCGAGACCGGGTGAGTCCGGCGTGGTCTCGATGGTCTGCGGCGTACGGATGCCGGCGACCACGTCCTCCCCCTGCGCGTTGGTCAGAAACTCGCCGTAGATCCGCCCTTCGCCGGTCGCGGGATTCCTGGTGAAGGCCACCCCCGTGGCGCAATCGGTGCCGCGATTTCCGAATACCATCGCCTGGACGTTGACCGCCGTGCCGAGTTTGTCCGAGATGCCGTTGATCTTCCGGTACGCCTTGGCGCGATCGCCGTTCCAACTTTCAAAGACGGCGGTGATCGCTCCCCAGAGCTGCTCCTTCGGATCTTGCGGAAAGGTCTTGCCGGCCTCCCCCACGATTCCCATGAATTTGCAGCAGATTTCCGAGAGGCTCTCGCGCGACAGCTCGGCGTCGGTAGCCACCCCTTGCTTGCCCCGGGCCGCCGTGAGCGCCGCTTCGAAGGGCGGACGCGGAAGGTCCATCACGATGTTCGAGTACATCGCGATCAGCCGGCGATAGGCATCGAGCAGGGAGCGGGTGTCAAATCCGGGGATTTTCGATTGTGCGTCGACCAGTTCGTCGTTCAGCCCCAGGTTCAGGATCGTGTCCATCATGCCGGGCATCGACAACGGCGCACCGGAGCGAACCGAAACCAGGAGCGGATCGGCGGGATCGCCGAATTTTTGCCCGAGGGTGCCTTCGAGTTGGGCGACGTGGGAGGCGACTTCCTCGGCGAGACCTTGCGGATATTTCCCGCCGCGCTCGTTATAGGCGTTGCAGACTTCCGTAGTGATCGTGAAGCCAGGCGGCACCGGAATCCCCAGCCGGCTCATCTCCGCCAGGCCGAACCCTTTGCCTCCCAACAGGTCCTTGCCCAGCCCTTCACTGTCGGTCGATCCCGCCCCGAAGGCGTACACCCGCTTGCCGGTCATCGTCTCTCCTCTCGGATCTGTCGTTTCCGGTCCCCGGTTCAGATCATAGTCTCAGACTCGCATCAAAACCGATCCCCAGTGGAGACCCGCGCCGAGCGCGGTGAACGCGACGAGCGCCCCTTCGGGGGCTTTCCCCGCCTGCCGCGCTTCGTGAAACGCCAGGGGAAGCGTTGCCGAGGTGGTATTGCCGAACTTCTGGATGTTGTTGAACACCTTATCGTCGGGCAGGCCGAGCGATTTCTGCGCCGCCTCGTTGATCCGCAAATTCGCCTGGTGCATCACCAGGAGGTCGAGATCTTCGAGCGTGTAGCCGTGCTTCGAGAGGATTTCGCGCGTCACCTCCGGCATGCGGGTAACCGCGAGCTTGAACACGGCCTTGCCGTCCATCACCGGCACGGTGTGAGCCGAGGCGATCATTTCGGCCGTGACGAACGGCCGGTTCGCCGAGCCGCCGCCCGGTACGAACAGGATGTTCTTGTGGTTGCCGTCGCCGTAGAGCGCCGAGCCGAGGATGCCGCGCTCCGGCTGGCCAGGGACGCGCTCCTCGGCGCGGAACACCATGGCCCCCGCACCGTCCCCGAACAGGACGAGCAGGTGGCGGAAGTTCGAGTTCCAGGCGAAAGCCTCTTCATCGAGCGGCCCGGGGTCGCGGCCGTGCAGAACCTCGAAGGTCCGCGCCGAAAAGGGCATGAGGGAGGTATGGACGTCGGTACCGACCAACAGGACGTTTTTCGCCACCCCGCCGCGGATCAGCGCATCGACCAGTTGCAGGCCATAGGCGAACCCGGCGCACTGTTGGCGGATGTCGAGCGCCGGCAGCGGTTTGAGCCCCAGCTTCTGCTGGATCAGGGTGGCGGAACCGGGAAAGTAGTGATCCGGAGTCATGGTCGCGCAGACCAGGTAGTCGATCTCGCCGGGATCGACCCCCGAATCCGCGATCGCCGCGCGCCCCGCCTCGGCTCCAAGATCAGACGAGCCGACGCCGGGATCGACGTAATACCGGGTCGAAATGCCGCTGCGCTCGCGAATCCAGGAGTCGCTCGTCTCGATGATCCGAGCGAGCATGTCGTTCGTGATCTCGTGCGGGGGGATCGCCACACCGGTACCGGCGAGGACGGCGCGGTTCTCGGGCATTGCTTCGGCTCCTCGAAAAAAGCTTCTTGGAGCGCGATCCTACCAGCTACGGCAGGGTGCCCGCGCCAAGCCCCCTGGGTGCGCGGGCGTCTCGCCCGCTATGGCGGGCCGGAGGCCCGCGTACCCAGGAAAAACCCCCGGTCAGCTCGACGGCCGAGGTCGCGGCCTTACGCGGGTGCGGCCGGTAAAAGGCACGGTGAGGCCGCCCTGCTTGATGAAGCGGAAGATCCCGACCGGCTTCTTGCCGTCTAGGCCAAACGGTGCTTTGTCGTCGTAGCGCCAAACTTCGATCGCCTGATTGCCGCGCAGCGACGTGATATCGAATTCGATCTTGGCCGGCGTTCCGTACAGCACGAGCACGGCGCCGCGGGCGGTGTGCCGACCGAGGATTCCGGCTTCGGAATAGAGGCGGTCGGCCTCGTCGGAGCGAGCGTCGAACACCTGGCGGGCCAGATTGCCCTCGCTGCCGGGGGTAAGGTCGCGCCGTTGCCAGAAGCGCTCGATGAAGGCCGCGGCGTCTTCGTCGGAGCGTAGGCCGAGAAACTCTTCAACCTCCCCGGTGCTCGCCATACGGGAAACCGCACCGAGCATCCAAGCCGCGTAGTCCGGACCGAGCAGCGGATTGGTCAGATCCTCGTAGCGCTGCGATTTTGCCTTCGGTGCGGCATCCGCCCGGGACGGGGCAAGTGCGAGCAGGGCGGCGAGCCCACAGGCAGCCCCACAGGCAGCAAGAATGGCGAAACGGGAGCGGCGCGGCATGACGTCAACGCCTCCGCAGCAGATCGAGAAACTCTTCGCGCACCGGCTTTTGGTGGAAGATCCCGCGCAGCGCCGAAGTGACCGTCTCGGAACCCGGTTTCTTCACCCCGCGCATTTCGACGCAAAGATGGCGTGCCTCGATCACCACCATCGCCCCCTGGGGTTTGAGGTGCTCGTCCAGATACGAGACCACCTGCTCGGTCAGGCGCTCTTGCAGCTGCGGGCGCTTGGCGTAGAACTCCAGGATGCGGGAGAACTTCGACAGGCCGATGATCCGGTCGTTCGGGATGTAGGCGATGTGGGCGTGACCATAAAACGGCACCAGGTGGTGGGCGCACATCGAGTAAAACGGGATGTGCTTCTCCATCACCATGTGGCTGTAATTCTCTTCGTTCGGGAACGTGGTGATCGCCGGCTCGGCCCCTTCGGAGAGACCGTGGAACATCTCCAGGTACATCTTGGCCACCCGGCGGTCGGTCTCGGCGAGGTTCGGGTCGGAGAGATCGAGACCGAGGGCGGACAGGATGCCCCGAACGTGATGGGCGACCGTCGCGACCTTCTTCTGATCCGCATCGCTCACCCCCGCGATCGGTTCCTGAAGGTCGATGTCGTGATTCATAGGGGACTCCTTTCCCGCGCCAGAACGCGGAGTCTATCCCGCTCATTCCTCGGCCGGAGATAGGGTAGGCTAAGAACCTGCCGCACCCCGCGGTGACTCGACCCCGAAGCCCGGAGAACGCGCGCTGCACGTGAAGGAGCCCTACAGTGGACGGCAAGACCTTCGTCACCCAATTGCTCACCGAAATGGACGACCTATTCTCCCGCCTCGGCGAGACGGAAACGCTCGAAGCCGAAGCCGGCGGTAAAAAAGTCGATGTCGTGACCCTGCTCAAGCTGGCGCTTAAAAGCGAGCTCGAAGCGAGTGAACTGGCCGGTTTCTGGATGACCACGACCCCGGAAGTCGAGGCCAAGATGATCCTCGCGCTGCAATGCGGCGACGAGATGAAGCACTACGGCATGATCGTCGAGCGTCTGGCCGAAATCGGCGACGACGCGTCCGAGTTCGATCCGCTCGCCGAGGGACACAGCCCCCTCTATCAGTACCTGCGCGGCCTGCGCACGACGGTCGAGCGGATCGCCGCCGGACCGTTCGCCTCCGAGGCGATCGCCAAGGTGCGAAACGCCCAATTCGTGAGCTTCTGCCGTTCGGTGGGCGACCCCGGCACGGCCGACCTCTACGATCAAACGATCCAGCCGGAAGAGGCGCACCACCACGAGCTCGGCCGCCAGTACCTGGAAAAGCACGCCACGACGGCGGAGATTCAAGAGATGGCCTCGGCCGCCGTGCGCAATACCCTCGCGATCGCCGACGAGCTTTCGAACCTGGCCGCCAAGACGACCGGCGTCCATAACATTCCGGTTTCGTAAAGGCAACATCGGAAAACCATGACCGAAATCAAGACCCTCGCCGTGCTCGGCTCCGGCACGATGGGCCGCGGCATCGCCCACGTTTCCGCCCTCGCCGGTTACCGGACCCACCTGTTCGACGTCTCCCGGCCGATGCTCGACCAGGCGCAGGCGACGATCATCAAGAATCTCGACAAAGGGGTGGCGCTCGGAAAAGTAGACGCCGAGGCCGCCGCCCAGGCGAAAGCAGGCCTGTCGCTTCACACCGACCTCGCCGAGGCGGTAGCGGCCGCCGATCTGGTGATCGAGGCGATCCCGGAGGACATGGGGCTCAAGATCGAGACCTTCGCCGCCGTGGTCGCGGCCGCCCCGGCGCATGCGCTGCTCGCCTCGAACACCTCGGCGCTGTCGATCACCGAGATGGCCGCGGCTTGCGGAAGGCCCGAGCGGTTCGCCGGCATGCACTTCTTCAACCCGGTCCACGTGATGAAGCTCTTGGAGCTGGTCCGCGGCCTCCAAACCTCCGACGAGACGCTCGCCGCGATGCGCGCGGTCGGCGAGCGGATGGGCAAAGAGGTCGTCGTCGTCCGCGAGGCACCCGGGTTCGTCACCACCCGGATCAACGCGATGATCGGTAACGAGGCGTTCCGGATGCTCGAAGAAGGGGTGGCGAGCGCGCCGGACATCGACCGGGCGCTGAAGCTCGGCCTGAACCATCCGATGGGGCCGTTCGAGCTGGGCGACCTGGTGGGCCTCGACGTGCGGCTCAAGATCCTCGAATTCCTCCATCAAAGCCTGGGCGAGCGCTTCCGCCCGAACAACCTGCTGGTCCAGCATGTCCGCGCCGGCCGGCTGGGGCGGAAGTCCGGCCGCGGCGTCTACGAGTACGACGCGGACGGCAAGAAGAAGGAGTAGCGCCATGAGCGATTCCCTCTCCGGCCCGCTCGAAGGAAAGATCGCCCTCGTCACGGGCGCCTCCTCCGGGCTCGGTTTCGCCGCGGCCGAAGCGCTCGCCGCCCAGGGCGCGAGAGTCGCAATCGCGAGCCGCGGCGGCGACAAACTGGAGCGGGCGCTCGCAACGCTCGTCGGGACCGGAGCTGACGCGATCGCCGTACCGGCCGACGTGCGATTCCCCGAATCGCTGGACAACGTCGTCGCCGAGGTGCAGTCCCGCCTCGGTCCGATCGACATCCTGGTCGCCAACGGCGGCGGTCCCCCGTCCAAGCCCGCGGTCGATCTGACCGACGAGGATTGGCAGCAGGCGATCCCGCTCGTCCTCCTGTTCGTGCCCCGCCTGTGCAACCGGGTGCTGCCGGGAATGCGCGAACGGAAATGGGGGCGGATCGTGGCGATCAACTCGGTCTCCGCCCGCCAACCGATCCCCAACCTGGCGCTCTCGAACGCCCTCCGCCCGGCGGTCCTGGGTTATCTCAAAACGCTCTCCCAAGAGGTCGCGGCCGACGGCGTGACGGTCAACGCCGTCCTTCCCGGCTACACCCTCACCGACCGCCAGGACGAACTCTCCCGCGCGACCTCTGCCCGCACCGGCAAGAGCGTCGAAGAGGTGATCGCCAGTTGGGTCGCCAACACCCCCGCGGGCCGCATGGCCGAACCGAAAGAGATCGCGGCGGCGATCGGATTCCTCTGCTCGCCCGCCGCCTCCTACGTCACCGGCCAGGCGTTGGCGGTGGACGGCGGGTACGTGCGCGGGTTGTAGGGCCGCAGTGCGGGCCAGAGGCCCGCGCACCCAGGAGCGAAACGCGGTAAGTTCGCGCAACATGAAACTTGTCGAAACCTCCCTGGGTGCGCGAGCCTCTCTGGATGCGCAGGCGTCCCGCCCGCACGGTGTAAAATCCTGGTACTCCCGCGGCTACCACCCGCACTTCGACGAGCCAGGCCTGGTGCAAAGCATCACCTTTCGCCTCGCCGATAGCGTCCCCGAATCCTTGCTTCAAACTTGGCGTGACGAGCTGGGTATCCGGAAAGCCAACCCTTCCGACGACAAGGCACTCGCCAAACTCCGCGCTCGCATCGACAAGTATGAGGATGCCGGTCACGGCTCCTGTTCTCTGGCGCAGCCGGTCGTCGCCTCGATGGTCGAGGAGGCGCTTCTCTATTTCGACGGCGAGCGCTACCGCCTTCTCGAATGGTGCGTGATGCCGAATCACGTCCATGTTTTGGTCGAGACCATCGCACCGTATGCGCTCGGCGACGTGGTCCAGTCCTGGAAATCGTTCACCGCCAAAGGGGCGAACCGGATCCTTGAGCGAAGCGGCAGGTTCTGGATGCCGGACTATTTCGACCGGTTCATCCGAGATGAGGAACATCTGACCGCGGCGCGCGCTTACATCCGCGCGAACCCCGTGAAGGCTGGGCTCTGCGGACGGGAGGAGCAGTGGCGGTTTGGTAGTGGCTGGGAAGAAAAGCGGGCGGGACGCCCGCGCACCCAGGAGTAGCTGCCTAGATGTGCGGGATCCAACGCGGGCGGGACGCCGCGCACCCAAGAGTAGCCGCCTAGAAGTGCGGGATCCAACGCGGGCGGGACGCCGCGCACCCAGGGGATGCTTCGACGTCAATTTCTTTGGCTTCTCCTGGGTGCGCGGGCGTCCCGCCCGCTTTCCTCCCAGCCATCACGAGGTTCGCGCAGAGCGCAGCCGATCGGCTAAACTCCCGCCCTGCCATGGCGACCGCATATCGATTTCCCGACTTCTCCCTTGCCCCGTTTTCGACCGCCCCCGACGCCCTGTTTGTTCCGATCCCGGCCGACGGTATCCTGCCCGACGGGTTCTTCTCCACCTCCAACCTGCCAACCTATGTGAAGGTGGGCGGCGAGTGGAAGTTGCCGAATCGGCCGCGGATGGATTGCGTGATCGTCCGCCGTGGCGACGAGATCGAATCGATCGAGCCACGCCGTTTGAAGCAAGGCGAGGAGATCGCCATGGGGCTCGCCGAAGACGGCAGCGCCGGAATCTTCGTTCACACCGAAGGATTCTTGGCCGGCGCCCATGGCGCGAATGAGTTCCGCTTCATGTCGACCGAGGTCAGCCGCGAACGGCCAGTCAATTACGAAGAGCTGGCCGAACGGCTCGACGACGAGCGACGTAAAGGCGGCTATCTCGTCTGGGTCGCCGGCCCGGCATTCGTTCACTCCCGCGCGCGCGGCGATTTCGAATGGTTCATCAAAAACGGCTACGTCAACTGCTTCCTGGCCGGTAACGCCGTCGCGGTCCACGACATCGAGGCCTCGATGTTCGGCACCACGCTCGGCATGGACAACTTGGGACACCCGGCGGAAGGGGGCCACGGCCTGCACATGCGGGCGATCAACGCGGTCCGCGCCTCTGGCTCGATCGAAAAGGCGGTCGCCGAGGGGAAGATCACCGGCGGCATCATCCACACCCTGGTCACCCAGGGCGTTCCCTACGTGCTCGCCGGCTCGATCCGCGACGACGGCCCGCTGCCCGGAGTGATCACCGATTCGCTCGCCGCGCAAGACGCGATGCGCGAACAGACCGTCAAGGCGACTGGCGCGATCTTCGTCGCCACCGCCCTGCACGCGATCGCGGTGGGCAATATGCTTCCCGCGTACCACACGCACTACGACGGGGTGCCCACCGACCTGATGACGATCTGCGTCGATCAGACCGAGTTCGTGGTCAACAAGCTGAAAGACCGCGGCACCCATCAGGCCTACGGCGTGGTCACCAACGCCCAGGATTTCATGCACGTCCTGCGGTTCTATTGCGAGCGCCGGCTGGAAGGCAAGGCCTGACGCGGGGGCCGCGCCTGCGTCTACTCCGGTAGATTCCCCGCGCGGTCGAGCAGGAAGCTGACGGGCACGATTTCGAACCCGGCGGCCACCGCTTTCGGGATCTCGTCGGCGAGGACGGCGAGAGTGTTGGGGTGCGGATGGCCGATCGCGATCGCGGCGCCTTTGGCCCGGGCCAATGTAAGCAGCCGGGCGAATTGGGCACGGATGGCCGCCGGATCTTCCACGTCGTCCAGAAACACCTGGCGCTCGGCGGCCGGGAGCCCAATCTCAATCGCCATCCGGTAGCCAACGCTCTTGGCGCTGGTTCGGGAGTCGAGAAAGAACAGGTGCTTGGCCCCCAAGTGCGTGAGTACCGAGCGCATCGCCCGAGGATCGGCGGATAAGCCGGAGCCCATGTGGTTGTTGACCCCGACGGCCCCCGGCACCGAGGCGAGCGCGCGATCGGTCGCCTCGATCAACTCGGCGTCGGTCATCGCGGAAAGTAGGGCGCCGGGCCCCGGATCGCCCGCTCCCTCCGGCTCCATCGGCAGGTGGCAGAGCATCTCCTCGCCGCGCATTCTGAGTTCTGCGACGACCGCGCCGGTCTCCTCCTCGTAGGGGAGTACGGAGTAGGTGATCGGTACTTTGAACGCCTCGATCTCCTCCACTTCGGTCTCGTTCCGGCCCAGGTCGTCGATCACGATCGCGATCCGCGGCCCCGCGACCGACGAACCCGAGGTGGTGACGCCCCCTTGGCCAAGCGATTTGCGCCGCGCGGGCTGGTGCTTGTTCGCAACTCCTGCCTCGTTTGCCGCCTGCCGCGACGTGTTCTCCTTGCTCGACGAGCCGGTCGGTGAGGCTTTCCGTTCCGCCCCTCCCCGCGTCTGAACCGAGAGGTAGACGGCCGCCAACGCGGCGACGAGACCGAGCAGAATCACGGCGAACCGGCGCCCTTTGGGGGCACCGGAAGCGGCGCGGCGGGTAGGCTTCGCGCGTCGTTTGTAGGGCGGCATGTGGGGAAGATCGGAAGGCAAGGGGCGGGTAAGGAGCCCCTACGGCGTTACGCGGCTTTCTTTGCCGCTTCCGGCTCGGCCGTCAGGCGGCGCAAGCCCTGCTTCAAGATCAGGTCGTCGAGCGGCGTGTCCTTGTCCTCGAAGGCCCGCGAGCGCTCATCGACCGCCACGTCGGGAACCAGCGAGGCGTTCAGCGGTTTGCGATCGGGACCGGAGTAGAACGCGTCGGTGTAAATCAGGCGGCCGCCGCTCGACAGGTCCGCCGAGGCGAGCCGCCCGGCATAGCCGAACGTGCGCTCGCCGACGATCTCCGCATCGAGCTTTTGGTCGAGGATCGTAGCGAGCAATTCCGCCGCACCCAAGGTACCGCGATCGACCAGCACCACCAGCCGGTTCCCTTTCCAGAGCGGCGCCTCGCTACCGGTGAAGGTCGAAATCTGCCCCTTGCGCCCCGCGAGGGCCCCCAGGTCTCCTTGGGTGAACAGGCGGGCCACGGCGTACGCCGCCTCCGGATCGCCCCCTGCGATACCGCGCAAGTCGACGAGCAACCGGTCGCCGGCCTTGCCTTTGGCGAGCAGGCCGCGGGTGGTCCAGGCGGTCCGCTCGTCGAAGCTCGGCAGGTGTAGCACCGGCAGGCCCTCGATCCGCTCAAGGCTCGGAGCGAGCGGCGAAAACTGGTGAAGCTCAAAGCTCGCGGTCTTGGTTTCGCCCAGGCGGAGCAGGCGTAGATCGACTTTGGTGCCGGGCTCGCCCGCGAAGACCTCTTCGATCTCCCAGAACGGCAGGCGATGCGCGTCCTTGCCACCGACCTCGACCAGGATGTCGCCGAGCTTGACGCCCGCTTTCACCGCCGGGCCGCCCGCGTCGAGCGCCACCACGTAAACGACGCCATTGTTCTTGACTAGGTGGACTCCGCTCCGGCTGGTGCCCACTTTCTGCACCTCCAGATAGCGGCTTACGGCGGGCGCCGGAACGTATTCCGAGAAGGCGTCGAGCGCCTCGGTCGTACCATCGAGCGCACTGGCCATCAGGGCGTTCATGTCGGTCTCGTCGACGTAGGTCTGACGGACCAGATTCAGTACCTCGGTGAACACACCGATGTACTTGAACAGGGAATCGTTCCCTTCGGACGGCTCGCCCCGGTCGGCTGCATAGGCAAATGTTGCGGCGACCATCGGGACCACCACCAGGAGGGAAACGAGCAGAAAGACGATCCGGCTTCGACTCATGGGAACCTCGTAGAACGGAGCCAGGAAATGGGATCTTCGGGGCGATTGTCGGCGCGAATCTCGAAGTACAGCGCGTCGGTCGAAAGGCCGACCACCTGCCCTAAAGATACCATATCGCCGGAGCCCACCCGGAGGGTCGACATCCCGGCGGCGAGCGACAGCACCTGGCCGGGATGCTGGAGCACCACGGTCCAGCCATACCCTTGAAACGGCGCGGCGTAGAGCACCTTGCCCGGGTAGATCGCCCGCACCTCGATCCCCGGTTCGGTGACCAGATCCAGGCCGTTGTGCGGCACCTCGGTGCGGTAGCGCGGATCGAGACGCGGTCCGAAGCCGACGGTGACCTGGCCGCGGACCGGCCAATCGAGCAGCCCGCGCATCTGCTGGATCGGCGCGCCGAGCGGCGAGCCGCCGGCCTGATTGCGGCCGTAGAGCAGATCGACGAGGTTGGCGAGCTTCTTCTCCTTCGCGGAAAGGGTGCCGGCTTCGGCCGCGAGGCTCTTGCCCTCCCGTTCGGAGCGGGCGAGCAGGGCGGCCCGCCGGTTGCGCAGAGCCACCAAGTTGCGCCGCCGTACCTCCTCGCGCCCGACCCAGATCTCGCTCGCCCTCTTTTCCGCGGCCAGCCGATCGCGCTCTTTGCCGACCGCCGCCTTGCTCGCGCCGTAGCGGTCGACCGCCTGGGAGTCCCGCCGTGCGAGGAAACGCAACAGGCGGATCGAGGGGAGCAGCCGCCCGTCGGAACGCAACGTCAGGATCAAGCGCAGATAGCCCTGGCGACCGAGGCGGTAGAGCCCGGCGACCCGGCGCTCCAACGCCTGTTTAGAGGCCGCCAACTCCCCCTCCAGCCGAGAGACTTCCGTGGCGATCTCCGCCTCCCGCCGCGCCGCCAGATCGCGCGCCGCGACCGCCTCGGCCAAACGCTCCCGCTGCAACTCCAGATCGAGATCCGCCGCCGCCAGCTCCCCCGCGAGGCCGGTCTGGCGCTTCTTGACCACGGCCAAGCGGCCGGTCAGGGTAGAGATCCGCGCCCGGATCTCCAGCAGTTCGCGCTCGCGCTCCCGACCCTGCGTCCCAGACTCCTGCCCCGGGCTGGGCAGGGCGAAGAGGGCCAGAAGAGCGAGAGCGGCGAGGCGACGCATCCTTTACTTCGACGGCAGCAGCAGGCTCTTGCCGTCCAGTTTCTCCGGCGGCGCCACCTTGTACAGCTCCAGCACGGTGGGCATGATGTCGCCCATGTAGGCGTCGGTCGGGTTCAGCTTGAAGTTGCTGAACAGGATGCCGTTGACCAGCGGCGGGTAGACCGAGCAGTGGTCGCCGCTCCAGACCTGGGTGTTGTCCTCGACGATTGAGGTGCCGATGCCGCCCAGGCTGTCTTGCCAGCCGACGCGATAGCCGCGGTTGTTCGAGGGGATCATCTCGGGGATCAGCAGCGGATCGTAGACGCCGTAGGCCTCATCGCGAGTGAAGACGTGGGCGACCGGCTTTTCGCCGGTTTTTTCGTCGACGAACGCTTCGAGCTTCGCCTTGATCTCGGCGACCAACGCGGCGGAGTCTTGCGGATCGACGATTCCCTTGGCTTCGCGCCCCTTCAAGTTCAGGTAGATGCCGCCCAGCCCCAGGTAGTAGGCGCGGGTTCGGCTCCAGTCGACGTTGGTAAAGAACTTGCCCTGGCCGGAGAACAGCTCTTCGAGGTTCTTGCGGTCCGCCTCTTGGCCGTTTAAAAACATGTAGCCGTTCTCGACCAGCCAGGTGTTGTAGTTCATGCCGCGGCGGAACGAGGCGAAACCGTGGTCGGAGACGACGATCAGCTTGGCATCCGGCGGCAGTTTCTTCATCGTGTCGCCGACGATCCCGTCCATGATCTGGTACGCCTCCAGGATCGACCCGCCCCACTTTTTGGCCCCCTCTTCGGTGTAGAGCGGGTGCTGGGGATCGAGGAAGCGGTACATGATGTGCTGCACCCGATCGGTGAACTCAAAGTAGTCGATCAGCACGTCCCACTCGCCGTCGCCGAGCATACCGGCGAGCATCTCTTTGTCTTTGGCGACGGTGTTGCGCATGTCTTCGAGGAACACGCCTTCGTCGATCGTGCCGTCGTTCATCGACCAGGTGTCGATCGTCCAGCCGATCGTCTTGTACAGGCCGAACCGGTCGGCCAGCGTGCCCGCGAACGAACGCGGGGTCGTGATGTCGAGGATCGGCGGCAGATTGGTCGGATCCCACTGGATCGGCGAAAGATAGAGCCGGACTTCCGGATCGAGCGAGAGCAGGCGGAACTTGCCGATGCCGTGCAGTTTGATCAACGGGTTGAACGGAAAGACGAAGCGCGCCCAGTCGCTCCACTCGCCCGGCTTGATCGAGATCTTCTGGCCCGAGACTTCGATGTCGAGCTTCGAGCGGTCCTCGGCGACGGTGAGTTTCATCGGGATCTTGATGTAGTCGCGCCCGTCGCCCGGGAACAGCTCGTTCGGCGGCCCCTGGATCTCGGTCTCGATCGTCCCCTTGTTGTCGACCAACTCGATGACGTCGATCGAGAAATCGCCGCCGCCCTTGGGGGTGAAGAACAGCTCGGAGGTGAAGAAGAACGGCTTGCCGATCCGTCCCGACAGGTCGGGCGTTCCGAGGCCGGTGAGCAGTTCGCCGTGCTCATACGCCTTGGGCGGGAAGGTCACCGGCATGCGCATCACCCGCACTCGCTTGCCCGCATGACCCAAGGTGGTCCAGAAGGTCTCGCCCTGCTGGCGATTGATCGCGATCGGCCGATCGACCGGCAGGTATTTCTTCGCCGCCCAAGCGCCCCCGGCGCCTGCCAGCGCGGCGAGGACCACGGCGACGGTGGCCGCCACCGGCGTGCGCAGCCGGAACAGCTTGAGCACCAGGAAGGTGAGGAGCAGCAGCACACCCGCCGCGATCGCGCCGACGCCGAGCGGGTTCTTCTCTCCCCACAGGAAGGGCACGCGCTTCTGGTCGTACATCGCGAAGCTCGGCCGGTAGGTCGCCACGTCGCGCTTCAAGAAGTCGAAGATGGTGTGCCGCCCGGGGTTCAAGCCGGTCGCGAAGGTCGACCAGGAAACGGGGGTCTGCGACGGAATGGTCGAGCGCAGCGGAGCAAAGGTCCCCTCCTGCGCCAATTTCGCCAGGTTGGGCAGCTTCCCCTCGGCGATCCACTGCCGGGTCAGCTCGGCATCCGCACCGTCGAAGCCGAGGATGACCAGCTTCGGATCGTCCTTCGCGCGAGCCGCCGAGGCGGAAAGTGCTAAGCCAAGTCCAAGGATCGCCAGGGCTTGGCAAAGTGTACGGCGGACCGGGTGAATCGTATTTCGCATGGGATGAGCCTCGGGGAGCGCGTTTTTCGGAGCGCGGAGTATACCCGACCGGTCCGGGTAGCCGGCCCAAGCCCGTGGCGGCCCCGGCGGTTCGGCGGATTCCCAATCCGGAGCGCCGCAGTGTAGGCGCGCGGCGCACGGCTCCCTTGTACCGGTACACAGCGCCTGGGCACCCCTGCAAAACGATTTTGCACCGGTGCATTTCCGCAGTGCACCTCGACAAAATCCCAGCGCACCTGTGCAAAACGCAAATGCACCTATGCAATCCCGCTGTGCACAACTGCAAAACGCCAGTGCACCTGTGCAATCTCTCTGTGCACAACTGCAAAACGCCAGTGCACCTGTGCAATCTCTCTGTGCACAACTGTAAAACGCCAGTGCACCTGTGCAATCCCGAAATGCACAACTGCAAAACGCCAGCGCACCTGTGCAATCCCGCGTTGCCACCCGGCAAAACGCCGATGCGCTCCTGGGCGGGAGCCTAGTCCTGCGGCGAAGGCGCGTTGCGGAGCCTTCGGCACGGAGCGTACCGAACCAGCACTACGGTGCAAAACGGCGCGGTTCGGAGGTTGTGCCGCGGGAAACCGTATCACCCCGCCGCCGGCCCGCACTCCCTGCGGCGCTCCTTCGTTGAGGAATTCTGTTCCGTTCGGCCCCGACGTCTGTCTCTACCCATGAACGGCAAAAACGGCGCGGATCGAGATCGCTCCCCCACCGAAGAAAGCCGCCAGCAAAAAGCCGCGCCCACGGAACGAACTTCAAGGAGACAGACCATGAACGCCAAGACCCTCACCCTCGCTCCCGCCCTCCTGCTCTCGCTCGCCACCCTGGCCGCCGTCGGCTGCAGCCAGTCCGGCGCGAGCCCGACGGAGCCGGCGTTCCTCTCCGACGGGTCCTCGGTGAGTTCGGCCAACCAGGTCACCGGCGAGTCCCACGGCCCGGCAACGAACGCCGCCCCGCAGCAGGCGCCCAGCAACGGCCTCACCAGCAACCGCGAAGCGGAGCCCGGCGACGATCATGGCGGCGGCCACGGGGGCGGCAATGGTGGAGGTAACGGTGGCGGTCACCACAACGGAACCGACGACAATCCGCAAGCCGGCAACCAGTTCCGCGGCGCGGTCTCGGCCATCAACGGCAACACGATTACGCTGGCGAGCGGAGCCAAAGTTGCGGTGAACGCCGCGACCGTCTGGAGCGCCCGCGGCGACCTGCGTACGCTCGCCGCCCTGCGGACCTCCCTGAACCGCAATCAGCACCCGAGAATCGAAGGGCGCGGCACCCGCCGGCCCAACGGCTCGATCCTCGCTAAGACCCTCAAGGCCGAGTTCTAAACCCCGCCCCGAAACCGCAGTCCATAAACCCGCCCCTGCAGTTCCCCTGAAAAACGAGAGGCTCGCCGATTCGGCCCGGCGAGTCTCTTTCGGCGTTGGGGGCCAGGCTATGTCCCGCCATTAAACCGCGGTCATCAAACCGCTTCTTCGGACCTGGATCTCGACGAACAGGGGGCGCGACGACCGAACCGGAACACAGCCGGAACTACTTCTGCGCCGGTTTTGCCTTACTCGGCGGATTGCCGGGCCAACGCACTCCAGCTGTTCGCCGGCTCTAGCTGATCCCACCCGATTCGCCACCGGCCCGTGGCGCCGTTCCAGGCGGCGAGGTAGAGGCCGTCTTTCCCGGCGGCAATCGTCATTCGACCGTCCTTGACTTCCAGACTCAGCTCGCGGCGTTCCAGCAGATCGGCCGAGGCGTCGTAGCGGTCGATCGCGAGGCCTCCAGCTTCGGTGCGAAGCAGCAGATAGAGGTTGCCGTCGCGTGCCTCGGTAAGGTCGAGGACGACGGGCTGGCCGGTGAAGGGGCGGAAGGTCGCCTTACGTTCGTCCGAGGTGCCGGAGTTGTTGAGTCCTGCCGAGTCGACGGCCGGAAGGTCGATGACCACGGGCTCGTCTTTTTCCCTGCGCCGGACCTTTCCTTCGCCGACTTGGAGCTTGAGAAGGCGGCGTCCGCCCAGCGAGAAGCGTTCGATCCGGTACGAGTAGCGCCGGCCTGCCCAAACTCGCCCCTGGCGGTCCCCCGTCAGAAACACCGCCGACTCGGCGATGATCTCATTGCGCCGCCCGCGCTCGGTCGGATCGCCAGAGTAGGCCGCCGTAAAATCAACCACGGCATCCCAGCGGTCCCGGCCGGCCTGCACGAGCCACGGCGGGCTCCCCTTGCGTCCTTCGAGCGGCCTAGGGATGACGGCGACGATCGGTGCATCCCGGACGAAGCCCACGCTCCAGGGCTGATCGTCCAACTTCGGGAGGTCCTGCTCCCGCTCTTCTTTAAAGAGCCGAACGCGGCTATCGGCCAGCAGGAGCCAGTTCTTTCCCGAAGAATCCATCGCGGCTTCGAGGACGAAGTTCGGCATCGGCCCGACGGCCTCCAGTCGAACCGGCTCACCGAGCTGACCGTTTTTGCTGAGTGGATACACCTCAAGCTTGGGACCGCGCAGGAAGAAGACATTGCCATCTCGATCGGCGCGTACGAACTGCGGCTCTTCCCACGCGGTGGCGGGGGTCGATGCCAACGCAACGGCCTGAAGTGGAGGCGCCTGCTTTGCCGCTCTGCCTGGAGCCGCACTGAGGAGGAGGATCGCGAAGAGAGACAGTTCGAAAAAAAACCGCTTACGCACTAGAAGCACCATTCGATAGAGCCCTGGTAGTCGTTCGCCGGGCTGTAGAAGTCACAAATGGTGCACGATCCGTATCGCTGACAGATGCGGTACGCCTCGGAAGGAGTACCTTGAGCGAACAAAAGAAGAAATGCACCGACGACCAGAAGCGAACTCATCCCGCAGCGCTTAGAACCGTTCATTATTGGATCCCTTTCGTTTTCGCCAGCTCGCACTGCTCCGGCGCGATTCACGACTTTTTTGAGAAGATTCCGCGCAATTTCTACTCCGGACCATGGAAGCTGTCAAGAGTCCGTGAACGCACCGAGCTTGGCTCGGCCAAGCCGGAGCGGCCGGACCAGCAGGGGTGGGCTGCGCTTAAATACCGCTGGGTCGCGATGACTGCCTAGAACTGGTAGTCAATACAGTAGGCGATGCTGCCGTCGCCGTTCTCATAGCAGCGGCTTCCGCCGCCGCCGCCTGAGTAGTAGCACTCATAGCAACTGCCGGATCCCGTGACGCACCCCCCGAAGGCAGGCGAGCCGCTCGACCAAGAGCAGCCCGAAGCGTCGCCCTCGACGGGCGAGGCGAACAGCGCGGCAAACAAGACCAGAGCCAACCCACGGAATGCCCACTTGCGAATCATGGTTTAGTGACCTCCGAGAGAAATTGCGCCGGGAAGCTCCAACACGACCACGCGGTCGGGCTTGGCGCTCACGCGAGGGAAATGGGTACGATCCGAGAGCAAAACCGCTAGCTGGTTGCCTCGCACGTCGCCGGTCAGTCGATCGTAGGGAGTCTCTGCTTGCAGCGGAAGGTCAAAGCTGGTCACCTGCTCGGCACCCAGGAGATGAAGCCGCCAGGTCGGCAATCCGCCCTTCATGGAACGAATCACAAGGGCCGGGCCTGCAGGAGTGGCCAGGGCGTCTTCGACGACCGTCCATCGGTTGATCCAGTCGCCGTAAAGCTTTAGGTTCCCGAAGAGTACCTGCCGCTCGGCTTCCGTGAAGTTCGCGCAAACCGCGGCAAAGTCCACTCCGAACAGGCGCAGGTCCCAGCTACGAAGCTTGTAGCCCCCCGAATCGAAGAGTGCCGCCTCATCGACAAAGCCGGGAGCCACCAACAACGAGCCATCCGACTGGAATCGGACGGCGCCGATGCGAAATCCCGTGCACGTCATCAGGCGGGTGCCGGCGCGCCCCGACGCCACGTCGGTCATCAGCCGTTGCGGCGAATCCAGGTGATCGGACAGGGAGTCGACCCAGGCCAGGCCGCTGTTGTCGGCATTCGGGCCGTTGAAGTACTCCTTGGACAGGCCCACCCAGGCCAGGCGATCTCCTTGGAGGTCCATGTCCTCAGCGTGTCCCAGTTGCTGACGCTCGAAGTCCACCTGCCCGTTCTTGCTAGAACCGATTGGGCGCCACGCGATTTTCCTCGATATTGCGCTCACCACCATGGTTTCCGCCGACACCGCCAGATTGACGTACGTCATTCCGGGGTCGAAGACCTTGGGCGAGGGAAACAGCTCGCGGACCACGGGCAATCCGACAGCCAGTCTGTGCTCGGAGACGTGCTCCAGGCTGGAAGTCAGGTAGACCGAGGTCGGCCCGGCCCAGCGCAAGTCGTAGGCGACCGACTTGTTGCCGGCCAGCTCGTAAGTCGCCACGACCCGGATCGTGGGTTTTGGCGGCGGTTTCCTATCCAGGTCGGCACTTCGGGTGGCGGTCGCGCAGGCGGCGATCAACAAGACAGGAAGGACGATTCGAGCTGGCTTCATGATCAACCCCCACACGGTTCCCGCGCCGGTTGGCTTCAAGGTCACCCTCTTCTTCGCGTCGATACTACCACTAAATTTTAGGTAGAGGCGTCTTTGTTCTGCGCGCCGGAGGCCTGCCTAAATCCCAACAGATCAGGAAGCGAACGCGCCTGCCCGTTCGATCGCCTTCGCCAGTTCGCGAGCCATCGCGGCGGTGGCGGTTTCGCGCTCGACCGCCGCGACGAACAGGCGG
Organism: Thermoanaerobaculia bacterium; assembly: GCA_038248205.1. Classification (GTDB taxonomy): domain Bacteria; phylum Acidobacteriota; class Thermoanaerobaculia; order Multivoradales; family UBA5704; genus DASYKS01. The sequence goes on from JBBRUC010000043.1 coordinate 24,796, forward strand.
TAGGCGGCGAGCGCCTCGCGTTTGAGGCCGAGCGATTCGAAGATCGGCCCCATGGCGCGGACGAGGGCGCGGACTTTCGTGGTTCGCTCGTCGAGCAACAGGATCTCCGCCTCATGCAGGCCCACGAGCGCCGCGTCCGCGGGGAGGGAACGGGAGGCGAACTCCGCGCGAACCGCGGCCATTGCGGCGAGCGCCTCCGCGCGGTGCCCCAGATCCGCCTGGACGGCCGCTTCCAGCCAGCGAAGGCGCAAAGTGTCCAGCTCGTTGTTCAGCTCGGCGGCCAAGCCGCGAAGCTCGGCGAGCTGAGCCTCGGCCTCGGCCGGGTGCTCCGAACGGAGAAGGTTGACGCGATTGAATTGCAGCATCCAGCGAAACCGAATGCCGCCTTCGCCACCGTCGATCGCCGGCTCTGCCGCCTGAAGGGCAGCCAGCGCCCGGGCGGGATCGCCGCTCTGCTCGTAGGTCGCGGCCTGGATCAATAAGAGTCTAGCGCGGGAGGACGACTCGCATCTGGCAAGCGCTAAGTCTAGTAGGGCGAGAGCTCTGCCAAAATCTCCCAGATCGCGACAGAGGGACGCTTCGAGGTCCAACGCCCGCGCCTCGTCGAACCAGCCGAGGGCGGTTTCGCGTCCCAAATCAAAGAGCGCCCGAGACCGCGCGAATGCCTCGTCGACGGCGGGAAATTTGTTCGCGACCCTCCGGGCGTTGCCGACGAACGCCCAGGCATAGCCCAGCGCCTTGGTCCGCTGCGCTTCCGAACCGGGAATCCGCTCGGCAACGCGTAGCGCGAGCTTCGACCAGTGGAGAGAGTCCTCCCCGTTCCGCGCCGCCGCGTTTACGCTTTCGGCGCACAGCCGCTCGCACAACGCGGCACTCCGGTACCCGCGCCCCTTGGTGACGATCACCAGGCGCTCGGCCGGCGTATGGGGAACGAGCCGCAGGAAGAGGGATTCCGCTTCGGCGCGATCTTTCGCCGTTGGCGGCACGCCGGTTTCTAGCGCGGGCGTGTCCGGAATGGAAAGGACGGCGAGAGCCGGGGCGAGCAGCGCCGCGAAACGGCTCGCAACCTCGCCGGCCAGCTCGTACGTCAGTTCCGCCGAGGCCGCTTCAGACCCCTTCGGGGCCGTCTCGAAAACCCGGTACGCCGCGACGACCCCTTCGAAGAAGGCCGGAGTTGCGCCGGCCGCCGCGGCAATTCGAGATTTCACGTCGAGGGGAGGGGCGTCGGCCCCTTCCTTTTCATGACGGGAAAGAGCGCTCGGATCGATCCGCGCCTCGCGCGCCAGTTCGCCCTGTTTCAATCCCTTGAGCGCCCGGGCAACCCGGATCTCAGCCGGTGAATCGTCTTGGATGGCCATGGAACCTCCTGCTCGATGGTCTGTCGTCGCCCGATCGTGCATGCCTCATGATTCCAGCGCGACATTTGTTCCACGCGACACTTTCAACTATCGAGGGGATTCGGCCGGCATTTCCGCCGGCCGACCGGCCTCGAAACCCCAAGGAGACTTTCATGAACCTCTCCCCACACCGCCATTGTATCCGCGCCACCGCCGGTTTCCTGGTCGTCCTCGCGCTCCTCGCCGCCCCCGCCGGGGCCTCGCCGAAGGACTGGTCCACGTTCTCTCCCTGGCGCCTGCTGACCGCGCTCTGGCAGAAAATTGGCCTGGTGGTCGACCCGGACGGCCAGCCGAGCGACATCGGTCTCGAAGCCGACCCGGGGGGCCGCAGCGCGCCCGGTCACTTGGTCGCAAACATCGGTCTCGTGGTCGATCCGAGTGGACAGCCGGCGGTAAATCCCGGCTCGCAAGACATCGGCCTCGTTGTGGACCCGAACGGCGCACCCCATCATTGAACAGCCCTATTGGGTGCGGCGCGGCAGCCGGCACACGGAGCGGGCCGCGTCGCGCGCCATGGCGACGGTCGCCGCGTCGCGTTCTGCGGCAGCGAGGAACAGCCGCACGGCCGCGAGAGCTTCTCGTTCGAGGCGAAGCGCGTTGAAGATCGGGCTCATCTCCCGAACCAAGGCGCTGACCTCCGCATTTTGCCCCTCGCGCAGCAGGAGCTGCGCCTCATAAAGGCCCACCAGGGCGGCGTCGCCCGGCAACGCCCGTGCTGCAAACTCTCGCCGCACGGCGCCGAGCTGAATCAACGCATCTCCCCGTTGCCCCGAGGCCGCACGGACCACAGCTTCGAGCCAGCGGAGGCGAAGAATGTCCATCTCGTTGGCGATTTGGGCCGCGAGGGCCTGAAGCTCCGGCAGTAACGCCGCCGCTTCGGAAGTTCGTTCCAAGTGGAGGAGGTTTCTGACCAGGTTGAACCGGAGCATCCATCGGAAGCGAAGCCCTCCTTCGCCGCTCTCGATCGCTGGCCGTGCCTCTTCGAGGACCGCTAACGCCCTTTCCGGCTCGCCATGCTGTTCCCAAGTGGCCGCTTGAATCAAAAGGAGCCGAACTCGAGAATCAGGGTGGCAGGCCGCAAGCGCCTGCTCGAGAAGACTCAATGCCTCGTCAAAGCGCCCTTGGTCGCGCCGCAGTGAAGCTTCCAGATCGAGCCGGCGGGCCGGGTCGAAAAACTCACGCTCTTCGTCGGCACTCTGCGAGCCAAGCTCGCGGGAGATCTCAAACGCCGCCTCCGCCGCCCCGAGAGCGTTGCTAACCCGCCGGGCGTTGCCGACGAATCCCCACGCATAGGCCAGCCGGCCGGTGCGTTGCCCTTCCGTCCCCGGTGCCCGCTCCGCAACTTTCAACGCGAGATCCGCGAGGGCGACCGCCTCCGAGGCTCGGTGCGCCGCCGCCTTCTCGCTCTCGTCGCAGAGCCGGGCGAGGAACGCCGGGGTGAGGAACTCGTCGCAGGTCTCTACCCGCAAGAGCCGCTCTTCCCGCGAAACCGTCGCCAGCTCCTGCCAAAGCTCGGCGGCTTCTTCCTTCGCCTCGGCCACCTCGATCGCCCGGAGCCTCGTTTCGAGGAAGGCGCGAACGTCGCGCGCCGCCGTATCGAACGCCTTGGCGAGGCGGGTGCGGCGCCGGTCGGCGGCCGGTGAAGGCGCACCGCCCGCGGCCTCTCGGTCGAGCCGCTCGAGCACCAGCGTCGCCAGGTGAAGGGCGGCTTCCACTTCCTCATCGGTTACGCCCAGGATCGCCTTGGCGGCTTCTTCACGCTCCGGCGTCAACTCGGATTCTCCCGTTTCGATCCGACGCAGCGTGTTGCGCGAAAGGCCCAGAGCGCGGGCGAAATCTCCCTGCTTCCATCCGAGGATGGAACATAGCGCTTTGAAAGCGAGGGCGATCGGGCGGGGCATGGTGGGATCTCTCTGCTTCAGTTGAGTGCGTACCAAGCCCTTGGCGTGACACGGATTTGCGTGCTTTTTGTCTCCCCGAAACACTTCGCGACATGACCATAATTCTTTCGAATCGTCCGGCGTCGTTTCCTGACACATTTGTCCCAGATTCCGCATGCCCCATGAAAAGCGGCGCGCTCCGGGGACTTTCGGTCGCCGCCCCCAACCGCCGCCACGCTCTAGTGCATTTGCACCACGGCAAACATAGGGAATGAAATCTTGCCGCACGGCAACTCCTAAAGAGGCAACCCTGCATATCGTCACCGGTCATGGGCGACGACGCGCTACCCGCTGGCCCTCCTTCGGCTCCCGCCGAGCCCTCCCGAATTCGCCGCTTCGGCCGGATGCGAATCCACCGGGGCGAGCGGGCGACCCGAGACGGCGACTTCCTGAACGCCGCGATCGAATTCGAACGGGCCGCTTGGGCCTATGAAATCTCGGGCGAGCCGCTGGCTGCCGCCGAAGCCACCTTGGAGCTCGGCCGCTGCCTGCTGTATCTTCAACACGGCGACCGGCTCCCGGCGCTCGCCGGGCGAATCGCCTCTCTGGCGACCGAGGCCGGGACGTCGCTCCCGCCGGGCGCCTACGTTTCCCTGCGGGTCTGGGCCGCAATCCTGCGCCGGGGCGAGATCGAGCCCGGCCCCTTTCTCCATCTGATCCGCGAGCGGCGACGGGCTCGCCATGCCGTGGCGCCACCGACACCCCGTCCTGCCGCAGGAGGTCTACCCGTGATCGACGGCATGCCGCCGCATTTCTTGATTCCCCCAGCTGGCGTGAGGGCGCCGCGAGACGACGATTGGGGGATGAGCGCCGACGGCCACTGGTTCGTTCGCGTCTTCGACCATCCCTCCCCCGCCCAGCGGATTGAGCAGGGCAGCCGGGTCATCGACCTCGGGAGGCTGCTTGACTGCCCTGCCCGATGGGAGATCGAAAAGAAGCGAGTGGTCGTCAAAGTCGCCGCGGACCGGCGCGGACACGCCCTGATCGCCGCGCTACGCGACGAGAGACGGCAGGGCGAAGAGGCGGTGTCTTGAGCGGCGAGCGGGAGGGGTCGGCGCGATGAGCAAGAAGATCGAGAAGTACCTGGAACGAGAGGCGAAGGCAAAGAGACGCAGGAGCGCGCTACGAGAGACGGTGCTGCTGCGGTTCCAACAAATTCCGTACCTCCGCAAACTGCTCGAATTCGTCGCCGATCTGCTCGCGAGAGAAGCGGGAACGCCGCCCGATCCGCAGGTGCTCGGGGAATCGGTGGTGCGAGCGGAAGTGCGGGCGGCAGCGGCCGAGCTGCGGCACCTCCAAGAATTTCTCGCCGAAGTGGCGAACCGGTTGAAGTGGCTGGAAGGAAACAAACACAAGCCGCTCGATCCGGCCGACCGGCGGCTGTGCGAGTTCGCAGAAGAGCAGAGGCGAGAGATCATGCGCCGCGCCGCAAGGTACGAACGGCGGGTAGGGCCGGCGCCGGTACGGCGAAGCGACACAGGTCTGGAATAAAAGCGTGTCGTGCGCAGGAACTCCCGCCCCGTCCTTCCGAGCGAAAGCGAGAAATCAGGGGGCTGGGTGGCTCAGGTCCCGTTCCCGCACCGGGATGTAAGGCCGTCCGCCCACCCAGATCCCTCGCTCTCGCTCGGGATGACGGGCCGCTACCGGCCCGATCCGGATAGCCCCAAGGCCTGGATCGTGAAAGCCAATTCGTCGGTTGCCTCCTCGATCTGCTTGGTCGTCGGTTTGCCGCCACCGTGGCCGGCTTTGGTTTCGATGCGGATGAGGATCGGTGCCGGGCCGCCTTGAGCGTGCTGGAGCGCCGCGGCGAACTTGAAACTATGCGCCGGGACGCCGCGATCGTCGTGATCGGCGGTGGTGATCAAGGTCGGCGGATAGGCCGTTCCCGATTTCGTGTTGTGGTAGGGCGAGTAGGCGTACAGCGCTTTCCATTCTTCCGGATCGTCCGGCGAGCCGTAGTCGGAGATCCAACCCCAACCGATCGTGAACTTGTGGAAGCGGAGCATGTCGAGCACGCCTACGCCGGGAAGCGCCGCGCCGAACAGGTCGGGGCGCTGGGTGAGCGCGGCGCCCACCAGCAGGCCGCCGTTGCTCCGACCGTTGATCGCGAGCTGGGACGTGGTCGTGATCCCCTCGCGGATCAGGTACTCGGCCGCGCCGATGAAATCATCGAACACGTTTTGCTTCTTGAGCTTCGAGCCCGCGAGGTGCCAGGCTTCGCCATATTCGCCGCCACCGCGCAGGGAGGCCACCGCGAGCAGCCCGCCGCGCTCCATCCAGACGAGATTTCGAACGCTGAAGCTGGGGGTGACCGGGATGTTGAAGCCGCCGTAGCCGTAGAGCAAGACCGGGAGCTTGCCCCGCTCGCTCCAGCCTTTCTTGCCGGAGAGGAACATCGGCACCTTCGTACCGTCCTTGCTGCGGAAGAAGACCTGCCGCGTCTCGTACTGCTCCGGATCGAACGCGAGGTTCGGCTGGCGAAACACCGTGCTTTCGCCGGTCGCCAGATCGTAGCGATAGATCGTCGCCGGGCGGTTGTAGCTGGTGAGGGCGTAGAACGTCTCGGGATCGCCCGCCTCGCCGTCGAAGCCGCTTACCGTTGCAAGCCCCGGCAGCGCCACGGTGCGCACCGGCTTGCCCGAGGAATCGAACACCTCGATGCGCGACGCGGCGTCATGGAGGTACGTTCCGACGAAGTAGTTCCCCACCGTGTGCGCGGCCTGTAGGGTATCGGCCTGTTCGGGAATCAGCTCGCGCCAATTCTCCCGTTCCGGATGGCGGATGTCGATCGCGATCACCCGCGCCCGCGGCGCATCGAGCGTCGTCGCGAGCCAGAAGATCGGACCGTCGTTGCCCAGAAAGTCGTATTGCGCGTCGAACGTGTCGAGTAACCGGACGACCGGCGAGCCCGGAACCGAGAGGTCCTGATAGTAGAGACCGTTCTTGACCTCGGTGCCGCGGGTGACGGAGATCACCAGATACCGCCCGTCGTCCGTCACTCCCGGAGAAAAGCCGAGATCCTTCTGGTCCGGGCGATCAAACGCCAGCCGGTCGGCGGACTGCGGCGTACCGATCCGGTGGTAATAAACCTTGTGGAAGTAGTTCGTGTCTTCGAGTTCCGTTCCGGCTTTCGGCTCGTCGAAGCGGCAGTAGTAGAAACCCGCGCTGTCGGCGGTCCAGGCGGCGCCGGAGAACTTCACCCAATCCAAGCGGTCGGAAAGATCCCTGCCGCTTACGACATCGCGCACCTTCCAGGTTTCCCAATCCGAGCCCGCCGCCGACAGGCCGTAGGCCCAAAGCTTGCCGTCGCGGCTGGCCGTCGAATCGCGAAGAGCCACGGTGCCGTCGGCCGAAAGACCATTCGGATCGAGCAACTCGCGCGGCTCGCCGCCGAGCGAATCGAGGACGTAGACCGGCGCCTGGTTCCGCAAGCCGTCGTTCGCGGTGAAGAAGTAGCGCCCGCCGTGCTTTTCCGGGATGCCGAACTTCGCGTAATCCCAGAGTTCGGTGAGGCGCTTCTTCACCTCAGCGCGCGCGGGAATCTTGTCGAGGTAGGCGTTGGTGATCTTGTTTTCCGCCGCGACCCAGGCGGTCGTCTCTTGGGAGTCGGGATCTTCGAGCCAACGGTAAGGATCGGCCACCGGTACGCCGTGGAGCACCTCCACCCGATCTTCGCGCCGAGCCTTGGGGCCGGCGAAGCGCGCAGCCGGCGCCGCCCCGGGGGAATGACGGATGACCGGGGCCGCCGGGGCAGGCGCCGCGTGCGGGCCGCTCGCACAGCCGGCGGCGAGCAGGGCCAAGGCGAGGAAACGGGTGGGGAATTTGGATAGGGTCATCGCAGAAGCTCCTTCAAGAGAAGGGATGGGGCCCAGGGCTCACAAATACCCCAGCGAACGGAGGTTTTCGAGATACTCGCCGCTCTCGCGAGCGGCGGCGACGGCCGAGGCGGGAACGCCGTAGGTGGCCACTCGGCCCGGCGGCGTGGCCCAGGCACAGGCGCCGGGCGGCGCGGGAAGCTCGGCGCTCTGCGGCAGGCCGAGCCCGCGCATCAGCCCTGAGGCGAGCGCTTCCGGTTCGATCGCAGTCCGTGCGCCCCCTCCTCGGCAGCCGGCGGCGCGCCAGAGCACGATGCGCCCCTCTCCTCCGCCGCGCCGTCCGGGATCGACGACGATCGCCACGGTGTCGAATCCAGGCCGCGCGGCTTCGATCAACCGATCGGCCGCGAGCAACTCGGCGCGCACCCGATCGCCGAAGGCGAGCGAGCCGGCTGGCCAGCCGTCGGCCGCGATGTCGAGGGCGGCGAGATAGAGCACGGCGGCCTTCGGTCGGAGAGAGAGGCCTTGAGCAAACGCCGCGCGGTAGAACCGATCGGGGGCGAGCGCCCTCTGATCCAGCCGGGCGAGAACCTGCCGAGAGAGGACCTGTGCCAGCTCGGGCGGCGGCCCCTCTCGGGCGGCGGCGCGGGCGAGGGCGGCGAGCGCCGGAGCGTCGGCCGCGGGAAACACCACCCCCTTCGCCCCTTCGGCCAGCAGCTGATAGCCGCCGTGGGCGAGGATGCGCCCGGGCACCGTGGCGGCGGGAAACGTCGCCCACCAATCGACCGCCAGGGCCGGCTCTCCTCCCCGGGCCGCCAACTCCC
>JBBRUC010000044.1:0-32656 GCA_038248205.1 Thermoanaerobaculia bacterium
ATCGACCAGCCATCGCTCACGATGTGGTGCAGGGTGACCAGGAGCGTGTGCCGCTCGGCCCCCTTGCGCAGCAATTCCGCGCGAACCGGAGCGTGGGAGCCGAGATCGAACGACCGCCGCGCCTCGGCTGCAGCCAGCCGGCTCGCCTCTGCCTTATGGCGGGCAAGAGCTTGCAGATCGATCAGCGGTAGATCGAAAGTTGCGCGCGGCGCCAACACGGGAACCGGCTCGCCCGCTACTTCCTGAAACGTCGTCCGCAGCACCTCGTGGCGCCACAGAACCTCGCCGAGCGCGGCGGCGAGCGACGCACCATCGAGACGTCCCGACAGCTCCAATGCCACAGGAATGTTGTAGAGGGGGCTATCCGGATCCAACCTGTCCAGAAACCAAAGGCGCTTCTGCGCAAACGACAAGACCGGCGCCTCGTGACCTGGAACCCGATCCATGGGAGGCTCGGCGACTGGCGAGCTTTCCGAGTGCTCCAGCCACCCAGCCAGCGCTTCCACGGTTGGCCGCTCGAAAACCGCCCGTACCGGCAGGTCCACCCTAAAAACCGAGCGCACCCTGGACACGACTTGCGTAGCCAGCAGCGAGTGGCCGCCCAACGCGAAGAAGTCCTCGGTGCGCCCGACCTGCTCAAGGTGTAGTACTTCGGCAAAGATCCCCGCAACGAGTTCTTCGAAAGGCGTCCGCGCGGCCTCCGCGGCATTGGGTTCTGCTGGCTCGCGGGGCAGGTCGGCGAGCGCTCTGCGGTCCACCTTGCCGCTGGGCGTCAACGGCAGCTGTGCCAGCACCAGGTAGTTGGCAGGCACCATATATCCCGGCAGGCGCTCGCGCAGAAACTCTCGCAGCACCGACCCGGAGGTACCGCTTTCTGCCACCACGTAGGCGATCAGGTGGCGCTCCTCCGCCGTACCTTCTAAGGCGACCACCGCCTCGGCCACCGCGTGATGCTCGCGCAACGCCGCCTCAATCTCCCCCGGTTCGATTCGAAAACCGCGCAGCTTGATCTGGTGATCAACGCGGCCGAGGAATTCGAGATTTCCGTCCGGTTGGAGGCGCACCACGTCGCCCGTTCGATAGAGCCGCTCGCCCCCCACCGCGCTCCACGGGTGGGGAACGAATCGCTCCGCGGTCTCCGCCGACCGCCCCAGATAGCCACGAGCCAGCCCGGCCCCGCCGATATGGAGTTCCCCAGGAACCCCCAAGGGAACCGGCATCCACCGGCGGTCGAGCAGATACGCCGAGCTGTTGGCCACCGGACGTCCGATCGGGGTCACCGGCGGTTTGCCGAAATGTCTCCTCGTCGGATCGAGACCATAGAGAGTCGCGCAGATCGTGGCCTCGGTTGGGCCGTAGCCGTTGATCACAACCAAGCCCGGCTGAAGCTCGGCGATCTGCACCAGCTCTGCCTCGGAAATTGGTTCAACGCCCACCAGCAGACGGCGCAAGTCGAGCGTTTCGGGTGTCGACTCCAGCCGTTGGCGCAGAGCGGAAACCATGAACGGTGGGACGTACGCACCTTCAATCCGCTCCGCTTCTAGCCAGGCCAGAAAGCGCCCGGTTTCCTGGCGGATCTCTTCGGGAACGATATGGACGGAGCCCCCAGCGAGCAGGGGCGAGAAGATCTCGTACACCGATACGTCGAAGGTCAGGTTGGTCCAAAGGCTACAGCGACACCCCGCCGCAAGAGGCTGGCGGCGGTCGAAGTCGGCGAGCAGATTGAGGACACCGCGATGGGTGCAGCAAACCCCTTTGGGGTTGCCCGTCGAGCCCGAGGTATGAAGCACGTAGGCCAACTCCTCCGGGCGTACTGCGGGGAGGGCTGTCGGCACCGGCTGATCGGATGAATCCAACTCGTCCAGACAGAGAAAACTCGCCGCGGCGAGACCCAGGTTCGGAGCCATACGCCGTTCGGTCAGCAGGAGAGGCCGGCCGGCTCGATCCCACATTCCGAGGAGACGTTCGCGTGGCTGACCCGGGTCGAGCGGTAGATAGGCACCGCCCGCCTTCAGTACTCCGAGAATCGCCACCAGCACCGCCGGGGAGCGTTCGAAATAGAGCGCCACAGGTTCTTGCCGACCCAGCCCCCGCGCGAGCAGACAGGAAGCGAGTCGGTCGGCGCGGCCGACGAGCGCTTCGTACGTCAGCACATCCGAACCAGAAACCACTGCCACCTGATCGGGATGACGGGCGGCCCAACCCGCGACTAGCCCGTGGAGCGTCGCCTCCGCCAGGGGCCTGGCCGTCTCGTTCCACTCTCTCAAAATCTGGTGCCGATCACCGGCCGAGAGCAGATCCAGCTCGGAGAGTCGCCGTTGCGGATCGGCCGCAGCCGTCGCCAAAAGGCGGACCAAGTGGCCCGAGAGCCGTTCGATCGTTGAACCATCGAACAGGTCACGGTTGTACTCGAAGACCCCCGCGAGTCCCGAATCCGTCTCCGTCAGTGCGCAAATCAGCTCGAACTTTGCCGTCCCGGTCTCCACCGGCGACGACGAGAGGGAAAGGCCGGGCAGCTCCAGTCGTCTCGACGGTGCGTTCTGAAGTGCGAGCAGCACCTGGACCAACGCCGGCCGACTTAGATCCCGCTCCGGCGTCAACTCCTCAACCAGCCGATCGAACGGCAACTCCTGGTGCGCATAGGCCGAAAGCGTCGTCTTGCGCACTTGAGCCAGGAGGTCCGAAAGCGTCGGGTCGCCTGACAGATCCGTCCGCAGCGCCAGGGTGTTGACGAACAAGCCGATCAAGGGCTCGGTCTCGGCTTGGGTCCGCCCGGCGATAGGAGAACCTACTGCGACATCCTCGGTGTTTGCATAGCGTCCCAGCAGCTCCGAGAACCCGGCGAGAAGCGTCATGAACAGCGTTGCCCCGTGCCGGCGGGAGAGCCGGGTAAGCGCAGTTAAATCCACCCCTTCGATTACGAAGCCGCGGACGGCGCCCCGGGCACCTGCAATCGCCGATCGCGGGTGATCGACCGGCAGTTCCAGCGCGGGAGGCATCCCTCTAAGCTGCCTGCGCCACCAGCCGACTTCGGATTCCATCCGCTCGCCCGATAGGTGGCGGCGCTGCCAAGCCGCGAAGTCCGCATACTGAATCGGTAGCTCCGGCAACGGGCTCGGCCGGCCTTCGACGAAGGCCGCATACAACACCCCCAGCTCGCGGATCAGCACACCCATCGACCAACCGTCGCTCACGATGTGATGCAGGGTAAACAGGACAGTATGAAGCTCCGTACCTTTGCGCAGTAGCACTGCACGAACGGGAGCATCGGAGCTGAGATTGAACGACCGCCGCGCCTCGGTCGTCGCCAACCGCCCTGCTTCGCGCCCGAGGAAGCGCTCGGAAAGACTCCCGAGATCGACTCGGGGTAGCACGAATCCGGCGGCAGCCGCGACCACCGGCACCGGATTTCCCGCCGATTCCCGAAACGTCGTCCGCAATACCTCGTGGCGCCGCAGAACCTCACCGAGCGCAGCAGCGAGCGCAGCGGCGTCGAGGTGCCCCGAAAACTCCACGGCAACCGGAATGTTGTAAAGGGGGCTACCGGGCTCTAGCTGATCCAGAAACCACAGGCGCTGTTGGGCGAACGACAAGAGCCGCGGTTCCCCATCCGGCGTTCGATCCAGGGTTTCGGCCGGCAAAAGGGAGCGCCCGGCCCTTTCCAACCAGCCGGCGAGGGCCTCGACGGTCGGCCGTTCGAAAACGGTGCGTACCGGCAGCTCCACCCCGAAGGCCGAACGCACCCGCGATACCACTTGCGTCGCCAACAGCGAATGCCCGCCCAAGCTGAAGAAATCTTCGCCGACCCCCACCCGTTCAAGATGAAGTACCTCGGCGAAAATCCCCGCCACCAGCTCCTCGGCGGGCGTCCGCTGGACCGACCGCTCCGACCCCTCCGGCCCCGCCAGTCCACGAAGGGGAATCATGGCGAGCGCCTGTCGATCGATCTTTCCGTTTGGCGTCAACGGCAACGCATCCAAGATCAGGAACGACGCCGGTACCAGATGGCGAGGCAGGCGCTCCAGAAGCTCCGCTCGCAGCGACTCGGTCACGACCGCGTCCGGCTCGGCCTCCAGATAGGCGACCAACGAGACCTCTCCCGGCTCGACCTCCCGAGCCAGCACCACCGCTGAGCGAACCGTTGCGCAGGCGAGAATCGCCGCTTCGATTTCCCCCAGCTCGATGCGGAAACCGCGCACCTTCACCTGATGGTCGATGCGCCCCAGGTACTCAAGCGAACCGTCGGCAAAACGTCGGGCGAGGTCGCCGGTGCGGTAGAGACGACCGCCCGGTTCCAACGCATCGAAATAGGCATCGGGGACGAAACGTTCGGCCGAGAGGTCCGGTCGATCGAGATAGCCGCGGGCGAGCCCCGCTCCCCCGAGCAGCAGCTCTCCTACGGCGCCCAACGGTACGAGCCCGCCACGGCGATCGATCAACACCGTCCGGGTCCCGGCAACCGACCGGCCGATCGCCGGTTCGTGCGAACTGGAGCGTTCGACCGGTGCCCAGGTCGAATAGGTCGTCGCCTCCGAAGGACCGTACAGGTCGATCACGCGGAGATCTGGTGAGGTTGCATAAACCGCTTCGGCCAGCGACCGCTTGAGCGGCTCGCCCGCCAGGTTCACAGTCCGCACCGCAGCCGGCAATGCCCCCAATCGCACCAGCTCGCCAATCGCCGAGGGCACCGTGTTAATCAGCCGGATCTCCCCGGCCGCAGCGAGATCGGGCAATTCCAGGGCGTCCTTCGCCAGGATGACCTTGCCGCCCCAGCCGAGCGTCACGAACAGCTCGAAAACCGACAGATCGAACGAAACGGAAGTTGCCGCGAGCACCCCCGCCAGATCTTCGGGTGGAAAGATTTCCCGCGCCCAATGGGCGAACGCCACCGCGCTCCGGTGCTCGATCGCCACCGCCTTCGGGCGCCCGGTCGAGCCGGACGTGTAGATCAAATACGCCAGGTTGCCCGGCAGCACACCGCTCCGCCGCTTTCCGGTGACCTCTAGGTCGCGGGACCGATCCGGCTCCGCCAACAAAATTGGAACGACCGCTGCTGAGAACCGTTCCGCAAGGTCCGGATCGGTCAGCACGAGCGCGGCTCCGCTGTCTTCTAACAAGAAGGCCAACCGCTCGTCCGGATAGCCGGGGTCGAGCGGCACGTAGGCGGCGCCCGCCTTCAGGACCGCAAGGAGCGAAGCGACCAGCAGCGGGGTTCGATGGAGGCAGACGGCGACTCGCACTTCCGCGCCGATCGGTCCCGCCCCGGCGGTCCCGGCATCGGCCAACCGGCCGGCCAGGAAATCGGCCCAGGCGTCCAGCTCACCATAGGTCCAGCGCTCCCCCGTGGCACCCATCACGAGGGCGACCGCCTCGGGAGTCCTCGCCGCCTGCGCCTCGAACAGCTCGTGGAGGCAAGAATCGTAAGGGCGTACCAACGCCGTGTCGTTCCACTCTGCGAAAAGCTGGTGCTTGTCGCTTGCCGAGAGCAGCTCGAGACGGGAGAGCCGCCGATCGGGTCCGGCCGTGGCCTCTGCCAGCAGATGCAGGAAGTGCCCCGCCAGACGCTTAATCGTCGTCGAATCGAACAGATCCCGGTTGTATTCGATCGTCCCCGCGAGGTGGTCGCCGCTTTCAAGGAACGCGCAGGTCAGCTCGAACTTCGCCGTCTCTGACGACAGGCCGACGGGCGAAAGCGACAGGCCGGGCAGTTCCACCGATCTCCACGGCGCGTTCTGAAAAGCCAGGAGAACCTGGACCAGAGGCGGCCGGGAGAGATCCCGCTCGGGAACCAGGTCTTCGACCAACCGCTCGAACGGTAACTCTTGGTGGGCGTATGCCGAGAGCGTCGCCTCGCGTACCCGGGCCAGGAGACCCGCGAACGACGGGTCGCCAGAACGGTCCGTCCGCAGCACCAGGGTGTTGACGAACAGGCCGATCAAAGGCTCCGTCTCGGCCCGGGTGCGGCCCGCGATCGGCGAGCCCACGGCGATGTCTTCGGCGCCGGTATAGCGACCCAGCAGCTCTGAAAAAGCGGCGAGCAACGTCATGAACACCGTCGCGCCATGCCGGCGCGAGAACGGCAGGAGCGCTGCGAAATCATCGCCATAGAGCCCAAAAGGATGGACCGCGCCGCGATCGCCCAGGACCGCCGGCCGCGGGTGGTCGGCGGGCAACTCCAGTGCCGGCGCAAGCCCCGCCAACCGCTCGCGCCAGACGGCGATCTCCGCTTCGAGCGAGGAACCCGACAGGTGCCGGCGCTGCCAGGCCGCGAAATCCGCGTATTGAATCGGCAGCTCCGGCAAAGGGCTCGGCCGCCCCGCCGAAAGGGCGCCATAGAGCGCGCCGATCTCGCGCACCAGAATGCCCATCGACCAGCCGTCGCTCGCGATGTGGTGCATCGTCACCAGCAGCGTGTGCCGCCCGGCTGCCGTAGAGAGCAACTTCGCGCGCAGCATGGCGTCGCGTTCCAGCACAAACGGCCGCCTCGCCTCGGCCGCCGTCAATCGGTTCGCCTCGGCCCCCTGAATCGAGTCGGACAAGGCCCCAAGCTCAACCCAAGGCAAATGGAAATCGGCGGGGGCCGCTACGATCGGGACCGGTTCGCCCGCCAACTCCTGAAAGTTTGTCCGCAGCACCTCATGCCGCCGCACCACCTCGCCGAGCGCCGCCCCTAGCGCGGCCCGGTCGAGGCGGCCATCGAGTTCCACCGCCACCGGAATGTTGTAGAGCGGGCTTCCCGGTTCAAGTTGATCCAAAAACCAGAGCCGTTGCTGAGCAAACGACAACACCGGTACCACAGAGCTCGTAACCCGCCCCAGCGGTGCCTCGGCCGGCAGGACGGAGGAACCCGAAACGGAATCCTCGGGATTCTCCAGCCAGCCGGCCAGGCCGTCGACGGTCGGGTGCTCAAAGAGGACTCGCAGCGGCAGGTCGACGCCGAACACGTTACGCGCCCGCGAAACCGCCTGCGTTGCCAGCAAGGAGTGACCGCCCAGAGCGAAGAAGTCCTCTTCCCTCCCCACCCGCTCCAGTTGCAGAACCTCGGCGAAGATCCCCGCCACCAGATCCTCGAACGGCGTCCGAGGCGCTCCACCGCCCCTCGCCGCATCCTCGCCCCTCGCTTCCGGACGTACCGAAGCTAGCGCTCGCCGATCCAGCTTGCCGTGGGTCGTGAGCGGTAGCGCATCCAGAAAAGCGTAGGCGGCCGGCAGCATGTAATCCGGCAGACGTTCGCGGAGGAAGGACCGCAGCTCCGAAGACCGAGCCGGAGCACTCGGCGTCGCGACCACATACGCCACCAGGCGCCGCCCTCCGGAACTATTCGCCTGGGCCAGAACCACCGCTTCCCGGATTCCGGGATGTTCCGCCAGCGCCGCCTCGATCTCGCCCGGCTCGACGCGGAAGCCTCGAACTTTGACCTGCGCGTCGATCCTGCCAAGGAATTCGAGAGCGCCGGTTCGACGCCACCGCACCAGGTCGCCGGTCCGGTAGAGACGATCTCCGCCGCCGCGCCCAAACGGGTCGGGCACGAATCGCTCCGCCGTCCGATCCGGCCGCCCGAGATAGCCGCGCGCCAGCCCGTCGCCGCCCGCATACAGTTCGCCGATCACGCCGACCGGCACCGGTTGAAGGTATCGATCCAATACGTACACCGAGGTATTGGCGACCGGCGGCCCCAGCGGCACCGAAAGCTCCAGGTCATCCTCCTGGGAGACCGGGAAGCAGCAGGTAAACGTCGTGTTCTCCGTCGGACCATAGCCGTTGATCAGTTGCGTTCCGGGAAGCTCTTCAAGAACCCGCCGAACGTGCGCCACCGACAGGACGTCGCCGCCGGCCAGGAGCTGGCGCACCCCCGCTAGACCGGCAAGGTTCGCTTCCACCACCTGATGGAAAAGACCCGCCGTCAGCCAAAGGGTCGTCACTGCGAAACGCCCCAGAATCGCCCCGAGTTCCGTCGGTGAGAGCACGCCCGGCGGCGGCATTACCAAGCGACCGCCGTTGAGCAACGCTCCCCAAACCTCCAGCGTCGAGGCATCGAACGCGTAGGGAGCGAGCTGGAGAAAGATTTCGTCCGGCCCGACCCGGAGGTAGCCGGTCTCGCGCACCAGCCGCACCACCGCACGATGCGGCACCGCGACCCCCTTCGGCTCGCCGGTCGAACCCGAGGTGTACATCAGATAAGCGAGGCTCGACGCCAAGCCCTGATCAGGGTCCGAGAGGGCCAAGGTTGCCGTGGATGGCTCGTCCCGCAACTCTCTACGATCCAGACAGAAAACCGCCGCCGACGTTTCCGGCAGCATCTCCAGCCAACGCTCCTCGGTCACCAGCACTGCCGCCGTGCTGTCACGAACCAAGAAATCCAACCGCTCCCTCGGGTACGACGGATCGAGCGGCACGTAGACGCCGCCGGCTTCCAGCACCGCGAGCGTGGCAACGATCCGGGCCGGTGAGCGATCGAGGCAAATGCCGACCCGTACCTCGGCAACGACACCCAATGCCCGTAGGTGATGCGCCAGTCGGCACGAACGGTTGTGCAGCTCCCCGTAGGTGAGCGACTCCTCGATATCGCCGGAACCGACCACCGCGACGGCATCCGGCCGAAGCGCCGCCTGGTGGGCGAACAGGGAATGAACCGTGGCCTCTCGCGGGTACGCGGTCGCCTGCCCACTCCACGCGACGAGGAGCTCTTCTCGCTCCGCTCCGGAGAGCAACGCAAGCTCAGAGAGGCGCCGCTCCGGGCTCGCCGCCGCTCCCGACAGCAGACGCAGGAAGTGCCCGGCCAGTCGCTCGATCGTCACACCGTCGAACAGGTTCCGGTTGTATTCGAACACCCCGCCGAGCCCCTGCTCCGTTTCGATCAGATTGCACGACAGCTCGAACTTCGCCGTTCCCGTGTCCACCGCGGAGGCCGAGAGCACGAGTCCCGGTAGCGCCAGCGGCGCCGACGGAGCGTTTTGCAGGCTCAGCAGCACCTGAACCAACGGCGGTCGGACGAGGTCCCGCTGCGGCACCAGGTCCTCAACCAGCCGATCGAACGGCAACTCCTGATGCGCATAGGCCGAAAGCGTCGTCTTGCGCACCTGAGCCAGAAGATCCGAAAACGTCGGGTCGCCTGACAGATCCGTCCGCAGCGCCAGGGTGTTGACGAACAAGCCGATCAAGGGCTCGGTCTCGGCTCGGGTCCGCCCGGCGATCGGCGAGCCGATCATCAGATCCTCAGAACCCGAATACCGCCGCAGCAACTCCGAGAACCCGGCGAGGAGGGTCATGAACAGCGTCGCAGCGTGCCGGCGGGAGAGACCGGCAAGGCAAGCAAGTGCCTCTCCTTCGACTGCGAAATCGCGGACCGCCCCGCGCGTGCCCAGGATCGCCGGCCGCGGGTGATCAACCGGCAACTCCAACGCGGGAGGCGTCCCGGCAAGCTGCCCGCGCCACCAGCGGACTTCGGATTCCATCCGCTCACCCGACAGGTGGTGGCGCTGCCAGACCGCGAAATCCGCATACTGAATCGGTAGCTCGGGCAACGGGCTCGGCCGCCCCGCCGAAAGGGCTCCATAGAGCGCGCCGACCTCGCGGACCAGAACTCCCATCGACCAGCCGTCGCTCGCGATGTGGTGCATGGTCAACAGCAGCGTGTACCGCTCGGCTGCCGTAGAGAGCAGCTTCGCGCGCAACATGGCGTCGCGGCCAAGCGCAAACGGCCGCCTCGCCTCGGCCGCCGTCAATCGGTTCGCCTCGCCCCCCTGGATCGAACCGGACAAGGCCCCAAGCTCAACCCGAGGCAAATGGAAATCGGCGGCGGCCGCTACGATCGGGACCGGTTCGCCCGCCAGCTCCTGAAAGTTTGTCCGTAGCACCTCATGCCGCCGCACCACCTCGCCGAGCGCCGCCCCTAGCGCAGCCCGGTCGAGCCGGCCGACGAGCGCCACCGCCACTGGCATGTTGTAGAGCGGGCTGCCCGGACTCAAGCGGTCGAGAAACCAGAGGCGCTGCTGGGAAAACGACAAGAGCAATGGCTCTTCTCGTGGCACCGGCACCAAAGCCGCGGCCCTCCGATCCTCCCCGAACGATCGGATCGCCCGCGCCAGGGCCGCAACGTTCGGCGTTTCGAAGACCCGAGAGAGCGGCAGCTCGACTCCGAACGCCTGCCGCACCCGCGCCAACAGTCGCATCGCCGAGAGGGAATGCCCGCCCCGCTCGAAGAAGTCATCGGCGACGCCGATCCGGTCGATTCCCAAGACCTCGGCAAACAGGCCGGCCAGCAACTCCTCGTGGGGCGTGAGTACTTCCCGGCTCGCATCGCTCCTGTCGGAGAACGTCGTCTCGACCGTCGGCGTCC
Organism: Thermoanaerobaculia bacterium; assembly: GCA_038248205.1. Classification (GTDB taxonomy): domain Bacteria; phylum Acidobacteriota; class Thermoanaerobaculia; order Multivoradales; family UBA5704; genus DASYKS01. The sequence goes on from JBBRUC010000044.1 coordinate 10,340, forward strand.
ATCGAGCCAACGACCGGCGATCGAGCTTGCCGTTCGGCAGGCGGTCGAGCGCACCGCCAAGGGCAATCGCCGGCACCATGTAGGACGGCAGCCGGGCGGCCACAAACTCGCGGAGCGCCGCGGCCCTATCAGCCGCCAAATCGGCCGGTTCCGCCTCGTGCAACACGACGCAGGCGAGCAACGCCCCTTCGCTGCCCTTGTGCGTCAGTACGACCGCCGCTTGCGAAACCGCCGGGTGGGCCGCGAGCGCCAACTCGATCTCGCGCGGTTCGATCCGGAAGCCGCGGATCTTGACCTGATCGTCGAGGCGACCCAGATATTCGATCTCGCCGTCCGGAAGGTGGCGGCAGAGATCGCCGGTTCGGTAGAGGCGGCCACCCGGCCGGCCGGCGGCCGGGGAGAACGGATCGGGCACGAAGCGCTCGGCCGTCAGATCGGGCCGGCCGTAATAGCCGCGCGCCACCTGGATACCGCCGATCGCCAGCTCCCCCACCGCGCCCACGGGCATCAGTTCGAAGCGCCGGCCGACGACATGGATCGCCGTGTTGGCGACCGGCCTGCCGATCGGCACCGGCCGTGCCACGGGCGAAGTCTGCCCCTTCCACGCCGTCACTTCGACGGCCGCTTCGGTCGGACCATAGAGGTTGAAGAGCGGCACCGGCAACAGCGCGAGACAGCGCTGCTCGACCTCCCAAGGAAGTGCCTCGCCGCTCGCGAGCACCCGGCGCAGCGATCGGCACTCCACCACCGCCGGCTCGGCGAGGAAGAAGGGCAGCATCGAGGGGACGAAATGGACCGTCGAGATCCCCTCGTCGCGGATCAGCTCGACCAAATACGCGCTGTCGCGGTGCCCCTCGGGCCGCGCCACCACCAGGCGCCCGCCGAGGAGGAGCGGGGTAAAGAACTCCGGAACCGACACGTCGAAGCCGAACGGCGTCTTCTGGATAAACCGCTCCTCGTCGCCCAGGCCGCAGGTTCGCACCGGCCAGTGCAGTCGGTTGAGGATGCCGCGGTGGCTGTTGACCACCCCTTTCGGCCGGCCGGTCGACCCCGAGGTGTAGATGACGTAGGCCGCGTTGTCCAAAGAGAGTCGAGACCGGGAGAGTCCGCGGCTCGTCTCCTCCCCCGCCGGATCGCCTCCGGCTTCGAGCCAGACCCGGCGGACACCCGCAATCTCCTCGCCCGACGACGCGCCTGCGGCCGGGCGTTGCGCCAGAAGGACGGCCGGGCGGGCGTCGGTCAAGATCATGGCCAACCGCTGTACCGGCAGGCTCGGTTCGAGCGGCAAATAGGCGCCGCCGGCACCGAGCACCCCGAGCAGACCCACCACCATCTCGATCGACCTTTCCGCCATCACGCCGACCACGACCTCCGGCCCAACCCCGAGGCGCTCCAGACGGTTCGCCAGCGCCGCCGCGCGGGCGAACAGCTCGCGGTAGGTGAGCTGCTCGCCTTCAAAGACCAGCGCCACGGCATCCGCGGAACGTTCCGCCCGAGCGGCCAACTGCGCGAAGAGATCCGCCTCGCCAGCGATTGGATCCGACGTGTCGTTCCAGGCGCGGAGCAGTTGATGGCGCTCCGCCTCAGGGAGGATGGGAAGGACCGAAAGCGCGAACTCCGGGTTCAGCGCGACCGATTGCAAGAGCGTTGCGAAACGCCCCAGCAGGCGCTCGGCGGTCGTGCCGTCGAAAAGGTCGGCGTTATATTGGAGGGCGAAGCTCAACCCGCCGTGCCGCTCGACCGCGTGAAGCATCAGGTCGAAGGGAGAGGGCGGACGGTAGAGCGACAAAGATTCCAGGCGGAGATCCTCCGGCCCGATCGCCACCCCTTCCTCTCCGAGGGCGAACGCTGTCAGACCGGGGGCGTTCCTCGTCTCCTTCTGCATCACGAACGAGACCTGGAACAGCGGCGTCCGGGCCGCGTCGCGGGTGGGCTGAAGGTGTTCGGCGAGGAACGGCAGGGGCACTTCGCCGTGCTCGAACGCCGCGTGGACGCTGGTCTCGGTTCGCTCGAAAAGCTCTACGAACGTGGGGTCGCCGGAAAGGTCGGCGCGCAGGACCACCGGGTTGACGAAATAGCCGACCGTGCCGGCATTGGCTCCGGTGCGGCCGGACCGCGGTGCACCGATGGCTAGATCCTCCTGGCCCGTGTGACGGCCCAAGAGCGCCTGGAATCCGGCGACCAGCGTGGTAAAGAGCGTCCCCCGCCGCTGCCGGCTACCGGCGCGCAACGCCGCCGACAACTCACCCGACAGGCGGAGCCGACGGACATCGCCTCGATAGGTCTGGACCACCGGCCGCGGCCGGTCGGACACCAGTTCCAGAGTCGGAAGGCCCGCGAGCCGCTCGCGCCACCAAGCCAACAAATCGTCCGCCCGCGCTCCTCGAAGCGCCATCCCTTCCTGCCGAACATGCTCGGCGTAGGTCGTGCCGGGATCTCCCAGCCGCACCGCCGCGGTGCCCGCCGCCGCGCGGTAGAGCACGGGCAACTCGCGGATCAACAGGGCGAGCGACCAGAAATCGGCGACGATGTGATGGACCACCAGCAGAATCACCGGCCCGTCGGCGGCACCGGAAAACCAGGTCACCCGCAGAAGCGGCCCGCGCTCCAGGTCGAACGGCCGCCAGGCTTCCGCCTCCAGACGAGCGCGCAGCTCCTCTTCACTCCAGAGAGTGGCGTCCTCGTGGGCCAGATCGAAACCGCCCTCCCGGCCGATCCGTTGGAACGGTTCGCCGCCGACGCCGACAAACGTCGTGCGCAAGGCGGCGTGGCGGTTCACCAAGGCCCGGAAGGCGGATTCCAAAGCCTCGGGATCGACTTTCGTACGAACCCGGGCGGCCGCCGCGATGTTGTAGGCGCCCCCCACCGGAGCGAAGTGATGAAGGAACCAGAGAGCCCGCTGACCGTAAGAGAGTGGAGAGCTCGCGCCGTCGGCCGGCACCTCGTCGGCGATCGGTGGAGCGGCACGCGCTGAGGCCGAAGGGGCCAGGCCGCCCTCCCCTTGAAGCAGGTCGAGAGACTCGCTCAAGAGTTGCTCATCGGTAAGACAGATTGCATAGCCGTCTCGGGATCCCCTTAGCGCAGGCCGTTGGCTGGGCTCACGCCCGCGGCGCGGCGCGCCGGAATGAAATTCGCAGCCAGAGTGACCAGCATGAGCCCCAGGGATGTCCCGCCCAAGATCAGTGGATTGGCCAGCCGGGTCTCGAAGAGCAGCTCCGCCAGGTAGCGGCTCTGGGCAAAAATCACCACCAGGCCGAGCGCCAGGCCGATCCCCCCGAGCAGCGCACCGCGGCCGACCACCAGACGCAAGACATTGCCGCGAGCGGCGCCGAGCGACATGCGAATCGCGATCTCGCGCGTCCGTTGGGCCACGCTGTACGAGGTGACGCCATAGATGCCGATCGCCGCGAGAATCAGCGCCAGGGCGGCGAAGGTGCCGATCAAAATTAACTGGAACCGTACTCCGCTCGCCTGCTTGGCGAGCCGTTCCTCCATCGTCGCCATGTCGTAGTCCGGAAGCTCCGGGTTCATCGCCATGATCTCGTCATGCAGGGAGCGCCGCAGATCGGCCATCGCGAAACCCGGCTTCGGCCGGATCAGGAAGTTGGCGGTCAGCGGCCGTCGGACGAACTGCAGCAGGCAGACATAGATCTCGGGAGCTGGCGCGGTGCGGTTCGCCAACAATCCCTCCTGGCGGATGTCTCCGACCACCCCGACCACCGAAAGCCAGGGCTGGCCCTCGCGCACCCGGGCGAACATTTTGATGCGGCGGCCGATCGGGTTTTGCCCAGGCCACTGCAGGTCCGCCATTGCCTTGCTGACGATCACCGCGTTGCTTTGGACGTCCTCGGCGCCGAAGGCGCGCCCTCTGATCACCGGGATGCCGAGGATTTCGAAATACCCAGGGGTCACCGCGTGGACCACGGCGGGATAGGTACCGTCGGGAAGATCGCTGTCGTGGTCCTCGATCGAGATGAAGCTTCCCGGCCAGTCGTCGGTGGGAATCGCCGGATCGGACATCGCCAGCTGGCCCACCCCGGGCAAGGCCGCGATTCGCGGCAGGTAGGTTTCGCGCAGCATTTTGGCGGCCACCGCGTCGTCGAAGTAACGCGGTTCGCGGATGTCAACCCGCGAAATCAGCAGGTTGTCCGAGCGGAATCCGAGATCCTTGGCGATCAGCTGCCTGAAGCTCTTGGTCATCAGAAGCGCATCGACCGAAAGAACCAACGCCAGGGCGACCTGGGCGATCACGACGCCGTTTTGGAACCAACGCCAACCACGGCTCGACGCCTCCATCTTTTCGCCTCGGCCGAGCGATCGGGTGATGTTGGCGCGAAAGCTGCTCGCGACCGGTGCCAACCCGAACGCCAGACCGCAGAGCGCCGCCAGAGCGACCGTGGCCAAGATCACCGTCGGCTCCATCCGGATCGAGACGAAGCTCGGAAACCGGGCGCCGGTGACGGCCAGCAGCCCTCGAACGGCCCAGTGGGAGATCAGCAGCCCAGCCGCCGCGCCGAGCAGCGAGAGCAACAGGCTCTCGGTAAGCAGCTGGCGGACCAGCCGGGGCCGGCTGGCACCCAGGGAGAGCCGGATCGCCCAGGCGCGCCGTTTCGCCACCGCGCGGGTCAACAGCAGGCTCGCGATGTTGATGCAGGCGATGAGCAGAAGGGTGCAGGCACCGATCGAGAGGAGGAACAAGCCGGTGCGCAGCCCGCCGAGAAAGTAGTCCTTGCTGGGTCGGACGACGGCACCGATCCCCTTGTTGGAATCGGGAAATTCCTCTTCGAGGGACGCGGTGATCCGGTTCAACTCCTCTTGCGCCTGCTCGACCGTGACACCGGGCTTCAAACGGGCTACCCCTGAGGCCCAGCGCAGTCCCCGTACCGTGAGGTACAGGCGAACCGGCGGCAGCATCGACGGCACCCAAACGTCCACCTCGTCCGACAGGCCTTGAAATCCCGGAGGCGCGACGCCAATGACCTCGAACTCCTTACCGTTGAGCAGCAGTTTGCGGCCCAACACCTGAGGGTCGGCGCCAAAGCTGGTCCGCCAGAGATCGTTGCCGAGCACGACGACGTACTGCTCCATCGGCCGGGCATCCTCGTCGGCGGTAAAGAATCGGCCGAGGGTCGGGGTCAGGCCGAGAATCGAGAAGTAGCTGTCGTTGACCAGCTCGCCCCAGAGACGCTGGGACTGCTCTCCCTGCTGGAGATTGAAGGCGAACTTGCCCCAGACTGCCATGTCGGCAAAGCGAGTGTTGCGCTGCCGCCAGTCCGCCATATCCATCTGCGAGACCGTCCAGGTATCGACCTTGCCGTTGACCGTAGAGGTGCCTTGGATCACCACCAGGCTCCCGGGATCGGGGTAGGGGAGCTTTTTGAGCAGAACGGCGTTGACGACCGTGAAGATGGTCGCCGCGGCGCCGATTCCTACCGTCAGGGTAAGGATCGCGGCGACGGAAAAGCCCTTGTCCTCGACCAACTGCCGAAACCCGAAACGCAAATCCCGCCAGATGCTTTCCATAGGCACTTTCTCCAAGTCCGTCGACGTGTTCACGGGGGCGCGCCGCCGCAGCGCCCGGTGGTACCAGACGCCTCCGACACCCTCAACGGATTGGCCGTCGAGGAGTCGGCCTGCTTTTCAGGTATGGCACATGCCTTCTTCATACGTAGTGCCGCTCACGCGAAAATCGCGCCCGCAGACCCAAACGAACTGCAAAAAAGAGGAGACTGACGAGGGCGCGCCGAGGGAGGAAAGGGGGTTCCGGCCTACTCACGGAGAGGCGCACACCGCACGATGGCGTGCTTAACTTCTTTTGTTGCAGTGATTTGTCGTTACTACCGCTTCTGGATGTCGCGGACCTTACCGGTCATCGGCGCCAGCCGCACGGGACTTACGGTCCGCTTCTCGATCGTGCCGTCGGCGCGCTTGGTGATCACCTGCAGATCCTGGAAGAAGTCGCCGATCGGCGCCACCAGCCGGCCCCCCTTCTTCAACTGATCGAGCAGCGGCTTGGGGATTTCCGGCGGTGCGGCGGAGAGCAGGATGGCGTCGAACGGCCCCTCTTCCGGCCACCCCTGATAGCCATCCCCCGTACGCACCAGGACGTTGGTGAAGCCGAGCAGGGTCAGGCGCCGCGCCGCCTGGTCCGCCACCGCCTGCGAGATCTCGATCGAGTAGACCTGGCGCGCCAGCCGGGACAAGACTGCGGCGTGGTAGCCCGACCCGGTGCCGATCTCCAGGACCTTGTCGCGTGGACCGAGCGCCAGCAGGTCGGTCATCAATGCCACGACGTACGGCTGGTAGACCGTCCCCCACTTGCCTTTCGGCCCGAACGGCAGCGGCCGATCGGCATACGCCTCCATCGGCGCCGCACCCGGCACGAACAGGTGGCGCGGCACCCGGTCCATCGCCGAAAGGACGGGCTCATCGGTGATTCCGCGCTGCCGGATTTGCTCCTCGACCATTCTGTGCCGCAAGAGCGACACGTCGTCGGCCAAAGCCCCTCGCGTCCCAAAGACCAGCGCGAGGACCAGCATCCCTCGGATCAATTTGCCGTTCACTTCGCTCCTGTGCGAGCGAAAACCCGCTCGCCATCGATGTAGGTGAAGTCGATCTCGGCGCGCGGAATCTCCGCTTCCGGAACGGTCATCGGATCGCTCGCCCAAACCACCAGGTCGGCCCGTTTGCCGACCGTAAGCGAGCCCACCTGATCTTCCAGGAACAGCGAGCGGGCGGCATCAAGGGTGAAACCGCGCAGCGCTTCGGCGCGCGTCAACTTTTCGCCCGGCAACCAGCCCCCCGGCGGATTCCCCGCCAGATCCTGCCGCGTCACCGCGGCGTACAGGCCGAGCCGTGGGTCGGGCGACTCGACCGGGAAGTCGCTGCCCAGCGCGAGCCGGCCATTGGTCGAGAGCACCTTCCGCCAGGCATAGGCTCCGGCGAGCCGGCTCTCCCCCAAGCGGGCGGGCGCCCAAGGCATATCGGAGGTGGCATGAGTCGGCTGCATCGAAGCGATGATGCCAAGGCGGGCCATTCGTTCGATGTCCTGGAGCCGTAGAACTTGAGCGTGTTCGATCCGGCAGCGCGGGTCGCGCGGCGCACTTCCCCGACTGGAGGGGTGGCGCTTGAGCCCTTGTTCGAGCGCGTCGAGCGCCACCAGATTGCCACGGTCGCCGATCGCATGGATACCGACCTGGAAGCCCGAGGCCACCGCGCGCCGCACAACGTCGGCCATGTGATCTTTGGTCGAAGTCAGCAGGCCGAGGTTCCCTCCGTCGTCGGCGTACGGTTCGAGCAGCGCGGCGCCTCGGCTACCGAGCGCGCCGTCGGCATAGAGCTTGACGCCGCGTATGGTGAGTCGGGCCTCCGGATCGAGCCGGGGTCCGCGCGCAAACCAGGTTTGGAGCAGCACGGGATCGTCGGTCAAGAACAGAGCGGCGCGAATCCCTAGGGCGTTCTTCGAGCGCAGCGCTTCGTACGCGGCGACGCCCTGAGCGTCCACCCCCATGTCGGTTACCGTTGTCAAGCCCAGCGCCAGGCACTCTTGCGCCGCCGCGCCGAGCGCCGCCTCCAACTCTTCCGGCCGCGCCGCGAACGGATCGTTGGCCGGGTTGGCGGGATGGACGTCCATCGCATTGTCGACCAAAACACCCGTGAGATGCCCGGCCGCGTCGCGCAGGTAACGCCCGCCCGACGGATCCTGCAATTCGTCGCTGAGGCCGACGAGTTCGAGAGCCCGCGCGTTCAACAGGGCGGCATGGCCATCGATCCGGGTCAGCCAGACGGGATGGTCGGGCACCGCCGCGGAGAGCGCTCCGTGCTCCGGGAAGTTCTTCACCGGCCAAAGGTTTTGATCCCACCCACGGCCGCGCACCCAGGCGCCCGCCGGAGCTTTCGCGGCGGCGGCGCGAACGCGGCGCACGACCTCGTCATACGAGGCCGCACCGCGCAGATCGACCTGGCCCAAATCGCGGCCGAGCCCGAGCAGGTGGGAGTGGGCATCGATCAACCCCGGGGTGACCGCCCGACCGCGGAGATCGATTTTCCGGGTCTTGGGGCCGAGGAATCGTTCGGCGCCGCCGTCCGGCCCCAAGTAGACGATCTTCCCGTTGGCGACGGCGAGACTACCCAAGATCGGCTGCGGATCATTGACCGGATAGAACCTCCCGTGCTGCAAAACGAGGTCGGCGGCGTCCTCAGGAGGTGCCGAAACGGGAGCCGCCACGGGCTTTGCAGCCGTCGCGGCCCTCGCCGAAAAGGCGGGAGGGAGCAGGGCGAACGACGCCATCAGGGCGAGCAGGGTCACGAGCGTGGCGAGCGGTGCGCGGTGGGAGAGGAGTATTTGTCTTTTCACGAGACTCGCCATTCTGCCAGGGCCTAGGGTGCAAAGGCTAGGCCACGATATGCTCCGGCACCGTGCAGACCTCGCCCCTCCCTTCCCCCGACGTCGCCCGCGAGATCCTCGCCCGTACGCTCGCCGAATCGCCCGCTGACCGTACCGAAATCTCATGGACCGAGGCGATCCACCGCCAAGAACGATCGAGCGGCGGCGATGCGCAACGGAGCGGGCGCCGCCCCTCCTCGGTCGGCATCGAGCCCGCCCTGCGCCGTGAGCTGAACTTGGTCGTCCGGGTCACCGAGCGAGGGAGGGAGGGCGTCTACCGCGCCGCGGCTCTCGACCGGCAGGAACTCGCCACCGCGATCCGCGCGGCCCTGGCCGACGCGCGACTGGCCCCGCCGCCCGCAGCTTTTGATCCTGGTGCCCTGCCGGAAGCCGCCCCGACGGAGCGTTCCGGCTCTCCGGCCGAAACCTCCGCGGCGCTCTGGGATGCCGAGATCGCCGACCTTTCGACCGAGGAGGCCAAGGCGCTTCTTGCCGAAGGTTTGCGAGCCGACGAGTCGGCGCATTTCGCCTGGACCGAGGGGCGGATCGGCTACGCGGCGACCGGCGCCACGCCCCAGGTCGCCGCGCTCACCGGCGCCTCGCTGGAGCTGCGCGCCGGACGCGGACCGGCAACCGGTAGCGCCCAGGGAGTCGCCCGCATGTTGGGAGCGCTGGCGCCCGGTTGCCTGCTCGATCTCGCCCGTGATCGCCGCGCCGACCCTGCGCTCGGCGAAGTGCCGGCATCCGTGGTGCCTCTCGTGCTCAGCCCCAAGGCGGCGGCCCGCCTGGCGATCGCTCTGGCCCGCACGGCGCTCGATTCTCGGGCGGTCGAGGATGCGCTAGCCCGCGGCACTAAGGCCCAGGGTGAAGAGAACCCGACCGCCTGGCCGCTGTTCGGCCGCCTCGGAGATCAGATCGCCTCAACCCATCTGACGCTGCTCGACGACCCGACCGATCCGGCGGGGCTGGCCCTGCCTTTCGACAGCAGCGGCACGTCGACCTATCCGATCGAGCTGATCGCCGCCGGTATCTTCCGCGCCGCTGCCCTCACCACCGCTCTGGCCCGGAGACTCGACCTTCCTCCTGGAGCGGGGCGCCTGCCGCTGGCGATCGATATCGATCAAGCCGCCCCTCTGCATCTCGTGCTCAGGTCTAGCGATCCCGCCGCCGCCCTGCCGCTCGACGCGCTGCTCGCCGCGGCAGACGACGGTCTATGGATCGCCGCGCTCACCTCGGTCGAGCTGTACGATCGGAGCGCCCTGCGTTTTCGCGCCATCGCCCACGGCGTCCGCCGGATCGTCGGCGGCAAGGTCGGTCCCGCCCTGCCGAATTTGGTTTGGGAAGCCGGCCTGCTCGAAGTGCTCTCGCGCGTCTCCTCATTGGGCGCCGACCGAATCGCGGTGCCCCACGGAAGTCCGTGGCTCGGCGCCACGCTCGCACCCGCCCTGGGGATCGAGCCGGTGTTTCAGTTGCGGCCGGTTTAAACGCCAGGCGCCGCCTCCCCTTCGCGCAACATCTCGACCAACCGCCGGGCGAGCATCGGGCCGATCGCCGCCTCCAGTTCCGGAAGCGTCGCGCGCTTGACCCCTTCCAAGCTGCCGAAGCGGGTGAGCAGGAGCTTCCTTCGCCGCGGGCCGATGCCGGGAAGATCGTCGAGCCGGCTGCGCATTCGGTTCGCCGAGCGCCGGGCGCGGTGGCGCGAGACGGCGAAGCGGTGCGCCTCATCGCGGATCTGTTGCAGCAGCTGAAGGCCCGCGTCATCCCGCGGCAGGCGAAGCGGCTCGGGCAGCTCGGGCAGGTAGACCTCTTCCTCGCGCTTGGCGAGCCCCAAGATCCGTGTGTCTTCCACCCCGAGGATCGCCAGTGCTTCGAGCGCCGCGTTCAGTTGGCCCCGCCCGCCGTCGATCAGGATCAGGTCGGGCATCGCCCCTACCTCTTCGAGCACCCGGCGGTAGCGGCGCTCCACCACCTCGCGCATCGAGGCGAAGTCGTCCGGGCCGGTGACGCTCTTGATGTTGAAGCTCCGGTACTCGCCTTTGCGCATCCTCCCCTCTTCCCAGACCACCATCGAGGCGACCGTTTCGCCCCCTTGGAAGTGCGAGATATCGAACCCTTCGATCCGCCGCGGCGGATCGGCCAATTCGAGGTGCTTTTCGAGCGCCACCGCGCCGGGGGCGACCGCGCCGGTGCGAAAACGCCTTCGGTGCGCTTGCTGGGCATTGTGGCCGGCGAGCGCCATCCGCTCTGCCTTCGGGCCGCGGGTCGGCAAGCGCAGGTAGACGCGCTCCCCTTTCCGCTCGGAAAGCCAATCGAGCAGGACCTCTTCTCCCTCGATCGGCGCCGGCAGGTGGATCTCCTTCGGCACGAACGTGGTTCGATCGTAGACCTGCGGCAGCAGCTCGGAGAGCAACGCCTCGGGCGTGATCTGCCCCACCTTCTCCCAGAACAGCTCGCGCCGATCGAGCACCTGGCCGCCGCGCATGACCAGGATCGCGACCGCGGCGTTGCCGCCCGAGACATGAACCCCGTAAATGTCCAAATCCTCGCCCGCCACCGACGACATCTTCCGCCGCTGGCCGATCGACTCGATCTCGGCAATCGTGTCGCGCAGCGAAGCCGCGCGCTCGAAATCGCAGCTTTCCGAGGCGTCCAGCATCTCGCGCTTGAGCCGCTTCAGCAGCAGATCGTTCTTGCCCGCGAGAAACAACCGCGCCTGCGCCACCGCCTCGGCATAGTGCTCGGTGGTCGTCAGCCGCGCGACGCACGGTCCCAGGCAGCGGTGCATGCCATGGTAAAGACAGGGCCGGTCGAGGCCGCCGTCGATCTCGATCCGGCAGACGCGGACCTGGAACAGCTTCTGGACCAGCTTGATCGCCTTGCGCGCCAGCCCGCCGGGGAGATACGGACCGAAGTACTCCGCGCCGTCGTTGCTGATCCGGCGGGTGAAGGCGATCCGCGGAAACTCATCGCGCATCGTGAGCTTCAGGTAGGGATAGGTCTTGTCGTCGCGTAAGAGGACGTTGTAGCGCGGTTTCTTCTCTTTGATCCAGTTATTTTCGAGCAGCAGCGCTTCGGCTTCCGAGTCGGTGATGATGTGCTCGATCTCGACCGCCTCGAAAACCATCTGGGCGAGCCGCGGTTCCTGATCGCGCGCGAGGTAGGAGGCCACGCGCTTCCTTAGCGATATGGCCTTGCCGACGTAGAGAACCTTGCCCGCCGCGTCCTTCCAGATGTAGATCCCCGCCCGGTCGGGCAGCTCGCGAACGCGCTGCGCCAGGGCGTCGAGCCGTTCGGAGTTGGAGTGAGCGTCCATCGGTCGCGATGGTAGGGCGGGGAAGCGATTTGGGGAAGGGGGCAGGTGACGTGTAGATTGAACGCCCTCGGATTCGATCACCTATGAGCCCTCTTGCACGGTCTCTCCCCCCCTCGCGTCCACGGGCGATCCGGCTGCTCGGTACGGGAGCGGCCCTCCCTTGCGAAGAGCTGACCAGCGACGAACTGGACCGCCGCTTGGGGCTACCTACCGGCACCGTGTTCAAAAAAACCGGAGTACGGCGGCGGTACGTCGAAACCCGGAGCGCCGCGGCCCTCGGAGCCGAGGCGGCGCGGCGGGCGCTCGACGCCGCCGGCTTGCGTCTCGCCGACCTCGATTGCCTGATCGCGGCGAGCGGGACACCGGATCAGGCGATGCCGTGCAACGCGGCGCTCCTTCACCGTGAACTCGGGCTTTCCGATTTCGCGATTCCCGCCTTCGACATCGGCGCGAGCTGCCTCTCGTTCCTGGTCGCCTTCGACACCGCCGCCTGCCTGATCGAGGCCGGGCGTTACCGGCGCATCTTGATCGTCTCGTCCGACGTCGCCTCCTGCGGCCTCGACTGGAGCAAGCTCGAAGCGAGTGGCATCTTCGGCGACGGCGCGGCGGCCGCAATCGTCGGATCGGCCGGGGCCGGCGAGTCCTCCGCCCTTCTCGCCGGCTCGTTCGCGACGCTGTCGCAAGGGGCGCACACCTGTGAGATCCCGGGAGGTGGATCGCGCCACCATCCAAGCCGAATCGATCAGCCGTACCTGCCGCTTACCCTGTTCCGAATGGACGGTAAAGCGGTCTTCCGGGTCGCCGCCGAACGGCTTCCCGGTTTTCTGGATGCGCTCCTTCAATCGGCGGGCCTTGCGATGGACGAAATCCAGGCCGTCGTACCGCACCAGGCGAGCCTCCATGCGCTTCAATACCTGCGCCGCCGTTTCGGCCTTCGCCGCGAGCAGGTGATCGACATCTTTGCCGACCGGGGCAACCAGGTCGGAGCTTCGCTACCGAGCGCCCTGCACGAAGCGATCGCCTCGGGCCGGCTCTCGCGCGGCGAGATCGCCTTGCTCGTGGGTACCGGCGCGGGCGTTCAGCTCGGCGCCCTGGTGATCCGCTATTGAGCCACCCGGTCCAGCCGCGGCAGCCAAGGGTTGCGCTCCACCTGATGCGGGTCGGCCGCTGCCGTCACCCCGAGTGGGTGACGATCCGCGGCGGTCGTTTCGGTCCGATCGACTTTCCCGCGCTCGCCGCGTTGATCCTCCACCCGACCGCCGGGGCGATCCTCTACGACACGGGCTACGCCGATCATTTCGCCTCGGCGACCCGGAAACTTCCTGAGCGGATCTACCGCTGGCTCACGCCCGTTCAACTTCCGGAAGAAGAGCAGCTCGGCACCCAACTCCGCGGCTTCGGAGTCGCGATTGGAGAGGTCTCGCGCGTCCTGATCTCGCACCTCCACGCCGACCATGTCGCCGGCCTCCGCGATCTGCCGCGGGCGCGATTCCTGGCGCTCGAACAGGAAGTGGCGCACCACCTGGGACCGAACGCGCTCCAAGGTTTCGCGGCGCTCCGGCGCGGCGTTCTCCCCGCCCTTCTGCCGAGCGACTTCGAAACCCGGCTCGATCTCGCGGACGCATGCCCACCCGTCGATCTCGGCCCGACCTGGGCGCCGTTCTCCCACGGCTTCGACCTGATCGGCGACAAGAGCTTGATCGGAATTCCGCTCCCCGGCCACAGCCCGGCGCAACTCGGCGTACTGCTCACCACGCAAGACGACCAACAGATCCTTCTCGCGGCCGACTCCTGCTGGTCGGCCCGAGCCTGGCGCGAGCAACGCTTGCCGTCGTTTCTCGCCCGGCCGCTGTTCGCCGATTGGACGGACTATCGTGCCACTCTCGCGGGATTGAAGTCGGTCGCAACGCAGAACCCGGATCTTCGAATTGTGCCGTCGCACTGCACCGAGACCTTCGAAGCGCTTCAATCATGAGCTTCAACCTGCGTTCGATCGGCACCTTCGCGGGAACCCGCTGGGGGCAGCACCCGACCAGCCGCGCCGCGCTTCTACGAACCCAGCAAAAGCGGCTTGCAAGATTCCTGGCTACGACCCTATCCAAAGCGCCGTTCTATGCATCGTACGCGGGCAAGCCCCTCGCCAACCTGCCGATCGTCGACAAAGCCAAGTTGCTCGCCGACTTCGCGGGCTTCAATGCCTTCGGCGTCTCGCTCGACCAAGCGCTCGCAGTGGCGCTCGCGGCGGAGCAGAGCCGAGACTTCCAACCCACGCTCCGAGCCAACGGCGAAGAGCTGACCGTCGGCCTGTCGAGCGGAACCTCGGGCACCCGCGGCGTCTTCGTGGTCTCCGCCGCCGAGCGCGCCCGCTGGGCCGGCCTTTTGCTCGGTTGCCTGCTCTCGCGAGAGGGGTTGCACCAGGTACTCCATCCGCGGCTCCCTCCCTTACGGATAGCTTTTTTCTTACGGGCGAACAGCAACCTCTACTCAACGCTCACCAGCCGTCGGATCGACTTCCGATTCCACGATCTCTGGGCGCCGTGGCCGGAGCACCTGGAGAGGTTGAACGCGCATCCACCGGACGTGCTGGCGGCGCCGCCTACGGTGCTTAAAAAGCTCACCGAAGGGAAAACAGACGGCACACTCCACATTGCGCCGCGCCAGGTCATCTCGGTCGCCGAGGTGCTGGAGAAGGACGACGAGCGGGCGATCGTCGAGGCGTGGGGCGTGCCGGTGCAGCAGGTCTACCAGGCGACCGAAGGGTTTTTGGGCGCGAGCTGCGCGGCGGGGCGCATCCACCTGAACGAGGAGCAGATCCATTTTGAGATGGAGTGGCTGGATTCGGAGCGGCGGCGGTTTCATCCGATCGTGACGGACTTTTCGCGTACCACGCAGCTCGTCGTCCGGTATCGATTGGATGACGTGCTGCGGCTTGCCGAGGGTCCGTGCCCGTGCGGCCGTCCGACCCTGAGCTTGGAGGCGATCGAGGGGCGGGCGGACGACGTCCTGTGGGGAGAGGCGCTCGATCGGGGCGCACCGGTGGCCGTGTTTCCCGACCTGGTCCGCAATGCGATGGCTCGGGTAGGCGGTCTCGGGGACTACCGGCTGGAGCAGGAAGGGGCGGTGTGGCGGATAGCGATCGAAAGGACGGAACTCGAAGTGGCTATTGAGCGGGAGCTGGCGGCGCTGGCGGATCGGTTGGGGATACAGCGGCCGGTCGTGACGTTCGAGCCCTGGACAGAGCTGCCGCTCGGCGAAAAGCGATGCCGCATTCGGTGCCTGGGCCGCTCGAAGGTTGCCGCATGAACATCACGCGCATTCTGGTCACCGGGGCGTCCGGCTTCGTCGGCGGCCGGTTCGTCGCCCGCTTTCGCGATCGGACGGATCTGGCGATCCACGGCATCGGAAGGCGTCCGCTCGACGATCCGGCCTATAGCTCGATCGATCTGTCGCAGCCGTTTGATGTCCTGTCCGATCCAGAGTTCCGCCCCGACGTGGTGATCCACGCGGCGGCGCGGGCAACCCCTTGGGGGAGCTGGGAGGACTACCGGCGCGACAACGTCGAGGCAACCCGGCAGGTGATCGACTATTGCCTGCGAAACGGCCGTCCGCGCCTGGTCTATGTGTCGTCCAGCTCGGTGCTCTACCAAGACGGACCACAGATCGGCCTCACGGAGGCCTCTCCCGTCGGTCCCCGGTTCGTCAACCGGTACGCCGCAACGAAAGCAGAGGGCGAGCGGCTGGTGCAAGCCTATTCCGGCCCCTGGCTGATCGCCCGGCCGCGCGCGGTGTTCGGTCCCGGAGACACCGTGTTGTTTCCGCGCATTCTCGCGGCGGCGAGGGCCGGGAAGCTGCCGCTGTTCGATACGGGCGCTGCCGGTCCCGCGGTCGGCGATTTGATCTACGTCGATACCCTCGCCGACTATCTGCTCGCCGCGGCGCTCCGCACCGATCTTTCCGGCATCTACAACCTGACCAACGCGCGGCCGCTGCCGATCCAAGCCCTGCTGCTCGACCTGTTCGCGCGGCTCGGCCTGCCCACGCCAAAGCGCAAAGTTTCGGTCGGCAAGGCATTGGTCGTCGCCACGATCCTCGAAGGCGTCTGGGGTCTCCTTCGCCTCTCCGGCGAGCCGCCGATCACCCGCTTCGGCGTGGGCGTGTTCGCCTGGTCGAAGACCTTCGACGTAAGCAAGATGCTCGCCGATCTCGGTCCCCCCTCGGTCTCGCTCGAAGAGGGGATCGACGCGTTCGTTCGCTGGCAGCTAGACCAGGAGCGCCGCGCGTGAATCCGCTCCTGGGAATCGTCGGGCTCGCCCTTTCCTACCTGATGCTTTGGGGAGCTAAAGCGACGTTTGCGGCCTACGTAGCGCGGCGCGAACCGCGCCTCGCTCCTTCCGACGGCGCGGGCGTCGCGATCGCGCAGCCGATCCTCTCGGGCGATCCGCGCCTCGGCACCGTGCTCGCCGACAATCTGCGCGAGTTGCCGGCCGCGCGCTTCCTCTGGCTGGTCGATTTCGACGACGCCGAAGCCCAACGGGTCTGCAACGATCTTGCGGCCCGGCATCCCGAAACGAAGATCGAGATCTCGCTCCATCCCCAGCCGCCCGACGGCATCAACCCGAAGCTCTGGAAGCTCGAAGCGGCCCGCGCGGCGCAGCCGGCCGAAACCACCGAGCCGGTCCTGCTGGTGCTCGACGACGACACCCGCATGCCGGGACCGACGCTCGCCGCGCTGCTGGTGGCGCTCGATCGTCATTCGGTCGCGACCAGCCTGCCCGGCTACTTGGACGACGGCCGCTTCCCCTCCCGCCTGCTCGCCCAGTTCGTCGACAACAACGCCGCCCTCACCTACCTGCCACTTCTCCCCTACCTCCCGCCGCTCACGATCAACGGCATGGCTTACGCGATGCGCCTAGACAAGCTCGACGAGATGGGAGGTTTCGCCGGCATGCTCGGGGCCTTGACCGACGACCTCGCCGTAGCGGAAGCCGTTTTGAGAGAAAGCGGTACGATCTTTCAGAGCGCCCGGCCGCATTGGGTGGAAACGACCGTCCGCAACGCCAAGCACTACCGCCAGCTGATGCACCGCTGGTTCCTGTTCGCGCTCCTCCTGCTGCGTAAGCAGCCGCTTCGGATCCGCGCCACGATCGGCCTGCTTCATGCCCTGCCGCCGCTCCTGCTACTCGCGCTGGTGATCACCACCACGATCGCCCCCAGCCCCGCGAACTTCGGCATCTTGATCGCGACGCTGGTCCTCCGCGGTCTCGGCCTCGCGGCGCTCCAACGCGCGATCTATGGCCGCAGCCTCGAAGCGCCAGCATCCTCGATCCTGAGTGAGCTGCTCCAGCCGTTTCATCTCCTCGATGCCATCTTCTGGCGAAGGATCGTCTGGCGCACCCGGCGCTACAAAGTGCGCGACGATCGGCACTTCACAGCGATCGAATAGTGTTCGCATGAATCGGCCCCTCCAGATCGCCTTCCTCACCGGTCAGAGCAACCCCGGCAACGCCGCGCTCAGCCCGCTTCAACAGGCGTTCCTCGAAGCCCTTCCCGTTCCGGCCGAGTGGAAGGTCCGGACCAACTTCGCCTACCCAGACATTCCACAATCGTTCCGAAGGACTCCGCTACCCACCGCTAGCCTCCACAACCTCTCGCTCTACCTCCGCTCCCGTCGCCCCGCATTCGCCGCCCGCTACCGGCCGCTAGTTCTCGCGCAGATCGATCGCGCCGAGCGGACCCTCTTCCTCGCCGGCAGCTCGGGGCTGGAGCTGCTGGCCAACCTCCAGCTCCCGCCCTCGGCGCTCGCCCGCCTTCACGTCTTCGCTTACGGCCCGGTCGCCCGGCGGCTTGCCTCCTGCGAGGTTCGCATCGTCCAGGGACGCGATTTGATCTCCCGCTTGTACTTTCGCGTCGGCATCCCCAAGGCACGTATCGCCCGGGTCCAATGCGGTCACCTCGACTATCTGCGCGATACCGAAGTCCGGGCGCTCTGCGTCGCCTACCTCCAAGAGATCCAAGCGGCCGAAGGGATCGCATGAGCCGCCCGCGAATCGATCTCGTCAGTCCGCCGTTTGCCGGACACCTCCACCCCCTGCTCGGGATCGGCCGTCGGCTCGCCCGCGATTACGAGGTCCGGGTGATCAGCACCGAAGGCGCGCAGGCGCAGATCGCGGCCGCGGGCCTTTCCGGACGCGTTGTCCTTCCCGGCCGCGACGCCGAGATCCGCGCGATCGTCGAGCCGCCGCATGCCGTGGGGAGCAACCCACTACGCCTGAACGCTCAACTACGCTCGAACCTGCAACTGCTGCTCGCGTTCCGCGAGGAGATCCTCACCCTCTGGACCGCCGAGCCCCCGCCGGATCTGCTGATCGCCGATTTCACGATCCCCGTGGCGGGTTCCGTCGCCCAAGATCTCGGCATCCCCTGGTGGACCAGCCACCCGTCGCCCTGCGTGATCGAAACGCCCGACGGCCCGCCCGCTTACCTCGGTGGCCTGCGCCCCGGCCGCGGACCGTTCGGCCCCCTCCAACGACTGCGCGACGCGGCCGGCCGCGCGCTGATCCGTACCTTCAAGCGCGGCGTCTATCGGCTCTATCGCGAACCGATCCGCGCGCTGGGGGTGCCGTCCCTCTACCGCGAGGACGGCTCCGAGGCGGTCTATTCGCCCGAAAGGGTGCTGGGCTTTTCGGTCCCCGAGCTTGAATTCCCTCGGACCCTCCCCGCCGCCGTCGAGCTGATCGGCCCGGTGCTGTATACGCCCCCCACGTCGACATCGACACCCGAGCCGCCGTTTCGGGAGGGGCGACCGGCGGTCCTGGTCACCCTCGGCACGCACCTGCCGTGGAAGAAGGACGCGATGGCGGAGGCGGTCCGTGCCGCGGCCCTCGCCCTTCCTGCAATCGATTTCCACTTCACCGACGGCCAGGCGGGTAGCGACCGTTTCGAAGGCCAGGGCAACTTCCATCGGCTCGGCTACGTCTCGTACGGCCGCGACCTTTCGCGCTACGCCCTGGTTATTCACCACGGCGGCGCGGGGGTGCAGTTCCACACGCTGGCGAACGGCACACCCGCCCTGGTGCTCCCGGTCGATTACGACCAGTTCGACCACGCCGCCCGGTTGGAGGTCGCGGGGGTGGCGCGACGGGTGCGCGATCTCGGGCGCTTAGCGTTACAGGTACAGGCGACGCTCGAAGACGAGCGAATGGGCACGGCATGCCGGAGGTTCGCGGAGGTGCTCCGAGGATATTCCGCAGAGGAATGGATCGCGGAGAGAGTCGCGGAAAAGCTCAATCGCTCCTGAGGCACTTCCACGGGAAATCAGTTCGTCGGCCGGTGACGAATACCGCCTCGGCCATCGTTCCCTGGGACCGCCGGCGGACTCGCCGGCGTCGGCGAGGCACCAACGTCCGGCGCTTCGAATACCGCAGGGACGGCCACGTTGTTCAACCCCCTCGCGAGCTTGCCGCCCGCTACGCTAAAGTCCACCGCCATGGACAAGGACATGAAGAAGCTGTTGGATCTGGTGCGCACCGCGTGCGATCGATATACCGGCTACAAGCGGGATCTCGAGAGCGCGTTGAGCATCGGGCATGGCCGGCTCGAGGAGCTGTTGAG
Organism: Thermoanaerobaculia bacterium; assembly: GCA_038248205.1. Classification (GTDB taxonomy): domain Bacteria; phylum Acidobacteriota; class Thermoanaerobaculia; order Multivoradales; family UBA5704; genus DASYKS01. The sequence goes on from JBBRUC010000044.1 coordinate 29,650, forward strand.
CGGAACGCTGGAGCTGCGGGTTCGCCATCTCGTCGGCCTGGCGCGGCTGCTCAAGATTCCCCCGACCGATTTCCTGCGCCTCGCCTATGCCGGGGACGCACGGACGGCCACTCGGCGGCTGGAGGATTGGCTCGGCGATCCGCAGCCGAGTAACGCTCGGCGGGCGAGCGTGCCATTCACCCCGGAGCACGAGGAGCGCATTCGCGAGCTGATCCGCGAGGAGCTGGCCAAACGCGGGCAGTGATTCGCGCCCGCGGCGGGAAACCCGCTCTTCCCGCGGCGGAAAGCCGCATTCCGCGCCTGAAGCAGCCTCTACGTCCCAGAACTGGCGCGTGCGTCCCAGGATTGGTGTTCCTGTCCCGTGACTGGAGGCCAGGTCCCAGGATTGGTGACTGCGTCCCAGGATTGCAGATTCCGCCCCGAAATAGGAGTTCCTGTCCCAGGATTGGCATCTCTGTCCCCGAATTGGAGCGGCGGTCCCAGAATTGGAAATTTCGGCAGCGCAGTTCAAGGATTCGGCGCCAACAGGCTCTTCTGATAGAAGAACCGCCGATACCCCTCCGGATAGTCGTCTAGCACACCGAATAGCCGGTAGCCCTGGCGCTCGTAGAAAGCCGGCGCCTGGAAATCGTGGGTATCCAGCCAAATCGCCCGGCAGCCATGGGCGCGGGCTTCTTCTTCGGCTTTTGCGAGCAACGCCTGGCCCCACCCCTCGCCGCGTAGCGCGTCGGAGATCCAGAGAAACTGGATCTGCATCCACTCCCAGCCGGATTCGGCGAGCAGGCCGCCGTGGATCGAGCCGTCTTGACCTCGCAGGATCAGGTGGAGCGGGCGCCAGGTGGGAACCGGCGCGGTCTTGCGGTTGTGAATGCGGAGGCCGTCGATGATCCGTTCGCGATCTTCCGGGGTGATCTCGGCTTCCTGGTGGATCGTGTACGTCGTCATTAGAAGAACCAGATTATATCGCCGGGAACCGGTGCCTCGAAAGCGCGCCCCGGACTCGGATATCATTTCACCCCGATGCCCCAAGTGATCTTCACCTCGGCCCTGGAGCGGCACCTCTCCTGCCCGCCGCAGGAGGTTTCCGGCGTGACCGTGCGCGAGGTTTTAGATCGGGCGTTTGCCGCCAACCCCGGCGTCCGCGGCTATGTCCTGGACGAGCAACACGCCTTGCGCAAACACATGACCGTGTTCGTCGACGGCGAGGCGGTGCGCGATCGCGATGGCCTTTCGGACGCCGTCTCGTCCTCCAGCCAGATCTACGTCATGCAGGCCCTGTCCGGCGGCTGAGGCCGTCCGCTGCCTCTTCCCTTGGAGATCCCGATGAGCCACTCGCCCAGCAACCGACTGTTCGTCGCCACGCGCAAAGGACTGTTCACCCTGGAGCGCGCCGCCGCGGGCTGGAAGATCGCCCAGACCGCGTTCTTGGGCGATCCCGTTTCGATCGTCCACATCGACCGTGCGGGACGAATCTATGCCGCGCTCGACCTCGGCCATTTCGGCACCAAGCTCCAGCGTTCCACCGACGGCGGCGCCACCTGGGAGGAGCGCGCGGCGCCCGCCTATCCGGCGAAGCCGGAGGAGGTCGACGACCGGGACGACAACGGCAAGTCGATCCCCTGGAAGCTACAGAAGATCTGGGCTCTGGCGGACGGCAGCGCGACGGAAGCAACCGATTCCCTCTGGTGCGGCACCCTTCCCGGCGGTCTGTTCCGCTCCGACGACGGCGGCGCCACCTGGGAGCTGAACCGACCGCTGTGGGACAAACCGGAGCGGAAGGGCTGGTTCGGCGGCGGCTACGACTGGCCAGGCATCCACTCGGTCTGCGTCGATCCAAGGAACGCCCAGCGCGTACTCGTCGGCATCTCCTGCGGCGGCGTCTGGCTTACTGAAGATGGCGGCACCACCTGGAGCCCCAGCGCCCAAGGAATGCGGGCCGAGTACATGCCGCCCGAGCGGGCCTACGACCAGAACGTCCAAGACCCGCACATCCTGGTCGCCAGCCGCGACAACCCCGAGGCGTTCTGGGTCCAGCACCACAACGGCATCTTCCGCTCGACCGACGGCGCGGCGTCCTGGCAGGAGATCAAGGACATCCCCCGCTCGGGATTCGGCTTCGCCGCCGCGGCCCACCCGGAAAACCCCGAGACCGCCTGGTTCGTTCCCGCGATCAAGGACGAAAAGCGCATCCCGGTGGACGGCCAACTGGTCGCCCTCCGCACCCGCGACGGCGGAGCGAGCTTCGACGTGCTCGACCAAGGCCTCCCCCAAGAGAACGCCTACGACCTGATCTACCGCCACTCTCTGGACATCGACGGGAGCGGCGACCGGCTGGCGTTCGGCAGCACGACGGGATCGCTTTGGATCACCGAGGATCAAGGGGATTCTTGGACCTCGCTCTCGGCCAACCTGCCACCGATCTACTGCGTGCGGTTTGCGGCATAGGGAGAAAAGCGGGAATGGGAAACGCAAGAGCGCTCCCCGCACTCTCCGGATCGAAGTCGAGCCCGCCGAGAAGCTCGCTCTTCGCGTCGGCGGCGCCGGCCGGCCGAATCCTCCCGACCCGTGAGGAGATGCCGGAACCCGGAGTGGATCGCCTGGAACGAGCCTCGCTCCTCGGTCACGACTTCGCCCGCATCCCCGTCAAGATTCAGGGCGCTCAGCCCAACGCGCTGCAACCAACTCTCCCGTCAAACAGCGGCAAAGCGCCGATTCAGCTCGTCAAGTTCAGTGCCGAACAGAGAGCGAAGATCCTGGCCAAGAACAGGGCACGCCGCGGCGGGGGCCAGTTCTATACCTGTGAAAACGGCGCCTGCGGCTTTCAGCATGCTCTCACCACTTATGCCACCCACCGAGGAAGAAGGATCGGCGACGGCGGATTTCATATCGACCATATCCACCACCACGGTCGCGGCGGACGCGCGCTGATTAGAAACGGCCGCGTCTTGTGCGGCACCTGCAACACCTCCCGGGGCGCCCGAGCAAACGCCCAGCGCTACGGCATCAA
>JBBRUC010000045.1:0-32604 GCA_038248205.1 Thermoanaerobaculia bacterium
CTTTGTAGTGGCGCTCGCCGATCAGCTCGGGGGAGACGATGCGCGAGGAGCTGGCAAGCGGATCGACCGCGGGGTAGATGCCTTTTTCCGAGATCGACCGTTCGAGGTTGACGGTCGAGTCAAGGTGGGCGAACGCGGTGGCCGGCGCCGGGTCGGTGTAGTCGTCGGCGGGGACGTAGATCGCCTGGATCGAGGTGACCGCGCCGCGGACCGTCGAGGTGATTCGCTCTTGCAGCTCGCCCATCTCGGTGCCGAGGGTGGGCTGGTAGCCCACGGCCGACGGCATGCGGCCGAGGAGCGCCGAGACTTCCGAGCCGGCCTGCGAGAAGCGGAAGATGTTGTCGACGAAGAGCAGCGTGTCGACGCCCGTCTGGTCACGGAAGTACTCCGCCATGGTGAGCGCGGAGAGGGCGACGCGGAGGCGGGCTCCCGGAGGCTCGTTCATCTGGCCGAAGACCATGACGGTCTGGTCGATGACACGCTTGCCGGTGTCGCCGATCTGCGCTTCCTGCATTTCGAGCCAGAGGTCGTTGCCCTCGCGGGTCCGCTCGCCGACGCCCGCGAAGCAGGAGTAGCCGGAGTGGAAGCGCGCCAGGCGGGCGATCAGCTCTTGGATGATGACCGTCTTGCCGACGCCGGCGCCGCCGAACAGACCGGCCTTGCCGCCGCGGACGAGCGGGCAGAGCAGGTCGATGACCTTGATCCCGGTCTCGAAGATTTCGGTCTTCGACGAGAGATCCTTGAACTCGGGCGGATCGCTGTGGATCGGCCGGAAGTTCGTCGCGGTGACCGGGCCGAGGCCGTCGATCGGCTCGCCGACCATGTTGAAGACGCGGCCGAGCGTCTCGACACCGACGGGAACCTGCACCGCGGTTCCGGTATCGAGAATCTTCGCGCCGCGCTGCAGGCCGTCGGTCGAGCCCAGCGCCACGGCGCGGACGCGGCCGCCGCCCAAGTGCTGGGCGACCTCGCACCAGAGGGTTTCGCTGGTCGTCTCGCCGAGCACGGTGCGCGAGAGTTCGACCTTGAGCGCGTTGTAGATCGAAGGGAGCTGATCCTCCGCAAACTGCGCGTCGAGGGTCGAGCCGATGACCTGGGTGACGGTGCCGAGATTATTACTCATCGTTCGCAAGCTCCCGAAGGTGTGCGCACATATCTTGAAAGGCCGCTTTTTGTTCAGGCCAGTGCGTTGGCGCCGCCGACGATGTCGAGCAGCTCCATGGTGATCGCGGTCTGGCGGGCGCGGTTGTATTCGCGGGTCAAGGACTTGATCATGTCGCCGGCCGCGTCGGTGGCCGCCTTCATCGCGACCATCCGGGCAACTTGCTCGGAGACCACGGCGTCGGTGAACGCCTGAAACAGCTGGACGCGGACGGAGGCGGGCAACAGGCTGTCGAGCAGTTTCTGCGGCTCGGGGGAAAACTCGACCTGGCCGGTGGGCGCCGGGGCCGTCCCGTCCGCCTCAGGGGTCTCCGCGGCCTTCCGCGCGAGCGGCAGGAGTTGGACGACCACCGGGCGCTGGGTGCCGGTCGAGACGAACTTCATGTACGAGACGTAGGCGGCGCTGATCTCGCCCTTGATGAAGCTTTCCATCAGGGCGTTGGCGATCGGCTCCACCTGATCGAAGCGCGGAACGTCGCCGACCGAGGTGATCTGCTCGATCATTGGGCGCTTCAAGAACCGGAAATAACCGATCCCCTTCTTGCCCGCCATGTGGACGTCCACCTCGTGCCCCGCTTGTTGTTCCGTGTCGAGATGTTCGATCGCCACGCGCAGGACGTTCGAGTTGTAGCCGCCGCACAAACCGCGGGTGCTGGTGATCGCCACCAGCGCCGTCTTGTTCGCGTCGTTCTCTTGGAGCAGTGGGTGCTCCACACCGCCCGAGGCGGCCGCCGCGCTGGAAAGGTCCGCCACCAACTCGGCGAGCTTTTCGTTGTATGGCTTGGTCGCGACGGCCCGGTTATAGGCCGCCTGAAAACGCGCGGTTGCGATCAGCTGCATTGTCCGCGTGATCTTGCGGATGTTGCGGATCGACTTGCGTCGTTTGACGAGGACTCGTCGGTTGGCCATTTCGGATTCCCGGTTCTATTGCCAGAGCGCGTAGGCCGTTACGCCGCGACTGTCGCAGTCGTGACGGCCGTCTGGAGCGATTTGAGGAAGTTCGGCTTGAAGTTGTTGACCGCCGTGCGGATTCGGCCGGCCAGCTCGTCCGGCAGCTCGCCGGTTTTCGCCAGCTGATCGAGGATTTCCGGAAACTCCTGGCGGATGTGCTTCAGCAGGGCGGCCTCGAACGGCAGGATTTGAGCGACCGGCAGATCGTCGAGCAAACCTTGCGTCGCGGAGAAGATCGAAACCACCTGCTCCGACAGCGGATAGGGCTGATACTGCCCCTGCTTGAGCAGCTCGACCAAGCGCGCGCCACGATCGAGCTGGCGCTGGGTCGCGGCGTCGACTTCCGTTCCGAGCTGCGAGAACGCTTCGAGCGCGCGGTAGGAGGCGAGGTCGAGACGGAGCGAGCCGGCGATCTTCTTCATCGCTTTGCGCTGGGCGTTGCCGCCGACGCGGGAGACCGAGATGCCGACGTTGACCGCCGGGCGGGTGCCGGCGAAGAACAGGTCGGGCTCCAGGTAGATCTGGCCGTCGGTGATCGAGATCACGTTGGTCGGAATGTAGGCCGAGACCTCGCCTTCGAGCGTTTCGATCACCGGCAGCGCGGTCATCGAGCCGCCGCTGTCCGGAAAGCGGTGAACGCGGTATTTGTCTTTGTCCGGCAGCGACGCCAGGAACGCTTCCGCCTTGTGCTTGCCGTGGGGCCGATGGTAGAGGCCGAAGAGGTCGTCGGGACGGACATCGGCCGGGGCGGCGAGCCCTTCCGGGTGCTTCTTGGCGAGGCTACGGTCGGTCGTGTCGGCCGGCGCGTCTTTGGCCACGATCGCGTACTCGTCGCGCAGCTTGACGGCGCGTTCCAGGAGCCGCGAGTGAAGGTAGAAGACGTCGCCCGGGTAGGCCTCGCGGCCCGGCGGGCGGCGCAAGAGGAGCGAGAGCTGACGGTACGACTGGGCCTGCTTCGACAGGTCGTCGTAGACCACCAAAGTGGCGCGGCCCTGCTGGTACATGAAGTATTCGGCCATCGCGGCGCCCGCGTAGGCGGCGATGTACTGGAGCGGCGAGGGGTCGGCGGCCGAGGCGGAGACGACGATCGTGTAGTCGAGCGCGCCGTTTTCGCGCAGCTTGTCGACCACGCCTACCACCGTCGATTCCTTCTGGCCGATCGCGACGTAGACGCAGATCACGTCGCCGCCCTTCTGGTTGATGATCGCGTCGACCGCGATGGCGGTCTTGCCGGTCTTCCGGTCGCCGATGATCAGCTCGCGCTGGCCGCGGCCGATCGGGATCATCGAGTCGATCGCTTTGACACCGGTCTGCATCGGCTCGGTAACCGGCTGGCGTTCGGCGATGCCGGGGGCCTTCCATTCGAGCGGCCGGCGCTCGGAAGTGACGATGTCGCCGAGGCCGTCGAGGGGATTGCCGAGCGGATCGACGACGCGGCCGATCAACTTTTCGCCCACCGGCACGGAGAGCAGCTCGCCGGTGCGCCGGACCTCGTCGCCCTCGCGGATGCCCTTGTAGTCGCCGAGGATGACGACGCCGACCGAATTCTCTTCCAGGTTGAACACCTGGCCGGAGGCGCCGTCCTTAAACGTCACCCGCTCGCCGGCCATCGCGTTGGCCAACCCGTAAACCCGGGCGATGCCGTCGCCCACTTCGAGCACCGTACCGGTCTCCGCGACATCGGCGGCACTGCGGTACTGGCGGATCTCTTCCGTGATGACCGATGCTATTTCGTCGACCTTGAATCTCATCGCGTTAACCTCAATCTTGGCCTTAAACCAGAACCCGAGAGACCCGGGTCGGTGCAAGTTCTCGGGTCTTTAGGTCGCTTCTACGTAGGACATGCCGGAGACGATTTCGCTCGCCGCGCGCGCGTCGAGACGGGCGCTGAAACGTGCGAGGGCGGAGGCCGCGGTGCCGTCGATCCGCTCGTCCCCGGCGCGGACCACGATGCCGCCGAGCAGAGCGGGGTTCACCCGTTCGGTGATCTCGATGGTCTTGCCGGTGTAGGTGCCGATCGCGGTACCCAACTGTTCGAGCTGCGCGGGCGACAGGGGCCGGGCGGTCTCGACCGAGGCACTCAAGATGCCGCGCGCCTCGCGGTACTCGACCGCGAAGCCGGCCAGGATCGCCCGGAGACCGGCGAGCCGGCCTTTCTTGCCGATCACCTGGAGCGCATCGGTCAGCAGGTCGCTCGCCCGGCCGCGGAAGATCTTTTCGATCGCGGCGGTCTTTTCTTTGGCATCCACCGAGGGACTGGCGAGCCAGGACTCAAAATCCGGCTGCCGATCGAGCAGCGTGCCGATCTCGATCAGCTCGGCCGCGAGTTCGCCCGCTTCCGTTCCGCTCGTTTCGGTCGCCGCGTCGAGCAGCGCCCGGCCGTAGAGCCGGCCGAGGGCGCGCGTGTTGTTGTCGATTCCCTGGCTCATGGTGGGTTATCCGAGCTTCAGTTCGCCGCCGGGCGGCCGCCCGATTTTTCGGCGCCGGCCGAAAGGCGGGCAATCGTGTCGGCAACCAATTGATCGTGATCCTTGAACTGGATTTCCCGGCCGAGGATGCCGGAGGCGATCTCGGTGGCGAGCTGCGTACTCCGGGCGTAGAGATCCTTGATCGCGGTGTCGGTCGCGATCTCGATCTCGCGCTTGCCGCGACTGATGATCGCCATCGCTTCGGCCCGGGCGTCCTCTTCGATCCTGCGCTTCAAGGCATCGCCGTCGCGCTTGCCCTCTTCGACGATCGCCGACGCTTCGGCGCGCGAGGCGTCGATCTTGTCGACGTACTCTTGGAGCTTCGCCGCGGATTCTCGGCGGTCCCGGTCGGCCTTTTCGAGCGCCTCGCGGATGAAGCTCTCGCGCGCCTGGAGCCCTGAAAGGATCGGCCCCCAGGCGTACTTGCCGAGCACGAACAGGACGAGACCGAAGATCAGGACCGTCCAGATCGCGTTGCCGATGTCGCCGGAGAACGGATTGACCGAACCGCCTTCCCCGTGGGCCTCTTGGGCCAACGCGGGCGCCAACCCGCCCAGGAACAGGAGGCCAAGACTCAACAGGAGACTTATCTTTCGCAACATCGGCGCTTGCCCTCGACTTGGTTCGACTTGGTAAGGCGTGGAATCTCCCCACATCCTAGGGGACTTCCGCGTTGGATCTCGACGGCTCGACCGGGATTTCACCCGGCCGAGCCGGCAAGAGCGTTCGGAACGAGCGGACGGTTTCTTTAGAGAACCGCGAGCAGACCGACGATGACCGCGAACAGCATCGCGCCTTCGATCAGGGCGGCGGTGATGATCATGGCGGTCGAGATCTGGCCGTTGGCCTGCGGCTGACGGGCGATCGACTCGACGGCGGCGGCACCGATCCGGCCGATTCCCGCGGCGCCGCCAATCAGGGCGAGACCGGCGCCGATCGCGCCGCCGAGCTTCCGGGCGCCATCGGTGGTGATCAGGGTGTGCTCCACGGGAGCGGTGGATACACCCTCGTCGGCCTGAGCGGCCGCGGGGGTGGGAACCAGCATCAGGAGCATGCCGGTGGCCATCAGGGCCAGCGCGAGGGTCGCCATCTTCTTGCTCATGTGAGATCCGTCCTTTTCTTGCGTTCGCCCCTCGGCCGGAGCCGGCCTGGCGAAGTTTCTAGAGAGCTACCGAGAGTTTTCTGTTTGTCAGTGCGCCCGCGCCGCCGCGCCGTGCGCGGTGTCGTGGCCGATTTTTTCGTGAGCATCGTGGGATTCGTGGTCGTCGTGGTGGAAGACCACCGATTGACCGATGAACAAAGCGGTCAAGAAGGCGAAGATGAAAGCTTGGAGAAACGCGACGAAGATCTCCAGCAGGTTGATCGCGACGGAGCCCGCGACCGCCGGAATCGCGATGCCGAGGCCCGCCGCGCCCATCTTCGCCATCGCGTTGACGATGAAGCCGAGCAGTACCGCGAGCAGCACGTGGCCGGCGAGCATGTTGGCGAACAGACGGACGGTGAGCGCGAAGGTCTTGGCCACGACACCCACCAGCTCCAGCGGCACGAGCAGCGGCGCGAGCCAGATGGGGCCGGGCGAAAAATGCGCGAGGTAGCTCTTGCCGCCGAGGCGCAGGCCGTTGATCACCATCATCAGCAGTGTGCAGACCGCGAGCGCGCCGGTCACCCAGATGTTGCCGGTGGGGGTGCCGCCCAAGTGCGCGCCGAACAATTTCGAGACCGGCGCGATCGGCAGCAGGCCGAGCAGGTTCATGGTCAGGATGAAGAAGAACACCGACCAGATGTACTTGACGAAGCGGTCGGTGTGCTCCTGAAGATTGGGGCGCGCGACCTCTTCGCGGAGGTAGACACAGATCGTCTCGATGAAGTTGCCGAATCCGGCGGGAACCAGCGCGCCGACCGGGTCTTTGGCCTTGCGGCGGGCGACCAGCGCCGGCACGAACAGGACCAACAGCAGGCCGGCGGCGATCATCATCACGATCTGGTCGGAGAGGACGGTCATCACGCCGTGCGGCGTGAGCGGCCCGAGGTGCGCCGGCTTTTGCACCAGCGGATGCTGGACGATGTGCGAAAGCGGATTCTCCGCGAAGGCCAGCATCATCATCGGCATCATCGGGGTGGCACTCATCGCGTCTCCGTATCCTCAGGCGGCGGTGTTTTTGCCGCGCCGAGGGCAAACCCTATGTCGAGCCCCAGAAGGGGCAGGTAACTCAAAGCGATCCAAACCAACATCGGCCGCAAGGGCCAAAATCCGCGCCGGGCCAAAACCGCGCCGAGCACTCCGAACAGGACTACCGCGGCGAACCGCAAGCCCAGCTTCGCCAGCTCCGCGAGCCCTCCCGGCACGTTGACCGCCCGCAGGCGCTCGAACAGAACCGCGCCGCTGATCGCGGCGAGCCAGCTGATCGCGCAACCGGCGAGCAATCCCCCTCCCCCGCCCTCCCCCGCCAGCCGAACCGTGGGCCACCAGCCGATCGCGACACAGGCCGCGGTGACGGCACCCGATGCGACGACGAACCAACGGAGCGTTCGCGGTCCACCACCCGAGAGGCGATCAGACCGTGTCGCCACGATCCGAGGTTTCGCCACCGGCGGCGACGCCGTGATCCGAGCGCGCGGCTTCTTTGGAGGCGAGCAGCGATTCGCGGACCAGGTTGTACGTTCCGCCGATCAGACCCAGGGCGAGCCCAACGATAAGGCCCCACGGACCGCTGCCGTAATGGCGGTCCACCCAGATGCCGACCAGTGAAAGACCTGCGACCGCTGCCGCGAATTCAACCCCGATGCCGGAAGCGCGACCGAGAGTGCTCTTCTGCTTGTCGTCTTCAGGCATCGATGTCGCGAGGGGGTACGGATAAGGCCCGCACTTTCAAGTGCGAGCGGCTCAAACTTTTAAACCCCCATCCTCCGCGGCGCGCGGAGTGTAGCAACTCGGGGGAATGTGTTCAAGCCGTAGGTTGGCGGACGAACCGGTCCGCCCCGGGGAGGGGCGGACCGCAATCTTTTACGAAGTGCCTAGCAGTTGCCCGCGCGGTGGTTGCAGACCTTGGTGAGCAGGGCGGTGAATCGGCTGTCGGGGACGGAGCTGCCCTGAATCAGCGGCGTGGTCGAGACGAAACCGTAGGAGGTGATGCCGATCACCCGGTTCGAGCCGGTGTTGCTGCCGCCGGTCTGTCCCGAAGAGACGACACCGAAGTTCTGCACCCACGGGCCGCCGGAGGAGCCGCCGCGCATGTCGGAGCCGTACTCTACGGCGTTCGGGGTGGCCTTCCGCAGGCTCTGGGCGGTCACCTCGTGCATCCGGTTGCCGCTGTCGTGATTCGCGGGATAGCCGAGCAGGTGGGCGTGGTTCGGGAACAGCTTGAGGGTCTGATAGCCCAAGAAGCCGGTGACGTTGCCGATGATGCTCGTGCCCCGGTCGCGCGGCTCGATCATCGCGTAGTCCGCGGCGTTCGGGAAGTTCGCGCCGCCGGAGACCCAGGTCGGCGTGGTGGCCACGTACTGCCAGTCCCAGGTGCCGAACGGCGCGACGCCATTGCGGTACGCCGGGACGAACATGAAGTTCGAGTAGAAGCCGGCGGAGGTGCCGCTATGGACGCAGTGGCCGGCGGTGAGGATCACGCGCTTCCGGAGTACGCTGCCCGAGCAGATGAAGTTGCCCTGGCCCGGGATGGTGAAAAACAGCTTGCCGACCGTCCGGTAGGGATAGGTCGTGGTGGCGGCATCCGGGAAGACCCGCGTACTGGAGAACTGGCCGTTGAGCGTGCCGAAATTGTCGCCCTCAATCGCGTCGTACTCTTCGAGCGCGACCATTGCCTCGGCGAGATCCGCGTCCTCGTCCGACATCAGGCGAGTCGCCAGGCCCGCCGGAACCTTGCCGCGCGGCGGGGCGCCGTCGGCGCCGGTCGGCGTACCGTTCGCCTCGACCGCGGCGTCGGCTTCCGCCTCGTCGGCGGCGTTGGCGTTGAACGTAATCTTGGGCACCGGCAAGGGACGGGCGCTACGGATCATCTCCGGCGTCCAGTAGGAGAGGCTGCTGGTCTTCTGCGTATTCTCCAGGCCGACGGTAGCGCCGGCGGCAAAAGCCGACACAGGGGTCGCGAACGCCGTGATCGCCAACAGGGCGACCGCGATCGCGGCAGGCCGAAGAATGGTGCTGTTACGCATGGAGTACTCCTCTTTCAAAGAGCGCGCGGAGCGCTCGTGGGTGCAACGGTTTACGCTTCTGCGAAGTGCCTGATCCCGCTCGGGCGCCGGATTAGTGGCCGGAAGCTATACCAGTTTCGCCGGGAGTCCATAGAGACAGTTTTCCCGGGCCCACCGTATGCTCTAGGAACCTTCTGGCGGAGACCCGAGCCTTTTCGTTACGCCCATGTCCGAACTTCTGCGCGATCCCGACCTTGACCGACTGGTGGAACAGCTGAACCGGGGGGAATCCGGCTCTGAAAAGCCGCCCGACGACGAGGTATTGCAGAACATGGCGCCGCCGCCGCGACCAGCCTTCGCGCGGGATGTGCCCGCCGCCACGCGGCTCGTTCCCACCCGGTTGTCGCGCGTCGAGCCGGACGAGCCGATCGAAGCCCTGCTCTCCGAAATGGCGCGGCGAGGAGCGAGCGACCTCTTGCTGGTCACCGACCGGCCGCCGGTCTTTCGAATCGACGGTCGGCTGATCGCCGCCGAGCGGGCCGACCTTAAGGATGCCGAGATCCGTTTGCTGTTTTCCGCCTATTCGAGCGAACGCATCCGGCACCAACTCGAAACCGAGGGCTCGGCCGATTTCTCGTTGCGTCTCGCGAGCGGTAACCGCACGGGCGGCGCGGGCTATCGCTTTCGCGTCAACCTCCATCGTCAGCGCGGCGGGATCGCCGCCGCGATCCGCGCGTTGCCGACGACGATCCCGACGCTCGCGAGCCTCAACCTACCCGGCGCGATCGCCCGCCTGATCCAACCGACCCGCGGCCTGGTTCTGTTTACCGGGCCGACCGGATCGGGCAAGTCCTCGACGCTGGCGGCGCTGGTCGGCGAGATCGAGCGCACCCGACCCTGCCATGTCATCACGATCGAAGATCCGATCGAATACGAACACCCGGCCGGGCGTTCGATCGTCGAGCAGATCGAGCTGGGCGCCGACACGCCCTCGTTTGCCGCGGCGTTGCGCGCCGCCCTACGCCAGGATCCGGACGTCATCTTGGTGGGCGAGATGCGCGATCTGGAAACCGTGGCGACCGCGCTCACCGCGGCCGAGACGGGGCACTTGATTCTTTCGACCCTCCACTCGACCGACGTGGTCCAGGCGATCCACCGGATCGTCGACGTGTTTCCCTCGGGACAGCAGAACCAGATCCGCCACCAGCTGGCGCTTTCGCTCCACGCCGTGGTCTGCCAGCAGCTCCTGCCGCGCGCCGACGGCAGCGGCAGGGTTCCGGCGGTGGAGGTCTTGATGGCGACCTACCCGGTGCGCCACCACATCCGCAATCAGAGCCTGCAAAAGCTGTACACCGAGATCACCCTCGGCAAGGCCCACGGCATGATCTCGTTCGAGGAATCGCTCGCCGGCCTGGTGCGCAGCCAAACCGTCACCCTGGACGAAGCGCGCGTCCGGAGCCCGCACCCGGACGAGCTGGCGAGTCTGCTGCAGCGGTAAGAGCGGCGGCCAAGGCGCTTGGCCGCAACTCGGCCGCCCGCCCTCGGGATCGCCGTCAGATTAAATGCTCAGATCAAATGCTCAGATCAAATGCTCGGTCAGCCGTTCCGGACCGTCGCCGACGCCGTCGCGGATGACGAACCCGACGCTTCCCAGGCTCTCCAGACGATCGACCAGGTCGGCTTCGGAATCCGGTTCGCAGATCACGTGGACGTTGGCTCCCGCGTCCATCGTCGAGTAGGCGGCGAGCCCTTCTTGGCGCAGCTCGCGCACCGCGCGCAGGACTTCGACCGTGCCCGGGCTCCAGTAGTGGATCGCGGGGTGCGACGACATCGCGATCAGATGGAGGTCGATCGCCTCCTCTTCGATCGTCGGCCCGAGGCTCGCGAAGTCCTGCTCCGCGATGGCACGGCGGACGCGGTCCAGCCGATCGGGGAGCAGCTCCTGGCGCCGGGCGAAGTGCGGGGAGGTCTGGGCCAGCGCATGGCCGTTGCGGGACGACACGGATTTCGGGCCGATTTCGACCACCGCGATCACGTCGCGCAAATCCCAGCTCTCGGCGGCGGCGAGCGGACGGGCGAAGGAATCCTCGTCGGTCTCGCCCGACCATTCGACGTAGCCGCCGAGCACCGAGCGGCAGGCCGAGCCCGACCCGCTCCGCCGGGCGAGCAGCGACGCCTCGCGCGGCGAGAGGCCGCGACCGAGCGCGCTCGCGGCGCTCAAGGTCAAAGCCGAAAAGCCGGACGCCGAGGAGGCGAGCCCCGCGGCGCTGGGGAAGTTATTGTGGGTGGCGATGCGCAGCCGGCCGGTGCCGGCGGCGATGCCAAGTTCTCCGCGCAGGCGTTCGAGGTGGCGCAGCATCGGCCCGGTGAAATCGGCCTTCGGCGCGATGAACCCGCCGCCCGGCTCAGCGAGCCAGATCTCGTCATGCGCCGCGTCGATCGCCTCCGCGGTACAGGTGGTCACGCAATGGCCGAGGGTCATCGAGATCGACGGATTGCACGGCAAGCAGAGCGCGGCGTCGCGCACCCCCCAGTATTTGATGAAGGCGATATTGGCGGGCGCTTCGAACGTCGCTTTGGTCATGGTCATTGAATGTCCTCGACTTGCAATCCTTGCGCCCCGAGCGCGACTTGGTACCTGGTATATCCCGCCAAAGCCGCCGCCGCGCCGGGAAAATCAAAGGCAGCACCCGCCTCGGGGGCCACCACCAACAGCGAACCCGCGGCCTCGCCGCTCGCGGCGCCCGCACCCGAAATTTTGGCCGCGCCGCCCGCGGCCTCGATCGCGCGGACGCGCCGGACCACCGCCTCCGGCACCGCGCCCATCGCTTCGAGGCAGGCTTGGGCTTCGCGGACGCTCTCGATCAAGCTCCGGGGGGCGGCGCCCGAAGGGCTTTCCAGCTCAGCTTTGAAGGCGCGCGCCGCCCGCTCGAAGCGATCGAGCGTCTCGTCGAACCGCAGCGGGTCGCGGTCGCGGACGCGGCGAACGGCCGCGACCACCTCACCGGTCGTCTCGCGTGGCCGGCCGGTGTCATAGACCGCGATCGAGAGCGGCGGAGAAGAAAGGGTGGTGAGGCTTGCGAACGAGAGGCGCGCCGGGGAATCGATCGTCGTCTCCGCCCAGACCAGCCCGCCGCGAACGACGGTTTCGGTGTCGATTCCCGACGGCCGACCATGCTGGCAACGCTCGACGCGGAGCGCCGCGGTGAGCAACGCGTCGCGATCGTGTACGGCCGTGCCCAGGGCGGCCTCGAATGCCGCGAGCACGCCGACGGCCGCAGCGGCCGAGCTGCCAAATCCGGAACCGACCGAAAGATCGGAGGTGATGTCGATTTCCGCGCCCGGCAGCTCCCGCGGCGCGAGCCCGGAGCGGGCGAGGGCAGCGCCGAGGGCGACCTTGACCAGATGGGCCGCCTCGGTGCCGCGGACGGCGGCGAAATCGGCGGCGGGTTCGCTGTCGAACCGGCTCCAGGCGGCGAGCGCCCGCTCGGCGTGGCCGGCGATCCGCTCCCACGTGGTCTGCTCGGCGTGATCGATGCCAGGAAGCGTCAAAGAGACGCCGTCGGTGCCCGTTGGACGGAGGGAAACCGTGAGCCGCCGGTCGATCGCTGCGGCGATCGCCGGCCGTCCGTACACGACCGCGTGCTCGCCGATCAGGATCAGCTTGCCGGGAACGGAGACACGGACCGGTCGCACGAAGCTCGGGCGCCGCAGCCCTAATCGAAAGAGAGGGCCGGCCGCTCGACGCCGCGGCCGAGCTTCTCGTGGGCGCGCGCCAGGTCTTGCGAGGTGAACGCCGCCATCAGCGACAGCTCGCCCGCGAGCACCGCAGCGCCGAGGATCTCGGCCAAGCGCATCGCCGCCACCCCCGGGCGATCCGGATCGGGCGCCACGCCCAAGATCGCCAGCGCCTCGCTTTGGGTCTGCAACCCCGTGCCGCCGCCGATCGCGCCGATCGGCACGTCGGGCAGGAACACCGAAGCGAACACCGAATCTTCGCCGCGCGGCTCGATGCAGGTGACGCCGATCGACCCCTCGACCACGTGGGCGGGATCCTGCCCGGTGGCGATGAAGAAGGCGGCGAGGACGTTGGCGAAATGGGCGTTGTAGCCCTTGGAGCCGGCGGCGATCGAACCGAGCAGGTTCTTGCGGTACTGCACCTCGACCAGCGCCTTGGCGTTGGTCTTGAGCACGCCGGAGAGGACGTCCGGACCGAGCACGATCTCGGCGTAGATCCGCTTGCCGCGCCCCTCTTGGAAATTGATGTCGGCCGGCTTTTTGTCCACGCAGTAGTTGCCCGACAGGCCAATGCACGGTACGCCGGTCGCCGGCTCGATCAGGTCCGAGACCACCCGGTCGCAGGCGATCGTCGCCATGTTCATGCCCATCGCGTCGCCCGCGTCGAAGCGGAAGCGCAGGAAGACCGTGGTGCCGAACGCGAAGGTGCGCACGTCGAGCAGCCGCAGATGGTGGCTGGTCTTCTCGGTCACCGCCTTCAAGTCGTCGAAGTGTTCCTTGATCCAGGCAAGAAAGTGCTGGGTCTGCACGATCCCAGAGGTGCGGAAGACCGGCGCACGGGTCATGCCGACGTCTTCCACCCGGACCACCGCGCCGCCCGCCTCGCGGATCGCCGTGCAGCCGCGGTTGGTGCTCGCGACCAGGGCGGCCTCGGTGGTGGCGAGCGGGACGTAGAAATCCCCTTCGGCATAGAGGCCGCGGACGGCCAGCGGGCCGACCACGCCCATCGGAATCTGGGCGACGCCGATGAAGTTCTCGCAGTGCCGCTTGCTCGCGCGCGGCACGTCGAGCGAGTGGTGCGCGATGTGGTGAAGCTCCGTCTTGGTCAGCAGCTCGATCGCTTCGCGGCGGATCTCGCTCGCCTCCTCGGGCGCGAGATCCCGGGGCAGTTGATGGAAGTGCAGCTCGCGGGAAGCCAGCGCGCGGACGAGTTCGTCGTGGCGCGAGCGAAGGGGAGCGATCGGACTGACAGAGCTGATCATGGTCATCGTCAGAGCCTTATGGGAAAACTAGAATCGACAATCTAGAACCCCGAAACCGGACATTGTCTTCCCGGCAGAAAGCGGTCAGCTCCCATGCCTTCGTTCCAGCCGAACCTGGGCCAAATCCGCGGGTGTCCTCGCGCCCAGGCAGAACATTGCGATCTTCAGCTCGCGGATCGTCCGTTCGACCCGCTCGATCACCCGCTCGGGCGACTCGGTCGCCGCGGCGAGGAACCGATACGCCATGCCGACCATCCGTGCCCCGAGGGCGAGCGCCTTGGCGGCATCGAGCCCGTGGCGGACGCCGCCGCTGCCGATGATCGTCAAGCCGCCGATCCGCGCGAGCGCCGCGATCGACTCCGGGGTCCGCACCCCCCAATCGGCGAACAGCTCGCCGAGGTCCAAATCGTTCGCCCGCGCCGCTTCGATTCGCGCCCAGCT
Source organism: Thermoanaerobaculia bacterium (assembly GCA_038248205.1). GTDB lineage: Bacteria > Acidobacteriota > Thermoanaerobaculia > Multivoradales > UBA5704 > DASYKS01. The sequence goes on from JBBRUC010000045.1 coordinate 14,168, forward strand.
GGTGCCGCCGACTCCGGCGGTGTCGAGAATCGAAAAGCCGCGGTCGGCAAGCGTCCGGCCGGTCGCCTCGGAGAGGCCGGAGCCGACCTCCTTGACGATCACGGGCACCTCGATCCGGTGGGCCACCGCGGCCATCCGGTCGAGCAGGCCGGCGAAATTGCACTGGCCCTCGGGCTGAATCGCCTCTTGGAGCGGGTTGAGGTGAAAAACCAGGGCGTCGGCCCCGATCATCTCGACCGCCCGGCGGCACCCGTCGAGCCCGATTCCGTAATTGAGCTGCACCGCACCCAGATTCGCCAACAGGGGGACCGAGGGTGCGAGGTCGCGAACGCGGAAACTATCAGCTTTGTCCGGGTCTTCCAACGCTTTACGCTGCGAGCCGACCCCCACCGCGACACCGGTCGCCTCGGCGGCGAGCGCCAGGTTGCGATTGATCCGCGCGGCGATCTCGGTGCCGCCGGTCATACAGGAGATCAGCAGCGGCGCCCGCAGCGTCCGGCCGAGAAATTCGGTCGACAGGTCGATCGCGTCGAAGTCGAGTTCGGGCAGCGCCTCGTGGCCGAAGCGGTAGTCGTCGAACGCGCTCGCGTCGGTCTGCATCCGGGATTCCAGAGCGAGCCGGATGTGCTCGGCCTTGCGGTCGCGCAAGGCCGGGTCTTGGGCGTCGGCCGGCGGGCTCGGCGCCACCGCTTCGAGCGCGCTCAACTCTCGCGCCCCCGCAGGTGGTCGAGCAGGCCGGAGAAGAAGACCGACCCCTCGGGCGAGAGCGCGAGCCCGGAGAGCGCATCGTGCGCCGCGGCGAGCCGCCGGTCGATCATCGCTTCGACCTCGGCTCGCGCGCCGGTTTCTTCGATCAGCATTTGGATCGTTCGGGCGCGCGCCTCGTCGAGGTTCGGGTCGCCGAGCGCCTGGGCGATCAGGGTCCGTGCCGCGGGCGCGGCGGCGGCGAGCGCGTGGTGAATCAGGAAGGTCAGCTTGCCCTCTTTCAGATCCGCCTCGACCGGTTTGCCGGTCCGCGCGGGATCGCCGAACGTGCCGAGAAGATCGTCCTGAAGCTGGAACGCTTCGCCCACCGAGCGGCCGTAGCGGCAGAGCGCAGCGGCCGGTTCCGGCGGGGCTCCGGCGAGGAGCGCGCCGAGCTGGATCGGCCGCTCCGCGGTGTAGCGGCCGGACTTCATTTGCAGCACCCGCAACAGCTCGTCTTGCCCCACCTCGCCCGGATCGCTTCGGCGGCCGGCGATCAGCAGCTCGGAATACTGCCCGGCGATCACCTCTTCGCACATCGCTGCGAACGCTTGGAGCAGATCCGCGCGGCGCGCGCCGTCGATCGGCAGCGCGAACACCTGTTCGGTCGCCCAGGTCTGGGCGAGATCGCCGAGCAGGATCGCCACCGAGACGCCGAAATCCGCCGCGTCGCCGGCCAGGCCGCGGGCGCGATGGGCGTCGCGGAAACGCACCTGCGCGGCGGGCTCGCCGCGGCGCAGATCGGCGTGGTCCATGACGTCGTCGTGGATCAACAGGTAGGTGTGGAGCAATTCGGTGGCGACCGCGAGCGGCAGCGCCTCTTCGGCCCGATCACCGCCGAACGCCCGGTAGGTAAACCAGACGAACGCCGGCCGCAGCCGCTTGCCGCCCAAGGCGGTCAGCCGGCCGACCCCCTCGATCAGCTCCAATCGCGCCGGGTCGGCGGACTCGGCCGCGGCGGCCGCCTTGGCGGCCAGCAGACGGGCGAGCGCGGCATCGAGCCGGACGCGGAAGTCCGCCAGTAGGGAGGAAAACGGCGGCGTCTCGCCGAACGACGGCGTGGACTCGAAGGCGAGGGCGGTGGGCAAGGGCGGAGTCATTGCGAAGGTCGGCGCAGGGCCAGCGCGCGGGACGGATGATCTCCAGTCTAGCAGGGTCGGCGGCGCCCTACCCGACCCGGCGTCCGAGCGGCATCCAAGCGGCGAAACCGAGCGGCTCAGACGCCCTTGGCCCGATAGCTCCGGAGCTTGCGGTTCAACGTCTTGACGTCGATGCCGAGGAGCCGTGCCGCGCGGGCCTTCAACCCACCGGTGTACTCCAGGGTCCGCATCAGATGGCGGCGCTCGATCTCGTCGAGCGGCAACGGCTCAGAGGTGTCGTCCGGCTCGATCGGCACGTGGTGACTCGGCCGGAAACTGCTCGGCAGATCGTCCACGTCGATCGTCTCGCCCCGGGTGAGCAGTACCGCGGTCTCGACCGTGTTGGCGAGTTCGCGAACGTTGCCCGGCCAGGGGTAGGAGGCGAGCAGGTCCAATACCGAGTTGGAAAACCGCTTGCGCGGCGCGCCCGGAACGTGGAATCGCTCCAAGTAGTAGTCGAGCAACAACGGTACGTCCTCCCGCCGCTCGCGGAGCGCCGGCATGCGAACCTGGACGACGTTCAAGCGGAAGTAGAGATCGCGGCGGAAGCGGCCCTCGGTAATCTCTTTCTCCAGATCGCCGTTGGTGGCGGCGACCACCCGCACGTCGACGGTCTTTTCGACCGTGCCGCCGACCGGCCGGATTTCTTGGGTGTCGAGCACCTGGAGGAGCTTGGCCTGCATGACCGGTTTCAGCTCGGCGACCTCGTCCAAAAAGATCGTGCCGCCGTCGGCGACCTCGAACAGCCCGGGCTTCGATTCGATCGCGCCGGTGAAAGCTCCTCGGCGATGGCCGAACAGCTCGCTCTCGAACAGCGACTCCTGGAGGGCGCCGCAATTGATCTGAAGGAAGGGCTCGCGACCGCTCGCCAGGTGCAGGGTCTTGGCCATCAGCCCCTTGCCGGTACCGGTCTCGCCGGTGAACAGGACCGAGGCGTGGGAGGTGGCCACCGTCTCCAACTTGTGCAGGACGTCTTGAATCCTCTTCGACGCCGAGACGATCGGTCCGGTGAACGGCTGTTGCGCCACCACGCGGCGCAGAATCGTGTTCTCGCGCGCCAAGCGATGCCGCTCCGCGGCAAAGGAGACGGTGCGCACGAGCGCCTCGGCGTCGATCGGCTGGCGAATGAAATCGAAGGCGCCGCGGCGCATCGCCTCGACCGCCTGCTCGAAGGTCGCTTCGGCCGAGGTGACGATCACCTCCGGCGCGAGACCACCGCCGCGCAGCTCGCCGATCAGGTCCAAGGTGTCTTGACCCGGCAGATCGAGGTCGAGCACCAGCACGTCGACGTTCAATCGGCCGATCGCCCGGGTTACGGTCTCGGTATCGTTGGTCTTGGCGACCATCTGACCGGCTTCCCGCAGCGCGCGTTCGGCGAAGGGTGCGAAGGAGCGATCGCTTAAGGCGAGGAGAATCTGGGATCCGTTGTTCATGGCATCCTCGCGAGACGGAAGGTCCGCTGACAGAGGTGAATAGGAGTCGTCAAGCTCCAGGCTTTGCAGGTTCGGCGCCACCGGCTTATGCCTTTTTTTGAACATGTCCTGGTCGGGCTACGGAGGTCGTCTACGCTTCCGGATCTGGTTTTGATCGAGAAAGGCTCGTACCGCGCACATTACCCTTGCTTCAGGTCGATGCGGCAACCGAGCGGCGAACCGACACCCAGGACACCGTCTTGAAGAAATTGTAAATCGGCGAGCAAGATCTACAGCGTCCTCGGCTGGCGGAGCCGGCCCGGGGGTCTCTGCTACACTTTCTCTCTCATGTCCGAGCCCCTTGCCCCGCCTCCGGCCGGCCCCCGCACTCATCCGACCTTTCCTTCTCCCGCAGGCCATGCCGGCCGCGTGGGCATGATCTCTTTGGGCTGCCCCAAAAACTTGGTGGACAGCGAGATCATGCTCGGCGAACTCTCCCGCCGAGGCTACCAGGTGGTGCGTGACCTCGAATCGGCCGATACGGTGATCGTCAACACCTGCGGCTTCATCGAAGAGGCCAAGCAGGAATCGATCGACGCCATCCTCGAAGTCGCCGGAAGGAAAGGCGAAGGAGGGGTCAAAAAGCTCCTGGTCGCCGGCTGCATGGTCAATCGGTTCGGCGACGAGCTGGCGCGCGAGATCCCCGAGATCGACGGTTTCGTCGGCCTCGATCAGCTGCGTGAGGTGGGCGACGTGGTGCAACTCGGCGGCGGTCCGCCGCTGCCCGCCCCTGCCCATCTGGTGTTCGATCACACCGCGCCGCGCCTGCTGACCACCCGGGGCTTCGCCTACCTGAAGGTCGCCGAAGGGTGCAACAACCCCTGCACCTTCTGCGCGATTCCGATCTGGCGCGGCCGGTTCCGCAGCCGGACGATCGATAGCCTGGTCGCCGAGGCGCGCGACCTCGAAGCGGCCGGCGTCGTTGAGCTCAACCTGATCGCCCAAGACACCACGCGCTACGGCGAGGATCTCGGGCATCGTCGCCATGGACTCACCCGGCTGATCGAGGCGCTGCTTGCGGGCACCTCGATCCCCTGGATTCGCTTCCTGTACGCCTATCCGACCACGCTCGATGAAGATCTCCTCCGGTTGATGGGCCAAGAGCCCCGCTTCTGCTCCTATCTCGACATGCCGCTCCAGCACAGCCATGGCGACATCCTCACCGCGATGCGCCGGGGGGGCGACGCCAAGCGTTACCTGAAGCTGCTCGACCGGGCGCGCGAGTTGGCTCCCGACGTATCGCTGCGTACCACGTTCATCGTCGGCTTCCCGGGCGAGACCGAGGAGCATTTTCGCGACCTGCTGGCGTTCGTCGAGAAGGCGCGGTTCGATCATCTCGGCGCGTTCGCCTACAGCCCTGAGCCGGACACCCCCGGCGCCACCCTGCCCAACCGGGTGCCGAAACAGACCGCGCGCCGCCGCCATCGGCAGCTGCTCGAAGCCCAGGCCCCGATCGCTCTGGCCAGCCGCCAAGCCCATGTCGGCCGGCGGATGGCGGTGCTGGTCGAAGGGGTTTCGAGCGAGAGCGAGCATCTGCTGGAGGGGCGCCACCAGGGACAAGCCCCGGAGATCGACGGCCGCATTCTGATCAACGACGGCACGGCGCCGGCTGGGGCGATCGTCGAGGTCGAGATCACCGAGGCGCATCCGACCGACCTGGTCGGACGGATCGTCGGCTCTCTCGGCTACGGCGAGAGCGCGGGCGTCGTTACCGCCGCCGACTTTGCCGCCTTTCCCGCGTAAGAGAGAAGACCTACGCGATGATCGTCATCCAGGACGCTCTGGACGCGAGCGATCCGCCGCGGGAAGGGATCGCCACGATCGGCAACTACGACGGCGTTCACCGGGGCCAGCAGGCGACCCTGGAGCGGGTGGCCACCCGGGCGCGCGAGGTCGGCGCCCCGGGAATCGTCGTCACCTTCGACCCCCACCCGCTCGCCGTTCTACGTCCGAGCCAGACTCCCCTGCTGATCACCACGCCGGAGCAGAAGGAGCGCCAGTTGCGGGCTCTGGACTTGCAATATTTACTGGTCGTCCGGTTTACCCGCGAGCTGGCGCGGATGCCGGCGCGCCAGTTCGTGCGCGATTTCCTGCATCGCGAGCTGGCCGTGCGAGAGGTCCACGTCGGCGCCAATTTCACCTTCGGACGGGAGCGGGAGGGCAACCTCGCGCTGCTCGCCGAGATGGGCGCGACGCTCGGTTTTTCCGCCCATCCGGTCGAGGAGGTAGTCTACCGGGGCGAGCGGATCTCCAGCACCCGCATCCGCGCGAGCGTCGGCGACGGGCGGATCACCGAGGCCAACGACATGCTCGGCCGGCCGTTCGCGATCACCGGCACGGTCGCCCGGGGCGACCGGATGGGCCAGCGCCTCGGCTGGCCGACGATCAACGTGGCGCCCGATCATCGCCTGCTGCCGGGCGACGGCGTCTACGTTTCCAGGGTCCATCTGCCGACCTATCCGGCGACGTTTGACTGCGTGACCAATGTGGGAACCCGGCCGACCGTCTATGAGAACTACCAAAGAGTCGTCGAGAGCCATATCCTTGACTTCTCGGCCGACGTCTACGGCGAGCGGGTGGAGCTGAGCTTCCTTCGCCAGCTGCGCGAAGAGCGCATTTTCCCGACCGTGATGGACCTTTCGGCCCAGATCGGCCGAGACGTCGAGGCAACGCGCGAGCACTTTGCGCGGAAACGCATGGACGAAAAAGAGATCGACTCGACCCTAGCGGCGCGGGATTAAACGCGACGGGAGAATCGTTCACCAGAGAAGTATCGGCGCACCGCGCTCCTCGCGCCCGCCGATCCGACAGTTTCCGTCTCATTATAGAGACGCCAATTGAGACGAATAACCATTGCGACCGGCAGGTTCCGCCGTTCGAGAAGGAGCGAGAGACATGGCCAACGACAAGATCGTCACGATCACCGAGCAGAACTTCGAGCAGGAAGTTCTCCAGTCGAAGGAGCCGGTTCTGGTGGATTTCTGGGCCAGCTGGTGCGGTCCCTGCCGCATGGTGGCGCCGACGCTGGATACGCTCGCGGACGAGTTGCACGGCAAGGTGCGGATCGCCAAGCTGAACGTCGATGAAGAGCGCAACCTGGCGATCAAGTACCAGGTGCAGAGCATCCCGATGTTCATCCTGTTCAAGGATGGCAAGCCGGTCGACCGCGCGCTGGGCGCGCTGCCCAAGGCGGCGTTTCAGAACCTGGTCGGCAAACACGTCGCGGTCGCCTGACCCACCGCCCCTCCGAGTTAGGGCGGTCCCCCGTGGCCGCCCACCCACCCCATCACCCCCGGGCGCCGATCCATGATGCCACCCTCCGTCGATCTGGACCTCGACTTCACACGGGGCCGCGACCTGCTCGCGGCCGGTCTCGCCGACCTGGGCGCCCACGCGCTGGTGATCGTCGCGGGCTCCGCGGCCGATCCGGATATCGCCCGGTTCACCCGCGGCGCCCACGTGCGCGAATGTTTCGTCATCGCGCCGCCCGGAGCGCAGCCCGGAACTCCGCCTCGATTCGGCTACCTCTCGCCGATGGAGCGCGGCGAGGCCGCGGGCACCGGACTCGACCTGCTTACCCCCGAAGCGCTCGAAGTCGAACGGCTGATCCAGGAAGGCGCCGAGCCTTCCCGTTTCTGGGCCGAGGTACTGAGGCGCGGGCTCGCGCTCGCCGGTCTGCTGCCTGAAGAGTCCGGTCGCCTGGCGCTCGCCGGCCACGCCCCCGCGGGGGTGATCCAAGCGGCTTGCGCCGATCTCGCCCGCCACGGCTGGTCGTTCGTCGCCGGCAACGATCTGGCCCGGCGTTTCCGTCAACAGAAGACCGCCCAAGAGATCGCCGAGATTCGCCGTGCCGCGGCCGGAACGAACGCCGCCTTTCGCCGGGTGGCCGAGCTGCTGGCCCACGCCGAGCCGCTCGCGGCCGGCGAGCTTCAGCTCGAAGGCGAACCGCTGACGATCGCCCGCCTGCGCCGCGAGGTCGCCCTGGTGCTCGCCGGCCTCGGCCTCGAACAACCGGACGGCAACATCCTCGCGCCGGGGGAAGAGGGGGCGATGCCTCACTCGACCGGTAGCCAGAATCGCGTTCTCCGGTCGTCGGAGTCGCTGGTGGTCGATCTTTTTCCCAAAGGGCGGCTCTACGCCGACTGCACCCGCACCTTCTGCGTCGGCCTGCCCGGCGCCCCGCTCGCCGCAGCCCATGAGGCCGTCCGGGAGGCCCTCCGCCAAGCGCACGAGGCGGCCCGGCCGGGGGTGCGCGGCTGGACGCTCCAAGAGCAGACCTGCGCGATCCTCTCCGGCCGCGGCTACCGGACGCCGATCACGCACCCGGGAACCACCGAAGGGTACGTCCACGGCCTCGGCCATGGAGTCGGCTTCGAACTGCACGAGTTTCCCAGCTTCAGGAGGCACGCGGGAGCCGAAGCGGTGCTCCGCCCAGGCGACGTCTTCACCCTGGAGCCGGGGCTTTACCAGGTCGAGGAGGCGTGGGCCGTGCGGCTCGAAGATCTCGTAGTGCTCGGCCCCGAGGGAGCGGAAAATCTGACGCCGCTCCCCTATGATCTCGATCCCCGCGCCTGGGGGATGTAGGCACCCCCGCTCCTGCTAGACTCCCGCTCACTTTGCACGAACCCGACCGCGCCGCGGCTCTGCGGCACGTCGAACGACCCGGGGCGGCGCACCGGCGGATCGTAGGCCTCGCCTGGGGGGCCTGGGCGAGCGGTTTCTGCTCGCTCATGCTGCTGTCGTTCCTGCTCCCGGCGATCCAAGCGGACCTGGGGATCCCCGATTCGGCGCTCGCGGCGCTCACCGGCATCGGCGTCGGGATGAGCGGCGTCGGCGGTTTCCTGTTCGGCTGGATCAGCGATCGGTGGGGCCGGCGCGCTTCGTTGGCCCTGGCGATCGGCGCGTTTTCGCTCGGCAATCTCGCCTGCGCGCTCGCCGGGGACGGTTCCCTCCTGTTCCTCGGGCGGGCGCTCGCCGGGCTCGGTATCGGCGGCACCTGGGGAGGCGGCCAGGCGATGATTGGCGAGACCGTGCCGCCCGCCCTGCGCGGACGCTTCGGTGCGATCGCCCAATCGGGCGCGCCGGTGGGCCTTGGGCTGGCGGCGATCCTGGGCTCGTTCGCGAGCCCCGTGATCGGCTGGCGGGCGACCTTCGGCCTGCTGGTCCTGCCGGGGTTCGCCTTGCTGTTCTTCCGCCATCTGCCCGAGTCGGACCTCTGGCTCGCCCATCGCGCCCGGCTCGGTGCGGCGGGTGAGGGCGCGCTTGCCGGCGAGATCGCCCGGGCGCGCCGGCCGGTGCTTGCGCAGTTGGTGGCCCCCGACCAGCTCTCCACCTTCCTGCGTGCTTTTCTGCTCACCGCGTTCAACATGTCCGCCTATTGGTTCGCGGTGATCTGGCTGCCGCGCTACCTTCAGCACGAGCGGGGGCTCACCCTCGTCGGCACCGGCTGGTGGACGCTCAATTTCGTCGCCGGCTCGCTGATCGGCTATCTGTCGTTCGGCTGGATCTCCGACCGGATCGGCCGGCGGCCGGCGTTCGCGCTCTACTGCGCGGTGTCGGCCTTGGGGCTGGTGCTCGTCACGCTGTTTTGGAGCGGCTTTGCGGCGCGCCCGGGCATCGGTCTCGCCTGCATGTTCGTCGCCGGGCTTGGCACCGGTACCTGGTCCTGTTACGGGCCGTATTTTTCCGAGCTGTTTCCCACCCGCGTTCGCGGTACGGCGATGTCGGTGATCATGAACTCCACCCGCGGCATTCAATACCTCGCGCCGCTCGCGATCACCGCCGTTGCGGCGATGGTCCCACGGGCCGGGATGGGCGGCGGCATCGCGCTCGCCGCAGGCTTCTCGGTGCTCGCGGGGGCTTGGGTCTGGACCCTTCCCGAAACCGCCGGGTCGGCGATTGAAAACTAGGAGGTAGAACGCTTGAGCGACTTGGCTTCGATCGATTCGGCCGGCTTCCGGCGCGCGGTGTCGCGCTGGGAGATCGTCGGTTTCGCGGTCAACGACGTGATCGGCAGCGGCGTCTATCTGCTGCCCGCGACCGCCGCTTTGATCTTGGGCCGGATGAGCGTCTGGGCGGTCGTCCTCGCCGGGCTCGCGGTCCTGCTGCTGGTTCTCTGTTTCGCCGAGGCGGCGAGCCATTTCGACCGCGCGGGGAGCGGCTATATCTACGCCAAGGCGGCGTTCGGCGATTTTGCCGGCTTCGAGGTCGGTTGGATGACCTGGCTCGCCCGGGTCTCCTCGGTCGCCTCGCTGTCGGTCGGATTCGCCCAGGCGGTCGGCTATCTCTGGCCGGCGGCGGGCGCCGGTTGGGCGCGGGCCGCGGCGATCGTGCTGCCGCTCCTCGGTCTCACCGCGATCAACATCCTGGGCGTCAAGTCGGGGGTGCGCACCGCGGTCTTCTTCTCGCTCGGCAAGACCGTGCCGCTCCTCGTGTTTATCGTCTTCGGCCTGCCGGCGGTATCGGTGGCACTCGCCACCCGCACGACCCCGATGGAGGGGAACCTCGGCGAGGCGGTGCTCCTGCTGCTGTTTGCCTATGCCGGCTTTGAAAACACCGCGGCGCCCGCGGGCGAATTCAAGAACCCGAAGCGCGACGTGCCGTTCGCCTTGATCACCCAGATCGTCATCGTCACCCTGATCTACACCGCCGTTCAGTGGGTGGCGCTCGGTACGCTGCCCGATCTGGCGCACTCCGCCACCCCCTTGGCCGATTCGGCGCGCGGCTTCCTCGGGCCGTTCGGCGGTCTGTTGCTCACGGTCGGCGCCGCCATCTCGATCCTCGGCACCAACGGCAACACCGTGCTGGCCGGGCCGCGCTACCTCTGGGCGCTCGCGCGCGACGGCTATGGCCCCTCGTATCTTTCGCGTCTCCATCCGCGGTTCCGCACCCCCGCCGCGGCGATCCTCACCCAGACCGCGATCGCCCTGCCGCTCGCGCTTTCGGGGACGTTCGCGAGCCTCGCGACGCTGTCGGTGATCGCCCGGCTCGGCACCTACGTCGGCACCGCGGCGGCCGTGCCGATCCTGCGCAAGAAGATGCCGGCGAACCCGGGCGCCTTCCGGCTGCCTTTCGGGCCGACGATTCCGATCCTCGCCTGCGCCCTGTGCGTCGCCTTCGCCGCCAGCGCGGAAGCCAAGAACTTGATCGCGGGCGCCATCGCCGCACTGGTCGGCGCTGGCATCTATGCCGTGAGGCGCCCCGTAATCCCAAACCCTTCGGAGGAAGCATGAGCGAAAAGATGCCCCAGAATTACGCGAACCACGCCAAGGTGGTTCCGCTCTTTCATTTCGTCACGTTCGGAATTTTTGCCGTCAACCTGATCGCTCAGGGGTGGCGGCTGATCGCCGCGCTGATCCGCGGAACGGACGCTCGATCTCTGTGTTGGCTCCTGCTCAGCTTTGGCATGGCCGTCGCGTTGCTGCTGCTCTCCTGGTTCGTCCGGATCTTCCCGCTCACCGTGCAGAACCGCGTGATCCGGCTGGAGGAGCGGCTGCGCCTGATGCAGCTGCTGCCCGAGGACCTGCGCGGCCGGATCGGCGAGATTTCCGTCGGTCAGCTGGTCGGCCTGCGTTTCGCGAGCGACGGCGAGGTGGTCGACCTCGTGCGCCGGATCCTCGCGGGAGAACTCAAGACCAACGATCAGATCAAGCGCGCGATCAAAGACTGGCGAGCCGATTACGTCCGGGCCTGATCTCGCCCCGGGCCAATTGGCCGGGACGGCTGCCCGCCGGATCGGGGTACACTCGGGAGGTTGACGAATTGCATCGATCCTGGGCTCCGCCTTTAGGCTGGGCCCGCCGGGCACTACTTCGAAGGAGACCACCATGAAGCCTCGTCACTTCGGGACCACCCTCTGTCTTTCTCTCTTGGCCCTGTCGGTTGCGGCGGGCGCAGCGGAGATCCGGGTCAACTCGACCGGCGACATCAAGCAGCGCACCCCTGCCGTCGCCGTGGCCGGCGACGGCGGTTTCTTAGTCGTCTGGGTCAACGAGCGGGACGGCCTGGTCGGCCGCTCGTTCGATCGCAACGGCGAGCCCCGGACGCTCGACCGTACCCTGGTCGCCAACGTCAACCTGCCGTCGATCCCCGGTGAAGGCGAAGTCCGGGCGCAGCGCGAGCCCGCCATCGCGATGCTGCCGAACGGCACGTTCCTGGTCGCCTGGAGCGAGGAGCGGGCGCACTTGAGGTCGGACTACTTCTATGAGAAGCGCACCGTGCTCGATTCCGAGATCTTCGCCCAGCGCTTCGATCGGGGAGGCAATCCCCTCGGCGCCAAGTTTCAGGTGAACCAGGCGTCGGCCGACTTGCAAGAGCGGCCGGAGATCGTGTCGTTCGGCCGCCAGGTGGCGATCGTCTGGTCGACCAACGATGGCGGCTCGGGCGCCCAGGCCAACGAGGGAATCTTCCTCCGGCGGTTCGACCTCCAAGGCCGTCCGCTGTCGGGCGCGGTGCGGGTGAGCGCGCCGGACACCTTCGGCTATAACCCAAGCGTCACGGCCGACGCCGCGGGCGGCTTCGCGGTCGCCTGGGATGGTCCGGATGCCGACGGGCGCGGCGCCTTCGTGCGCTTCTACAACCCCTCGGGCACCCCGCGCGGTGCCGCGGCGCAGATCAACACGACGACGGCGGGCGCCCAAGGGCGGGTTTCGTTGGCGCAGCTGGCCGACGGAAAGTTCCTGGCGCTCTGGCAGGGTCAGTTCGAAACCGTGCGCACGAGCAGGGTCTACAGTCAGGTGTTGACCCGCAAGGGCGAGAAGGTCGGCGCCGAGGTTCAGGTGAGCGAGGGCGATCTGCCCTGGCACCTGTCGCCGATCGCGCTTTCCCGCACGGGCAAGGTTCCGGCGGCACTGTGGGTCGAATGGACCCAGTCGTTCCCCAACGGTGTCTTCGGCATCGACCTCGCGGTCGACGGAGCGCCTTCCGGGACCAAGGCGAAGCTGAACGAGCGTCAGATCGGCGCGGCGTACGAGCTGAACGCCGCGACCAACGCGCACGGCGATCTGTTGCTGGTCTGGGAAGGTTTCAACGGCGGCAGCAAGCCGGGCGTCACCGCGAAGCTCTTTCCCGCCGAGTAGTAAGCAGGTGCGAGGGGAGACCCCCTTGCCACGGACTGAAACCGAAACGGCCGCCCGAAGGATTGGGCGGCCGTTTCGTTGGCCGGCGGAAGCCGCGCGCCACCGGGGGCACCGGCTGCGCTATCGTTTCCTCATGTTCTTCATGCGCCGCTCTTTTTTCAGGTTCTGCTTGCTTTTCGCCTGTGCGGCATGCGGCTTCGCCTGCCCCGTCCCCTCTTCGTCCCGTGAAAGCGACGAGCCGGCAGGGCAGCGCCTGGTGGAGACCGTCCGGAGCGGCGGCCGGCCGCAGCGTCCGCCGGGTGGTGCCGTGACGCGCGAGGCGATGATCTCCGCGATCAACGCCGAGCGGCGGCGCGCCGGAGTCTCCCCCTTGCGCTCCGATCCGGCGCTCGATCGGGTCGCCCAAGAACGGGCCGACGCGATCGCCAAGAAGGGTGCGCTGCCGAACGAGGCGCAAGCGACCGGCGCGCTCGGAGCGGTTCAGCGCAGACTGGCCCAGGAGGGCTACACGGCCCATGGCTGGGTGGAGAGCATCGTCGTAAGCGACGGAGACGCCCCGGCGGTGATCGCCTATTGGCGCGGCGATCCGAGCTTCGGGGATGCTCTGCGCGCGGACTATTCCGATCTCGGATTGGGCATCGCCCGGCTCGGCGATACGCCGCTCTACACGCTGCTCGTGGCCTGGCCTGAAACGGCGGTCTACAACCTGGAGGTCCGCGACCTCACCGATCTGGCCGCGGTCCGCCGCGAAATGCTCGCCGGGGTGAACCGCCTGCGGAAAGCCGCCGGGGTTCAGCCGCTGTCGGAAGATGCCCGCCTCGACGCGGCGGCGCAAGAGCACGCCGAGGACATGTCGTCCCGCGGCTACTACGATCACCAGTCGCCGGAAGGCAAGAACGTCGGCGACCGCCTGCACGCCGAGGGCTACGTCTGGCGCCTGGCGGCGGAGAATCTGGCGGCGGGGCATTTCACCGTCGAGTCGGCGCTTGACGCCTGGATGAAAAGCTCCGGACACCGCGCGAACCTTCTGCACAAGGACGTCACCGACTTTGGGTTCGGCATCGCCGTCGGACCGATGGAGAGCAAGTATCGCGTCCTGTGGGTGCAGACCTTCGGCGCGCCGCTTGCCGACTGACCGGGCTATCATTCCTGACGTGAACGAACGCAACACCCATCAGCGGCGGGCGATCCGCAATGCATTCTGCGAAGCGGACCGGCCCCTGTCGCCGGTCGAGGTGCTCGCGGCCGCGGGCCGCGAGGTGCCGCAGCTGGGCACCGCGACGGTTTACCGAACGGTCAAGTCGCTGCTCGAAACGGGTTGGCTGATCCCCGTCGCCGTCCCCGGCGAACCGCCGCGCTACGAGCTGGCCGGCAAGGAACATCACCACCACTTTCACTGCCGCGCCTGCGGCAAGCTGTTCGAGCTGGAGGGCTGTCCGGACGGGTTGCGGCAGTTGACCCCCGCCGGCTTCCAGCTGGAAGCGCACGAGGTGGTTCTCTACGGCCAATGCGCCGAATGCGCCTGATCCTCGTTTCGGCCCCTCGCGGCCATCGGCCTCGATCTCCGGCCGCCGGCTTTTCCCACGACCGCGACTCCCGCCACCGCCGATGCGTCTCGAATCGCTGATCGCCGCGCTCTGGGTTGCGCTGATCGTGTTCGCCGTGGGCGCCCACGTGGTCGTTCCCTGGCGGCTGCGCCGAGCCGCTCCGGCAGACCGCCGCTCCTGGGCTCTCGCCGCGCCCCTCCTGCTTTCGCTGGCGGCGTTCGCGTTCCTAGCCCTGGTCGGGCGCTTTGAAGATGCGGTCCTCGCCAGCAGCCTCGCGCCGTTTTCCGCCAGCCGGCCGATCCTCGCGCTCGCGACGACCGGCGTCGCCCTCTGCCTCGCCGATTTGATGCTGGTGTTCACCTGGCGTCGGCTGGAGGATCGCGGCTGGCCCCTGCTCGCGCTGTTCGGCTCTGCGTTGCTGGCCGCGCAATCCCTCGTGCTCGCGGCTCTCGCCGCGGGCGGCGGCGCCCCGCCGGCCCCAGCGCTCGCCCTCCGCGCCGCGGTGCTGATCGCCCTCGCGCTCGCCGCGGCCGAAGCGATCACCTCCTCGGCACCGCGCCTCGCCCCGTTCGCCAGCCTCGCCGGCCTGGGCCTGCCGCTGTTCGCCTTCGCCCTGCCGCAAGCCGTGCGCGAGCCGTTCGCCGCCGCCGGAGGCCTCGCCCTGCTAGGGCTCGCCGCCGCTCTGCTGTTTGCCGCCCGGTTCGTCCACCGCCTCGCCCTTCGCCGCGCCCTCGCCGTAGCCGGCCTCCTGCTCGCTGGATTGGCGTGGGCCAAGGCGGTCGATGTCGCCGGGGCGCTCGCCGGGCATTTGCCGGCGATCGAAGAGCGAGCGCAGTAGATCCGCCGCAATACCCCCCCGGCGCCCCCTTGGTAGGAGCGCCCCGACCCCGGCCGGAGTTGCCTGCGCTCAGGTGACGCATCACTGGGACCGAGGTCTGCACCACTACGACCTGAATCTGCATCACTACGGCCGACTTCTAACCCACCAGGACCGAGGCGCGCATCACAAAGAAACCGAGATGCATCGCTGCGACCACAAGATGCATCGCTACGCCCGATCTTCGTAACACAAGGATCACGCGCCGCATCACCAGGACCGGGGTTTGTGATGCAGCGACCGAGTTCTACTCCACCCGCATCAAGAGCTGCATCCCTACGAACCCGGCCGGCGCCTCTCGAACCACGGTCCGGATGATGTTTCGGCAGGCCCGAGTGATGCGTCCGGAGGTCGTGGTGTTGCGTCAGCGCCCCGAAATGCCTCATCAACCCGCCGTAGCGTTGCTGGTGTCACAGCGAACGATCGCCCTATCGCTCCTAGTGATACAGAACTGCCCGCCCGGAGGGCGAAATCCGGTTCTCGCGTCTCAATTCGCCCTCAACGCAGCGTTCTAGTGTTCGGTCGCGTCTCGTGATCGCTCGCGCACATGGCCCGAACCTTACCGGGTGGTCGACACCGAGGAGCCGACGACCCGGAAGCCGGCACCGGCCGTTCGTCGGGCGATCCGAAGGGTCCCGAGAGGGCCTATAGAGAGTGGAGTTAGCCGCCGCCGTTGCCTGAAGGCATCTGGCTCCAGTCCACTTCGCGTGAACCGAGCCCGCAACCAGCCACGCTTTTGCCCCGGCGGGTCGAAACGCCAAGGAGTTTGCCGTCAGATATCCATACCGTTGTGTACTTGCATTGGCCGAATCCAGCAACTTCCTGATATTGCCAGGCTTCGTCGATCCCTTGGAAGGAGCGGTCGGCTGGCGCACCGAGAATGCCCAGAACCTGTTGCTTCGTCATCCCTGGCTCCAGCTTTGCGACGGCTTGCCCGCCTGAAGCGCAGCCGAACAGGAGCTGACTCGCGAGCAAGATTAATAGCAGCTTCGACATGTCATACCTCGTTGGCGCGACCTACCAGAATCGGCATCACATCAGCCCGAGAGATTTCAGGTAGGCATTCTGGCGCGATTTCCCAAGAAGCGGAAGACCCCCATGACGAGCCAATTGCTGCGATCGACCAGGCGAACTTCAAAGCTTGCCACGCTTAGTGAGGCCATTTACACTGTCTTCATGGCCGCGATCGGACTTAAACAGAGGATACTTGAACTCCCTGCCGAGGATCGCCAGGAGCCGGCAGCCCTGCCTGCTTAGCAGCGACAGATCGTCCAGGCCCGGTTGGTAGAACTCGAAGCGAATCCGGAAGCAGGTTCGTCTTGGGAAGAGGTCGAAGCGAGGATCTGGCCGGAAGGCGCATGATTGTCCAGCCGTGTCCTGCGGCCGCCCTTCGACTACGCTCAGGGCTCGGAATGGACCTATCCGCTGGCTTGAGCGAAAGCGAAGCCAGCTCCCGGCATTGCTGCGGTCGCCGAGTCCAGGGGTTCACGGGCGTTTCCCGAGCCCCGTTATAGGATCGCTCGTCCGAATGTTCGCCTTGAGGAGCCCTACGCTTTGAGCCCAACCGATATCGTTCTTTGTTCTCCCGTTCGCACGCCGATCGGCAAATTCAGCGGTGTGCTCTCTTCTCTTTCCGCGGCTGATCTTGGCACCGCGGCGGCTTCGGCCTGTTTGGCGCGGGCCGGGATCTCCGGTGACTCGATCGACCAGACAATCTTTGGCCATGGCCGGCAGGCGGGGGGCGGGCCGAATACGGCGCGGCAGATCTCGTACCGGGTGGGCGTTCCGGTCACGTCCCCTGCGTTTACGGTCAACCAGGCTTGCGGATCGGGCCTGCAGTCGGTTCTTTCGGCCGCTCGGACGATCTTGCTCGGCGAGGCCGAGGTGATCCTCGCGGGTGGCACGGAGAGCATGTCGAACACGCCGTACTTCCTCTTACGCGCCCGCACGGGCTACCGGTTGGGGCACGGGGAGATCGTCGACGGCATGTACAAAGATGGCTTCGACGATCCGCTGTCCCAGCTGGTGATGGGCGAGACCGCCGAAGAGCTGGCCGCCGAGAAAGGGATCGGCCGTGCGGCGTCCGACACCTGGGCCTTGGAGAGCCAGACCCGTTGCGAGCGGGCGCGAAAGGCGGGCCGGTTCGCCAGCGAGATTGCGCCGATCACCGTGCCGGGCAGGAAGGGGGAGTTCGTCGTCGAGCGCGACGAGCACCCGCGCGACGGCACGACGATCGAATCGCTCGCGAAACTGCCGACGGTGTTCCGCAAAGGGGGCGCCGTCACGGCGGGCAACGCCTCGGGCATTACAGATGGCGCCGCGGCGCTGATGGTCGCCTCGCGCGCCGCGGCCGAGCGGCTGGGCCTACCGATCGCGGCGCGGCTCGCGGGCTGGAGCGTCGTCGGCGTCGAGCCTCGGATCATGGGGATCGGTCCAGTGCCGGCGGTGGAGAAATTGCTCGCCCAAACCGGACGAAAGCTCCAAGACATCGAGTCGATCGAACTGAACGAGGCGTTCGCCTGCCAGGTGATCGCCTGCATCGAAGGACTCGGGCTCGATCCGGCACGGGTCAACCCGGACGGCGGCGCGATCGCCCTCGGCCATCCGATCGGCGCCACCGGCGCGCGCATCCTGGTCACCCTGCTACACGGCATGGCGGCGCGAGGGGAGAGGCTCGGGATCGCGACACTCTGCATCTCCGGCGGCATGGGGATCGCGGCCCTGGTGGAGCGGGAGGGGGCGTGATCCTCCTCACCACTTCCGCCGAGGAGAGCGCCGAACCGTACATCGTGGCCCTGCGGTCCGTCGGCATTCGGGACGACGAAATCACCGTCATCGGTCCGGGCCGGCGGACGGAGGCGGGGGCATTTGCCGCGCGCGCTTCCGGAATCGTGCTCTCGGGCGGCTTCGACGTCGATCCTTCCCGTTACGGCGAGGAGGTTCTGGCGGACGGAAAGGTCGAGGCGATTCCCGACCGCGACGAGTTGGAATGGTCCGTCCTTGATGCCGCGCGGGAGTTGCACCTACCGGTCTGGGGCGTCTGTCGCGGCCTTCAGGTGATCAACGTCTTCCTCGGCGGATCGCTCTGGCAGGATCTGCCGAGCCAGCACGCGACGAATGTGAGGCACGCCGCGCCCGAGGGTGGGGTTCCGCACGCAACGATCGCCCACGACCTGCGCATCACGGCGCCCGACTCGGCGTTCGGTGCCCTGCTGGCCCCGAGCAACGGAACGCCCACGGGGGTCAACAGCCGCCACCATCAGGCGGTCAAGAGACTCGGCACCGGCTTGCGGCCGATCGCCGTCGCCGGAGACGACCTAATCGAGGCCGTGGAGATCGACCGCACGGCCGATGCCGACGCCTGGTGGTTGCGCGCGGTGCAGTGGCATCCGGAAAACCTGATCGACCTTCCCGTGCAGCGTACGCTCTGGGACGATTTTGCCGCGGCGGCCCGCCGTCGCGCGGAGGAGAAAACTTGAGCCAGCCGGTACAACTCGAACGCAGCGTGGACGGACGGGTCGCCACCCTCATCCTCGACCGGCCACCGCTCAACATCCTCGACCTCGAAATGATCGCGGCTC